>JAGDXS010000029.1 GCA_023261755.1 Thermoplasmata archaeon | reverse complement strand
TCTCTAATTAGTGCTCTTGTATCTATTCCTGTAAGTACCGGAACATTGTTCATTTTAAGGAAATTTATAAAATTGCTGTTTTCGTAGATTTCAAGAGCAATTACTCCATTTACCCAAATATTTGAAGATTCCATGTGTTCTGGATAAAAACCATAATTTCCGATCAAAGGAAATGAAAAAATTAAAATTTGGCCGGCATAAGAAGGGTCTGTCACACTTTCGGTATATCCTTGCATTGACGTTGTAAAAACGAGTTCACCTGTACGGGGAAAATGAGATCCTAAAAGCTTTCCTTCAAATACTTTTCCATTTTCTGTTAACAAGAAACCATCCATTAAGGATTAATAAGAAACTTATCATATTATTAAACTTTGTTTTTTTAAAAAGAAAAGATTTAAATTTAAATTAAAATTAAATGAACAAAATGATTGAAGTAATCAATGTTGAAAAAAAATTTGGTGAAATTACTGTCCTGAAGAATATTAATTTCAATATTAACAAAGGTGAGATATTTGGATATTTGGGCCCAAACGGGGCAGGAAAAACCACTACCATTAGAATATTAACAGGGATTATAGAGCCCACATCAGGAGAAATTTTCATAGATCGTATTGATTTAAAGCATAATAAAAAATTAATAAGGAGTAAAAGTGGTCTTTTAACTGAGAATCCTGGATTTTATGAAAGATTTAATGCTATTGAGAACATCAAATTTTTTTCTAAGCTTTATGGTTTAAATGATAATGATATTAAATCCAAGATTGAATATTATTTTAAATTATTCAATTTGTGGGATCATAGGAGTATACCAGTAGGTGCCTTTTCCAAGGGAATGAAGCAAAAGCTCTCATTAATTAGGGCTATTATTCATGATCCCGAGTACATTTATTTAGATGAGCCTACTGCATCTCTTGACCCTGAAACATCAAATATTGTTAAGACATTTATTAAGGACTTAAAAAAACAGGGCAAGACAATTTTTTTAAGTACGCACAATCTTTTTGAAGCAGAGGAGGTTTGTGATAGAGTAGCAATTCTGAATAGAGAAATAATTGAAATAGGAAGACCAGATGAATTAAAATCAAAAATTTTTGGAAATAGAATAGTTGTAGAATTTGAAAATGAACCTGAAAAGGTGAAAAATATCCTATCAACGATGGGAATTAATTTTAAAATTGAAGGTAATAAAATTATTATGGATTATGAGAAAAGTATATCATCATTGATTAAGAATTTAATAAATTCAGGTATAGATGTTTCCTATGTATATAGAGAAAACCATTCACTCGAGGAAATATATCTGGAGATGGTAAAATGAACATGAAAAATGTTTCTATAATATATCATAAGGATCTTAGAGAAATAATGACCCTTAGAACAGTAAAATATTCTATGATAATATTCCCTGTTTTATTTTTATCTATACTTTTATTTATTTTATATTTTTCCTATTTAAATTTAGGATCAAGTTCAAATATACCAGATTATTTTAATAATACATTGAAGGCTGTTCCTTATAGCTCTAATGGTAAGATCTTTTATTATCTTTCAATGAATTACTTAATTTTTCTTTCAATAGTTCCCTTATCGCTTGCTTCTACAATTTCATCCTACAGTGTTGTGGGGGAAAAACAGCAAAAAACAATTGAACCTATTCTCGCAACACCTATAGACGATAGAGAATTTTTTCTTGGAAAGTTACTTGCTCCACTATTTCCTACATTAGGAATAACATATGTTGTCATTGCAATATATTCAATTTTCTCAGATTTAATTTCCATTCATTTTAATTACATCATCTATCCCAATATTTCATGGGCAATAGTGGTATTTCTTTTCATTCCGTTTTCAACAATTTTAATGGTCCTTCTTACATTACTTTTTTCATCCAAGGCTGTAGATCCAAGATCTTCACAGCAATTCTCAGCAATTATATTAATTCCTATACTTGTGGTATTTTTCCTTAGCATGTTAATATATTCCATCGAATCAATTCTTCTTTTATTGCTTACAGCAATTGTAATTATAGGTGACTTTTTATTGTTCAGGATAACTGTAAAAATATTTGATAGAGAAACAATAGTAACGAGGTGGAAATAGAATGTTTTTATCTGTTTTCGGTCACTTAAATATTGATTTTATTCTTAATGTCCCTAGGATTCCAGATGAAGGATCTATTTTAACCAATGCAACAATTTTAAGACCGGGTGGGACGGCAAGAAACATTTCATTAGCCGCTGCATTGCTCGGTATTGATAATGAAATATTTTCAAAAGTAGGTAAAGATTTTCCAAAGGAATTTATACTCGAGCTTAAGGAAAAAGGTGTAAGCATTGAAAACATTTTAATTGATACCAAATATAAATTTTCTCCAATTTGTATAATTGTGAGTGATTTTAAGAAACAGTTAGCTTTTATAGACCAAGGACCGATGGGAGATCATGGTTTAAATTACAAAAATTTTCCCTCTGGAAGAATTGTACACTTTGGCACTGGTGATCCTGAAGAGTATATTAAAATAAAAAGTATTATAGATAAAGAAACAGCGTTCGATCCTGGCCAGGAAATTGAATACAGATACACAAAAGAAAATTTAATTGCAATGCTTGAAGGTTCAAAATACGTTTTCTTCAATGAAAGAGAATATGAAAAGGCTAAAGAAATTCTCCATGATGACATTACAAAATATGCTGAAAATATTATTGTAACTTTAGGAGAAAATGGATGCATGGGAATAAAAAAAGGTGAAAAATTCAACCTGGATGCATACAAAGTAAAAGCAAAGGAAACTATAGGTGCAGGTGATTCATTCAGGGCAGGCTTTTATCTTGGAATAAAAAATAAAATCAATTTTAAAAAATCCTGTCTAATTGGAATGAAAATAGCATCAATAGTTGTTGAAAATGGAAAAATACCTAAATCATTTCCACCAATTGATGAAATCATGAAATCTCCTTAGAGATTGAATTGACCAAATCAATATATTTTTTGAAAATTTTTTCTGCTGAATCTTTATCTCTTGATTCAGAATATACTCTAATTATCGGTTCAGTACCTGATGGTCTAACAAGTACCCACGAATCTCCCTCATAGATTTTTATACCATCAATCTCTATAATTTTATCGCCCTTGGAAATTGATTTTAAAATGTCCATTATTTTTTTCATATTTTCTTTTTTAACTTTCACTGACCCTTTTTTTACATAATATTCTGGTAATTCATTTAAAAGATCTGTGATACTTTTTTTGTTATTAGCCATGATTTCTAGAATTTTTGCCATGCCCATGGCACCGTCCCTGCAGTATTGAATCTCAGGGAAAATAAGACCACCATTGTCTTCACCACCAAAAATTGCATCGAGTTCAATCATCTTCCTTGCAATAATTGGTGCACCTACTTTTGTATAAACAACTTTTCCACCTTCTTTTGAAACAATTTCCTCTATGGCCTGAGAAGCACTTACAGGAAGAACTATTATTCCCCTTCTCTTTTTTAAAATATACTTAGATAGAAGTGCTAGAATCTTATCCCCAGGAATAAAATTACCATTATTATCTATGAATACTACCCTATCTGCATCACCATCATGTGCAATGCCCAAATCGAAATTATTTTTTGTAAATTTCATCAAATCTCCTAAATTTTCCTCCCTCGGTTCAGGATTATGTCCAGAAAAATATCTATCAGGGTTACAATTGATTGTTGTAAACTTAATATTTAAGTTCCTCAAAATTTCAGGTGAAGTTAAATATGATGGGCCATTTGAACAATCAAGGATTACCTTTAAATTTGAATTTCTAATTGAATCCTTATCAACTATGCTTAGGATTTTTTTAACATATTCATCATTCGCATTTTCAATTTTATAATAATTTCCCAAGGTCTTCCAAGAGGAATTTAAAAATTTCTTCTCAAAAAAAATTTCTTCAATCATATTTTCCTTTGATTCATCCAGTTCGGTACCATCATTATCAATGCATTTTATTCCATTATATTCAGGTGGATTATGGCTTGCTGTAATCATAATTCCAAAATAACCAGTTCTCTTTGATAAGTATTGTAAAGAAGGCGTTGGTAATACTCCTGCATCAAAGACATTTATTCCACCTGAAAGTAAAACAGAAATAACATTCATTTTAACCATGTTTCCGGATAACCTATTATCCTGGCCTAAAACAACAATATTTCCTTGACCAATAAAAGTTGCAATAGCTTTAGTAACGCTGGAGATAAAATCAATGTTAAGATCTGCGTTAATAATTCCCCTTATTCCATTTGTTCCGAACAAACCTCTCTTGGAAGCCATATTTGATTAATTGTAATCTCCAATATATCTTTTCCCATCATTTTTTATTGAATAAATTTTAATTTTTCTTAAAAAAATTAAAATTTTTATAAATTTTTGATTTTTTCATAAATATATATCAAATAAAAAAAGATTTTTTAACTCTTTTTTCTTAATCTAACTATGAATGATCTTTTAAATAAACTCAAAAAAAAATTTGATGAAGGAGAGATCAATAAATTAGAAAAAATAAATAACAAGGACCTTTTTGAATTCATAGCTAGGTACACGGAAATTCTGAACCCAGAAAAGATTTTTGTCGTTACAGGGAGTGAAAAAGATTCAGAGTTTGTAAAGAATATGGCACTTGAAGAGGGAGAAGAGAGGAATTTGGAAAAAAAAGAACATACATACCATTTTGACAATTATTATGATCAGGCCAGGGATAAAGAAAATACAAAAATTTTGCTTAAGGAAAAGATAGATCTACCATTTTTAAACGTAATGCAGCGAGATGAAGGCATTGCTGAAATACATTCATTAATGAAGGACCAAATGGTCGGGAGGACCATGTTTATAGGATTTTTCTCCCTTGGTCCAAAGGAATCCCCATTTTCTGAATTTGCTGTACAGCTTACAGATTCATCATATGTGATGCATAGTGAATTAATGCTATACAGAAATGCGTATGAAAATTTCGTAAAAAATAGTAATGTGAAATTCCTTAAATTTATTCATTCTCAAGGAGAACTTGATGAAAGGAAAACAAGCAAAAATTTAAAAAATAGAAGAATTTATTTTGACCTAGAAACAAATACGGGCTATGCTGTTAATACTCAATATGCTGGAAATTCTGTAGGCCTTAAAAAACCAGGGTTTAGAATTACAATTAGCAAGGCTTTGAATGAAGGATGGCTTTCAGAACATATGTTCCTAATGGGTGTTAATGGCCCAAACGGAAGAATTACATATTTCACAGGTGCGTTTCCATCCATGTGCGGGAAGACATCCACTTGTATGGTGCCTGGTGAAAATCTAGTTGGTGATGATTTAGTATTCATAAAACCTCTTGAAGGAATTCCCAGGGCAATAAACATAGAAAATGGTGTTTTTGGTATAATAGATGGAATAAACAAAAATGATGATCCAATTATCTGGGACGTTCTCTACAGTGATTCAGAAATAATATTTTCAAATATTCTCGTATCAGAAGGAAAACCATACTGGAATGGTATGGGAATTCCTATTCCTGAGAAAGGAGAAAACCACAGTGGTGAATGGTGGAAAGGAAAAAAAGACAAGGAAGGAAAAGAAATACCTCCTTCACACAAGAATGCAAGATTTACTGTAAGGCTAGAATCATTCCCAAATTTGGATAAAAATGCATTGGAAAGCAAAAATGGTGTTGAAATAGGAGGCATAATATTTGGTGGAAGAGACAGTGATACATGGCCACCCCTTTGCGAAGCATTTTCATGGAATTATGGTGTAATGAAAGGTGCTTCCATAGAAAGTGAAACCACTGCAGCATCTCTCGGCAAAGAAGGAGTTAGGACTTTCAATGCAATGTCAATAATGGAATTTTTATCTGTAGATCTTGGGAAATATCTTCAGAATTACATTTCATTCCAGAAGAAATTGAAAAAAATACCTAAAATATTTGCAGTAAACTATTTCCTTAGAGAAAAGGATGGAAAATTCCTAAATGAAAAGACGGATAAAGCTGCATGGTTAAAGTGGATGGAACTTAGAGTACATAATGATATTGGCGCAATAGAAACACCCATAGGATTTATACCAAAATACGAGGACCTCATACCCATATTTAAAAAAGTCCTAAATAAGGAATACAAGAAAGAGGATTATGAAAAGCAGTTTACATTGAGAGTGCCTGAGCTCCTTGAAAAAAACAAAAGGATAAGAAAGATATACGAGGATATAAAAACAACGCCAAAAGAAATATTTGATGAGCTTGATTCGGAAAGGAATAGATTGATAGAGGCAAAGGAAAAGTATGGTGATTATATTTCACCATTTAAATTTTATAAATGATTTTTTTAATTAGTGCCGTGGGCCGGGATTGAACCGGCGGCCTCCAGATCTTCAGTCTGGCGCTCTCCCTGCTGAGCTACCACGGCCTTTAAGGGTAATTCAAATAATAATAAATAAACCTTTTGATTAAACAGTATTTTTGAAAAATTTCAGAACATATTAGAAACATTTTTAAAAGTGAATAAATCATCCCTATCAATGATAGTTTTAGGTATTGAAGGAACTGCTCACACACTTGGTATAGGAATCCTAGATGATAAAAAAATTTTGGCGAATGTAATTAAAATGTTTGTACCCAAGGAAGGTGGCATTCATCCAAGAGAGGCAGCAATTCATCATTCTGAGGAATTTATTCCCGCTCTTAATGAAGCTCTAGAAAAGGCAAATTTATCTTTGAAAGAAATAGATCTTGTTTCATTTTCAAAAGGTCCGGGATTAGGACCTTGTTTAAGAACAGTAGCCACAGCAGCTAGAACAATCTCTTTGAGGTTGAATATTCCTGTCATCGGTGTCAACCATAGTATAGCACATTTGGAAATAGGAAAGATGACCACAGGTGCAGAGGATCCAATTATGACATATCTTTCTGGGGGCAATACACAAATTATTTCTTATTCCAATGGTAGATACAGAGTATTTGGTGAAACACTTGATATAGGTATAGGAAATCTTCTTGACAAATTTGCAAGGGAACTTGGCATACCTTTTCCAGGTGGTCCAAAGATTGAGGAATTAGCAAGGAAGGGAACAAAATTTTATCAGTTACCTTATTCAATTAAGGGCATGGATGTTTCATTTTCAGGTATACTTACTGCAATATTATCTTATAGCAAGAATGGTGCAAGCATAGAAGATTTATCTTATTCATTGCAGGAAACAGTTTTTGCTATGATGGCAGAAGTGACTGAAAGGGCATTAGCGCATTTAAATAAAGATGAGGTGTTGCTTGCAGGAGGCGTGGCTAGAAATAAAAGATTAAAAGAAATGTTCGAAGAAATGGGAAAAGACAGGGGAACAAAAATATATGTTCCTCCACCTGACCTTTGCGTAGATAATGGTGTTATGATAGGATATTTAGGTAAAATAATGCACGAAAGTGGAATTAGGATGAGCATTGAAGATACAATTGTTGATCAAAAATTTAGGGCGGACTCAATTGATGCATCTTGGGTAAATGAAAAAATTCATTATAGAGATTACAAAGAATTTCCTGGCGCTGAAGCAAAGATAGAAGATTCAAATTATCTAGGATTTGAAACAATAAAGAAAATAAGAATTAGAAAATCTTATAGAATCAATGATCTTGATTTAATGCTAAGAAAAGAAAGAACTAGAAAGGAATCAAAGCTTCTGAATGAAGTGAAAAGGTTTGGTATTTTAGTTCCATATATTTTAGACATAGATATGAATGATTTTATAATAGAAATTGAAAAGGTTAATGGCCAAGTTTTAAAAAAGATTTATGATTCATTGAATGAGACGGATAGAGAAAATATTTGCAGGGAAATCGGTAGATCAATAGGATTAATGCATAAAAATAAGATGTCGCATGGTGATTTAACAACAAGCAATATAATATTAAAAGAAAAAAAGTTATATTTCATAGATTTTTCAATGGGTGAAATAGATGCTTCCATTGAGGATATGGGTACGGATTTGCACCTTCTCAAAGAATCATTTAAAAGTGCTCACAGCCAGCATTTGATTGATTTTAATATCATTCTTAATGAATATACAAAAATTAATCCAAATGCTGATGAAATAATTGAAAGGTTATCGGATATTGAAAAAAGGAGGAGATATTCGTGAAGATCGTTACACACAATAAAAATAAATATCTTGAATACAAAGAAAAATTTTATGAATATGGCATAAAATTAGATTGGGTAAACATTGAATATATGGAAATACAATCGGATGATCCAATGAAAATTGTATATGAATCTGTAGAATATGTAAAAAAAATTGTTGAAGAACCATTTTTTCTTGAGGACGCTGGGTTGAACATAAAATCCTTAAATGGTTTTCCAGGACCTTATTCATCATATGTTCATAATAAAATAAAGAATTCAGGAATATTGAAATTAATGCAAAATATAGAGGATAGATCGGCTGAATTCTATGCAATTATAGGATATTTTGATGGAAACGAAACACACCTCTTCAAAGGTTCCGTGAAGGGGAAAATAATAGAAGAGGAGAAAGGTGTGAATGGTTTTGGATACGATCCAATATTTAAACCAAATAATTCAGATAAAACATTTGGGGAAATGGATATAAAGGAAAAAAATTCTTTTTCTCATAGATCAATGGCTTTCAATGAATTCATAGAATATTTAAAAAAATTTGGTGAAAAAAATAAAATATAAGTATTCATTTTCCTCGAAACATGAATTTAAGGAGCTGGAGAGAATACATAATTATCATATCTATAGTTTTGCTTGTTTTAGGATTGGTATTTCTAGTATTTTCATTTTATGGTATTTTCGATTCTAGTGCTTCACCAGATTTTATTTCAACCTTTAACAAGGCCGTGGGTGATTGGATATATTGGATATTTGTTTTATCAATTGCAATTTTCCTAGCTGGATTATACTATACATATGATACAATAAAAAAATCGAGGGAATTTTTTAAATATTTGAATTCTGACAGTAAATCAAAATTCATATCAAAATTGAAAGATTTAGAAATCTTAGCTGATAAGCTAGGCCCAAGACATCGAGAAATGCTGGAGGATAAGAAAAAGGAATGGAAGGTTCATTGAACAATATCATCAATGAACTTCGGATTGCAATTGCAATCATGTATTTTTTCATTATAATATTTTGTTTTTACATTAACTTCTCTTTTTCTTATTATATCATTACTAGAGGCGAATGTAAAGCTCCATATGGCGCCTGGGTATGTAGGTATCGTTGCAGTATATACTTTAACAAAATTGAAAATTTTTCTCATATTTCCATATGCTTTTTTTAGGTGTTCTGGGAACATAAATGGTGATCCAGATTGCGTGCCAACAATACCCCCATTATTTAAAATTTTTTTAATATTATTATAAAATTCTGTTTCAAAGAGTACAGCGGCAGGTCCTACAGGATCTGTGGAATCTATAAGAACTGCATCGAATTTTTCATTTGAATTTTTAATGAATTCTGCACCATCATCTATGAATATTTTCATTTTACTATCATTAAAAGAAACACTTAAAGATGGAAGAAATTTCTTTGAAACATTTACGACATCCTCATCTATTTCAACAAGTTTAAGATCATCAATATCATGCTTCAAACATTCCCTTGCAAGGCCACCATCACCACCACCAATTATAAGGACCTTTTTTGGTCTTTCTATTGAGAATAAAGCTATGTGTGCAAGCATTTCATGGTAAATGAATTCGTCCCTTTCTGTAAGCTGAAATGTATTGTCTATGAATAAAACCTTTCCATATGTTTTATTTTCAATTAAATCTATCATCT
Source organism: Thermoplasmata archaeon (assembly GCA_023261755.1). Classification (GTDB taxonomy): domain Archaea; phylum Thermoplasmatota; class Thermoplasmata; order Thermoplasmatales; family ARK-15; genus ARK-15. The sequence continues at coordinate 7,120 of JAGDXS010000029.1, read as the reverse complement.
GATACTTAGATTTCTTATGGAATAGTATTCTATCATATTTCATTGAAAGCATTACATCATCCGTCTGTTTTTCTCCAAACCAGTTTTCCATGCTTAGAATAATTAATCCAAAAATAAAAATTTTGGCAGAAACTAAGAAAAATTTTTATAAAATAAAAATATAGCTGCTCTGTGAACGAGCCTTTAGATGAGAAAGAATCAGAGCCAGTGATTATACCAGGTTTCATTTATAAAATTTGGAAAACAAGGATCAAGGAACACTTTGAGATGGAAGTGGAAAATGATATTTTGGAGGTTCTTATAAAAACATACTATGTCAGAAGTACATGGAAGTGGCAGAGAGCATATAAATCAATAGTTGAGTTGATGCTAAGAAAAGGTTATTCAAAAAAAGAATCTGATAATTATGCAAAATCAATTATTAGAATGTTTGATGCAAATAATTTAAGGTCTCAAGGTGAAGATTAAAAATAAAAAGGATCTTTCGCTTATTCTTTCATCTCTTGAAAAGATTAGTGAACCTAAGGTGCTTTTAGAACAATATTCAACACCTTCAGATATAGCCAGTGATATCCTTTTTTTAGCAATGGATGATATAAAAGATAAGATAGTTGCTGATTTTGGCTGTGGTAATGGTATTTTTGCCATAGGCGCAGCTATTCTTGGTGCAAAAAAAGTTTACTGTATAGATATTGATAAAGAAATGATAAACATAGCTAGAAAAAATGCGGAAAAATTGATACTTGAATTGGAATATTTGAATATGGATATAAGTAATTTCAATATCAAAGTTGATACAATAATAGAAAATCCACCATTTGGATATCAATTAAGGGGAGCTGATTTACCATTCATAGAAAAGTCAATAGAAATTTCTAATAAATTCTATATTCTTTATGATTCTAAAGCCAGGTTGCATTTTATAAGAATACTTGATGGTAAAGGTACTATACTTATGGAAAAAAATTATAAGTTTAGTTTGCCTTACACATTCAAGTTTCATAGGGAACAGATGAAGGAAATGGAAGTAACATTGTTCGTTGTAAAGGTGGTGTAAAAAAATGGAAAAGGTGGTAGTACCAGGTGAATTTCTGGGAACAATAGAAGAATACGTACCAGGCCAGAATGTAATTGAAGTGAACGGTAAAATATATGCTTCACTTTATGGAATTTTACATTTTGACGATAAGCATATGACGATAAATATAAAACCTTTAACAAATCTACCAATAATCAGGGTTGGTGAAGTAGTATACGGTGTTGTTTCTGAGCTATACAATGATTTTGCTCTCGTTACTATAGTTGCAATTGAAGGTGTAGAAAGAGAAATTGTTGGCGGGAAGCAGGATGGCATAATCCATGTTTCAAAAATATCTGATAGATACGTGGATGAAGTAGGGAAAATGTTTAGAATAGGTGACATAGTAAGGGCAAAGGTAATTAGATCCAAACCTTCTATACAGCTTACAACAGCTGAACCTGCCCTGGGAGTTATCAAAGGGTTATGCATGAAATGCCGTTCTCCTATGGTCAAAATGGACAATTATCTTTTCTGCGAAAGGTGCAATAGGAAAGAGACAAGAAAAATATCATCTTTGTACGGAAACATTAAAATAAAGGTAAAAAATATTCCATAAAGGTGGATGTGTTTAGATGAAAAAGAACAACAATGACGTGGAAAAATTAAATTTGGAGGTAGAAAGACTAAGAAAGGAAGTTGAAGAACTAAAATCATTGATGAGGGACCTTGTGCAGATTGTTTTTAACGATGAAGATTCAGATTCTGATGAGAGGGGACCATTTCCAAATAATTGAGGTGAAAAATATGACTATGCCAATAAAAGTAATAGAAGAGTTTATGAATAAAAGGATATCAATGCTTATGAAGGACAGCAGAATTTTAGAAGGAGTTTTAATAGGCTACGATGAGTATATGAACTTAATAATAAATGACACAGAGGAAAGAATGAATGATACTGTTAGAAAATTGGGTGTTGTGATTGTGAGGGGCAATAATATTCTAAGAATAGCTTCTAAATAGGAAAATGGTAAATTGTAATGATTGTGGTGGAGAGATAGACGAAGAAACATTAACATGTAAAAAATGTGGCAGAAAATATACCAAGGAGGAGTATGATAAACTCCTTGCTAATTCTATCCTGAACATCCTTAATGATAATATTGATGAAAAGTATTCCAGTATTTCAAGTGAAATAGATAATATAGAAAAATGGATTAAAGGTGAAAAGGAAGATATTGGAAAAATTAATTCGGAATTAAATGCTGAAATTTCTCCAGAGAGTGTTGTAAATTTAGAGGAGATAAAGCGCAAGATAGATGAACAGACATCTATTTTAGAGCAAAAAACTCAGGAATTATCAAAAAAACTTGAGGATACTGAAAGAATAAGGACAAACCTTAATGAAATTTATACAAAAATTTTGCAAAAGATCACAGTAATAGGTGATCTAAGGCACGCAAAGAATATTATAGAAAAAATATCTGAATATTCAGATAGAATTACAGAACTTCTCTTAGAAATAAATAAGACGAAAATTGAACTATCTAATTATAAGGCAAAACTTAAGGAAATTTCCGATCTTTTGAATATAAAAGATGAAGATATATTCACTAAATTGAAAGAAATAATAGAAGAAAATAGAATGTTAAAAATAGAATTGGAAAGTGCAGAAAATAGATTGAAAATGCAAAAAGAAATATGGCAAGACTGGATTTCTGCACAAAGCGATAAAGTAAAGAATCTGGCAGAATACGAATTAAAATTAAAAGAGCAAGAATTACTGCTTGAAAAGCAATTGAAAGAATTATCCATAAGGGAAGAAGAATTAAAAAACAGTAGTTCTAGAAATATGGAAGTAGATGAAATAAAGTATCAAAATATTCTTGAAGAAAATAATTTATTAAAAAATGAGATAAATAGGTTGAATAACCTAATTGAAATGATCACGCAAGGGAATGAAATTCTTAAAAAGGATGTAGATACAGAAAAAGAGCTCGAAAGATTAAAGGTAGAAAATCAGCAGTTAAGGACACAGCTTGAAACATTGGATAAAGCTCTAAATGATTTTAAGCAAACAATGAAATTCAAAGAAGAGGAATATTCAAGGCGTGAGCAAGATCTTTTATTCAGGGAAAAGAAGCTTCAGGAACAGATGAAAGAAATGGAGAATCAAAGAATTGAGATAGAAGAACTTAAAAAATTGGAGCAGGAGCACAAAATAGAGGATTTAAGTGAACTTGTAAAAAGGAAGGAGGAGCAATTAAAGCAAAAGGAAAGGTATTTGCAAGAAATAGCAAAGGAACTTGAAGCTAAGGAGAAGGGTCTAATTGATAAAGAAATTTCAATGGCACAGGAGGAAATAATAAAGGAAATAAAGGAGGAAAAGGTAAGAACTGGAACAAGAAGGCTTGATGATCTAACATATGGTGGTTTTCCTTTAGGCTCTAACATACTAGTAATGGGACCGGCGTACAGTGGAAAAGAAGTGCTCGTATACTCTTTTCTAGCTGAGGGTGTAAAAAAAGGAGTTCCTGTTGTTGTCATTTTGATTGATAAAACTGTAGAACTTTTTGAAGAAGAAATGAACTATGTTCTACCGACTTGGAAATCATATGTAGAAAAAGGTCTTGTCAAATACATAGATGCATATTCAAGGACAATAGGTGAAAAATCAAATGTCGAAGGTGTGATATACCTCGATTCTCAAACTGATTTGAACGGTATTTCTGAAGCCATTGAAAAAATAATCTCGGAAATAAAAGGAATTGCAAGGTATTACAGGCTAGCATTCTTTACACTATCAACAATACTTACATTTGCAGATTCACAATCTGTGCTTAAATTTTTGCAGCCATTTACAACAAAGAGAAAAAAGGAGAACGCCGTTTCTTTATATCTTTTGGAAAAGGGCCTTCATGAGGAGAATACTATTCAGATGGTTTCATACTTAATGGATGGTGCCATTGATTTCAAGTCAGAATCTGGAAAAATATACCTTCAAGTAAGGGGAATAACAGAAGTGCAAAGCCGCTCTTGGATAGAAATATCCCCATCGAAGAGCGGTATAATAATGGGATCATTTACTTTAGGCCATATAAGGTGAGCATGTTTACAAAGATATTTTATTTCAAGAACAGAGACGAGCTTCATAAGAAAATAAGATACTTTAAGGATTATTTTTTAAAAAATGAAGGTGAGTTCATTTACAAGGAGCAGGATACAAAGTTAATAATAATATCATCCATGGACTTGGAAGGTTTGGATGCATATTTATTTAAAGATTACTTAGATATAATAAAAATATTGAAAAACAAAAATTTTAAAACGTTTGCAGTAAGGTCAAAAAGAAAAAATTCTCAGCAGGAGAATAAACTACTAGGTGAATTGATCTTAAAAAATCTTCAGGATAAAAAAGTAAATTTGGAAAATCCTGAAATTACCATTTATGTGGATCAAATAAAAGATATGAACTATTTTTACATAAAATAGGAAATTCTTTTATTTTAAAAATAAATTTATTGAAACATGGAAATTAAAGATATAGCTGAAGATAATATACATGGATCAGAAACTCTCTCGATGGAGTTGGTAAAAACCTGTCTAAATTATTTTAAAAGTGATCTTAATTTTAAAAATGAATTGGATTACTTAAAAATCAAAAAGAAAGAAATGGTTCAATTAATCAATGTGGCAAATCTTATTTTAAATTTTAAAAATCAACATGATTTTATTAATTTAATAAATGATCTTGAAAACTCAAAGAGTAGGGCAATTCGAAGCACAAAGGGTCTATTAAAGGAAAAAGTTGTGACAATAAGTTGGAGTTCTCTTGTTCAGGAATCTTTAATAATTAATAAGGATTCTATTGCTGAAATTCATGTACTTGAATCAAGACCAAAGAACGAAGGAATTAAATTTGCAGAATTTCTTTCCGAGCAGGGATTCAATGTAAAACTCTATGTTGATGCTGCTATTTATCATGCAATAGATAAAAATTCTACAATACTTGTCGGTATGGATGCAATACTTGAAGATCTTAGTTTAATAAACAAAATTGGAACTTATGCACTTGCTCTGGCATCGAAGCACAAAGGATCAAAATTTTACTCCATAGGAACCAAATACAAAATTTCTAAGGAATGGATAGAATTCATTAACCACCCCTATAATGAAATTTATTTAAGAAATTTAAATAACCAGAATTATTATTTTGACATAACATTTTCAGATTTAATTGATTCTTACATCATGGATTTTGGAATTTTCAATAAATCATCTTTTAGTTCTCTTGGAGAAATTCTTAGAAAAATTGGATTGGACTTTTTCTATAGAAAGCAAATATAGAGGATAAATTTCCTCCACACTCCTTATGGATTTACCAACAAGTGAATATAAAATTTTTCTATAATTAAGGTCGCAATGAACTCCTTCTGATGACAAAATTTTTTCAATAGAATTAGTCAATTCATTACCTTTTTCATCCCAATCTAGAAATAATATCACCTTTCTATAATTTCTTTCTAATTTCTCACAGAATTCTATTAATGATGATCCAGAATTAAATATTATTACCTTACCTTTTAAACCCAATTTTCTTAGGGCCAATTCATCCCTTTTACCTTCCACTATCACAGGTATATTTCTATTTTCATCTATCAAAGAATCTACAAATTCAATAATCTTCTCCTCTTTTAGCATATTTTTTCTCCCCTATGAAATAATTTTTAAATAATAGATAATTAAAATACTTAGCGAATAATTTTTATTTATCATTGAAATAAAATTGTTCATAATTACTTCTTTAATATAAAGATCATTTTTGCACTTTCTTCAGGCACAAATTTTTTCATATTATAGCTGCCATATACATTATCAATTTTTAAGCCTGAATTTTTAATAATTTCTTTCATGGTCTCAAAGTTTTCAAGGTATAAGACCAAAACAGCTGAATCTCTCCTATATGTTGAATTCTCATAAATATCATAGAAATATGTTAAATTCAGTACCATCATATCATCTGAAAAGTTTGGAACAAAGAACCTCCAAATCTCCAAATTTTCGGATATCCTGTGATCACCTAAATAGACCATTGATTCCTCAAAGTCCAGTGGAGGTATTATGTCAACAATGATTTTTCCATTTTCTTTCAGATGTTCCCTGGATAGTTTCAAAATCTTTTCTTTATCATCCCTTTCAAAAAGTAAAAGTGAATTTAATGGAATTAAAACATAATCGAATTTTTTATCAAGATGAAAGGATTTTACATCCTGTTTAATGCAATTTAATTTTTTCTTTTCTGCCTCCTTTAGCATGCGATCATCATTATCAATGCCTATTGTGTTTGCATTTTTTAATTTTGAACTAATCCTTCCTGTGCCGCACATAAGTTCAAGGACATCATTCTTAACAATATTATTATAGAACGCTATATCTTCGCTATAATCACCATAAAGTAGATCGTAATATTTCCATTCTATATCATATATGGATTTGTAAAACATTTTCAGAACTTGTAACCTATTTTTCTTAAAAATCTTTTCCTTTCCTCTTTGTCATGTTCATTTTCAATACCCAATGGTTCTTGGCCATCCATTACTCCCAATACGGCTCTCATATCCTTTTCTATTGCTACAATAACTTTTAAAGGATTAGCGCTTGCAGCAAATATATTTAGAATTTCTTGCGTTTCTTTTAATCTGTTTATAATATTAATTGGGTATGCATTTTTAAGGAGAATCACAAAGACATGCCCAGCCCCTACTTCTTTTGCATTCTCTATTGCATATTTTACGAGTATTTCGTCATTTCCCTCATATCTTATTAATCTTTTTCCTGATGCTTCATTGAATGCAATGCCAAACTTCGCATTTGGAACAGTTGTTATTATAGCTTCGTATACATCTTCCACTGTTTTTATGAAATGTGTTTGTCCAATTACAATATTTATATCATCTTCAGGTTTTTTAAGATCTACTAACCTTAATTCCATAAATTTTTTTACAATATTTTAATATATAAACTTTGTGGAAAATGTTGGTGTGTTGAATAATTCTGATAATTAAATGACATTTTTATGACATATTTAAATAGGCTATTTGT
>JAGDXS010000012.1:45299-65623 GCA_023261755.1 Thermoplasmata archaeon | reverse complement strand
AGATAAGAAAAAATGCGTCAATGGGTCATTATAATTACAAAGGAAAAGAACGTCGCAGGGCAGTAAGAGAGTACAATGATCTAGGATACAAAGAATGGTCAAAGAAGAAGGAATAGGCAAAAGGTGGAATGCAACTGAGGGCATAAATTCATCAGTGAAGAGAAAGTTTGGAGAGAATCTGGCATCCAAATTAGCGGAGAATCTTGTAATTGAAGGATACCAGAGATTCTGGGCATATGATACATTAAAAAATTATGGTGAGATGAATGTATATGGAGCAATGAAATATCCATAAAATGTGAGAAAGATCTAAAAATGATGGAAATAAGGACATTTATGGATAAAAATAATTACTCAACGAACCATTGGTTTTTTTATCAATATTATAGATACAATCACTGAAATTATCATTGAGATTAAGAACAATTCAATTCCTTCGGGCATAAGCATTAAAAATATATCTGTATACGCCACAAGATAAATATTTCCAAATGTGGTGGCCATTGAAAAAGGTGTAATTAGAGATTCTAATCCATAAAATTTGGTGTTTATTACACTTATTTTTGCAAAAAGGCTCTCAATTCCCACAGTTGAATTTATTACAGAGTCAATTATTTTCAAATTTCCATCTATTACCAAAATACCTAAAGGTGCATTTATTATGCAATGGTTAAGAACAAAGTAACTTTTACCCTGATAATAAAATCCAATATTTGATGAATTTATTTCAAGACCTGATAATATATATGGATCATTAACAGTGCCAGTTCCAATCAAATTAGGTATATTAAAAATGAAATTGCCATTAATACCCTTTGTTTGTACATAATTAAATGCCCTTGGCCATAAAATTTTCTCTCCCTGAACACCAATTGCACCTATTAAAAAATCATTCCTTAGGAAAGGTATTTCCATGGCACCATAGGCATCAGGTTCCGAGGAATTTACTGAAATAATACGTTCAGGAATGAACTTTTCATTTAAATTATTTACAATTTCAAAATTTCTGAATTCCACAGGTCCGAGATTAGTGTAAAATGAGAATCTACCTGTGCTTTTTGCTATTACATTTATAGATACATTTTTTGAAAAATGTCCAATTGAAAAATTATAATTATCAATATTAAGATAAATTCCTTTATAAGAAAAATATAGTGTTATTTCATAAAGAAAATTATTCCTTACAGATATGTTCAATGAATAATCATTAAAAAGATTATAAAAAAATTCACCCTTTGATTGATTGATTCCAATGGATAATGATTCATTATTTGAAGAAATCTTTACAAAAAATGCATCTATTTCATCAGTGTGAAAAGGTTTTACACTACAGCCTCTCAAATAAAAAGAGATTTTGCTTACGTTTGAATAAGAACCCAGGGATACATCTGCTGAGAAAGTATTTTGTGACAATGACCAGTTAAGTATTTTGGGAGATCCTAGGCCTATTTGCGGATACCATCCCTGTATAAGGGAATTCTTTACAAATATATCATTAAAATAAAAATTTCTGCTTACATTGTTCATATAATAAAGTTCAGGTGTAAAAAACCCAAATGATTCATTTTCTTTTTGTTCAAGGTCCAAGACCATTCCTGCAAACATTGGTGCAGCCATACTTGTTCCACCGACAGCCATTTCCCTGTAACTATATATATACACGCCTGTTTGAGGGTTACTATCCAATGAAATATCTGGCACTCCCCTTCCATTTTGGGAATATTTACCAGGGCATATCTGCCACGGTGGTCTCTTAAAAATAGAACTAAAACCGCCACCACTTGGTCTCCATAAACTTTCCATTATGTAATTTGTACCATTAATTGAAAGTGTTGTTCCACCCACAGAAATAACATAAGGGTCCGATGCTGGGTATTCCACAATAGGTGAATCGCCAGAAGCGGATATTACTGTAATCCTAGATTCGGCAGCTTTTTTAAAAATATAATGGAAAAATGGGTTGTATATTTCATTTTCAGGACCCCCCCAGCTTAGAGAAATTACATTTCCAAGATTTTCATCTATTACTTTTAATAGGGTAAATTCAAGGGAAGTGGAATTGTCATTAGGCGCAACTGCAAGAATTATTTTTGCACCTGGTGCAAATGCGTGTAATATTTCAACGTCCAGGTCAGTTTCTGTTGTCCAGTTTGAATTACTGCCATAAGGCTTTGAAATGAAATAATCAACAGAAACATTAGTACTGCTTATTCCATTCAATTTATCAAAATTTTCAAGATTTTGGTTAATATTTTTATCTCCATAAGGAACTACGATAACCGCAGTATAATTAGATCCATTTATTCCTTTTGAAAAATAATAGTTAACATGATAAGCATCAATTATCGATTTTACCATATAGGGATCTGAGGCATAATTTAAATTAGAATTTACATTATTTCCTGAATAAATTGCCTGTACATAAGATGCAATATTTTCAGGCAAATACGCAGAATTACTCTTTAAATGAAATGCATTTTTAATGTTTTTGAAGTTTCCATATAGATAATAATAATTTCTGATGGATGAAACAGAAATATTATATTTTAAAAAATAATTTTCCAATAAATTTTTATCTCCATAGTAAATGAGAATTAAACTATTGCCAGAAATATGCCCTACAAAGATATTCTCACCACTACCTGAATTAAATGGAATAATTGAAATTAGGATCAATACTGCAATTATGGAAACAATTTTCATTTTTTTATGATTAGCCTGATTTAATATATAATTTTTCTGAAGTTTTTATATTTTAGAGAAAACTTTGTATTTTTAATATATATTATAATTAATATCATAAATATAAATTTAATAAATAACTTTATATTGTTTTAGTTTATAAGAGATGAGTTTAAAATATTATATAAGAATCCTTTTTAATTTATGGAATGGTATTGGATAAATATGAATATATATATGAATTTTAAAATGATCAAAGGTAAAAGCTTAATATACAATTAGGGTATTTAGTATAGGGAATGAAAGAAAGTTCATCATTAGATACGATAAAAAGTATTATAATTGCTATTTCAGTAATTCTTATAATATTTGCAGGTTTGTATCTTTATGCAGGAAACTGGCCACCTGTGACAATAATTGAATCATCAAGCATGCAGCATGGTGATCATTTTACATGGGGAGTTATAAATACAGGTGATATAGTAATTCAGAAAAAAGTAACTAACATATCACAAATAATTACGTATGTTCAAGGAAGAGAATCTGGTTATACAAGTTATGGTGATTATGGTAATGTAATATTATACCAGCCCTATCCAGGCGCAACACCTGTGATACATAGAGCTATATTTTACATAACTTGGCAGGGTTTGTCTTTTCATATAAAAGGGGAGACGCTGGCAATTAAGCAGGGTTGGATGGTAATCAAGGGTTATGACGTAATAATAAAAAATGTTGGCTTCTCACACAGGAATCTTGTCGTTAATGTTTCAAGTTCAAATCCCTATTCTGGATTTATGGACCTCATTGGTAAAAATGGTTTTTTTACCATGGGAGATAACAACCTGGCAAATTCACCTTTTTCAGATGAAAACGTAATATTTCCTAGCATAGCTTACTATGCCTGCGATCAAAATGTTGGCATAGCTTCTGGCCCAGTATCTTTCTCTCAGATAGTAGGCGTTGCTCAAGGTTGGCTACCTTGGTTTGGCATAATAAAATTAGTACTTTCTGGAGATACGCAGTATATTCCTACGGATAGCTACTACTATTTGGGAATTACGCTTACATTGATTGTTATTATAGCATTTCTATGGGATTATTTACCTGAGAGGAAGAAAAAATGATATAAATATTGCAAAGAATTTTATATACCAGGAATTGTTATTAAAGTGCATGGATAAATTTTCAATACCCATCTATTACATTGAGAGGAAGACGATTAAGGGTTTCAAGAATTTGGACGAATTTATAGATAATGTTAAATCAGGTGAAATATATTTGGTGGACCAGCCCACATTCAAGGGTAGAGACATTAATTTTAAAATACTTACAAGATTAAGCGCATTATACGGAGTTTGGTACGATTTTAATAGTAGGTGGATAGATGACGTTTCTGACGCAATCATTTCGGGTGCAAAAATAGTAGTAATTTCAGGTAAAAAAGTAAATATATCATTCGTTACAGATGCTCTATCAATTACAGAAAATGTTGCTTTAAAAAGCAACGATGAAAATTTAATTTCAAAGTTCAGGGAATTGGGAGGAAAATACTTAATATCAGACCATATCGTAGATGGAATGGAAGTTTACAGAATAGAAGAAGGGAGGCTTGTTCAATTATGATAGATAAATTTAAACTTGCAATTTTCATTGTTCAGAAAAAAACTGGAAAAAATGAGCTTAAGAAAGAGGATTTCATAAAAATACTTTCATTCGAAAATAGATGGCTTGAGCCTTCAACAGTTGAAAAATTCCTAGAGATATGCACAAAAATAAATTTATTGCAAAGGAATGGTGATACTTACATTCCATCATTTAGTAATAAGGGCCTTGAAATTCCAGTTGATTTTGAAATTTTACCTGAAGATGTGAAGAATTTTCAAGAAAAGGAAGAACAGGATATATTTAAAATAATAATTGAAAGGATAGAAAAGACAAAGGGTATAAAGAAAAATGAAATAGTTGCAGAAATAAATAAGATGAAATCTAAAAATAGATATTTTACAATAGAGGTTCTTGCACTTCTCTATGCAAAGGAGAATGGAGTTGAAATAAAGGACCTTATACCATTGGTGGAAAATTCCATTTTTCAAAAAAGATAAAAAAACTTTTTATACCATGATAAAAATGGACCTGCGATGGAAAACAGACCTGACTGGGATGAATACTTCATGAGAATGGCTTATTTGGCAGCTTCAAGGTCCACATGTACAAGAAGAAAAGTGGGAGCAGTTATAGTAAAAGATAAAAGGGCCATAGCAACAGGTTATAACGGCCCTCCACAGGGTCTTGCACATTGTGACATCACAGGTTGTATAAGAGATGATTTAAACATAAATTCTGGTGAAAGGCATGAGCTATGCAGGGGTCTTCATGCTGAGCAGAATGCACTTATCCAAGCCGCTGTTTATGGAGTAAGTGTCAAAGATGCTACAATATATGTTACTAACCATCCTTGTGTTGTATGTTCAAAGATGCTCATAAATGCATACATAAAGGAAATTGTTTATGCAGAAGGCTATCCAGATGATCTTGCAAAGCTTGTCTTATTGGAAAGTAATATAAAGGTAAGGCAATACACTCTTAAAGAAAAATACTTTGAAAATTTCACCATCATTTGAAAATATTTTTTAAGTTTTTAAAAAATATTATTTGAAATTTATTTTATGAATTTTCTAAACAAAGAAGTTTTTAGAAATTAAAAACATTTAATTATGTAAAAAGATGGCTAATTGAAATCTTTTTCTATGGATTGAAAAGGTTTGTGTGAAAATAATGATGAATATAAGTTCCAGGAAGTTATATTAAAGATTTTATTTTATATTGGAGAATTGTAAAGAGATATAAAAATAAAATTGTTTAAAACACCTTAAATAAGTCCATATAGCGTATAAATTAAATACTCATGTTATGAAAAAATTTTTCAAATACTATTAAAAAATATTAAATTAAATAGATTTAATCCTTTACTTCCTCCATTACTGTTGCATTATGGCCATCAAGTAAAAGAATCAAATTCTTGTCCTTATGAACAAATTCAATGTACCATATAGGTATGTGCACTAGATAAATATCTGCAATATCAACATTCACATCAGCGGACAAGAATCCATGTACCCTTTTTTGCAATCTCCTTATTTCCCACTGGGCTATTCTTACTTTACCTTCAACTCTTGCTTTTTCTTCACCCATAGATCCATTGAGCATTTTTATTGAATTCGAAGAATCCTCAGGTTTTAATGTTCTAATGTTCTCTAAATTAAAAACGTAATCCGGTGGTTGGTATATATTCATACTTTCAATCGCAATTACAGGATATTTAACTGTACCTACATCTGTACCTGATTCCACAACTGTCTGCATGTTAACAGTTGGGCCCATAAATCCACCACCTCTTCCCATTGGAACTCCAACAAAACCGCCAGGTTGAACCTCTTCTCTTTTATATTTATATTGGGCTGAATAACCTGCATCAATTATCCAGTAAGGCATATATGAAACATCAATTTTTTTAACTTCACTCTTTTCAAACAAGTGCCTGTGCAAAATGGATCTATCTAGATATGCCCTTGCAATGGAAAGAGCCTGGTCCTTCATCTGCACTTTTATATCAAGGATATAATGTTTCATTACCTGTGTCCAGCCCTCAGAACCAAGTGTAATAGATGTTCCGCAGTATGGGCAGACAACCATTGCCTCCCCTGGCTGCGGATTCAACGGCGCACCGCAATTAGGGCATTTCATTTCCTTCAATACTGTTCCTGTAGATACTGAATTTGTTTTTCTTGACGTTGTTTGTTCAGCGATTGGTGTTTGAGGAGCACCACAAACTGGGCAAAATAAAGAGTCATCAGGTATTTTTGAACCACATTTTCTGCAATACATTTATTCCACCTTCCATCCACAATTTGGGCAGAATTTAGCTCCAGGAGGAATTTCAGATCCACATTTAGGGCATTTTAATATGAGAGGCTTTCCGCAGTTGGGGCAGAATTTTGAATTTTTAGGTATTGTTGCTCCGCAATATGGGCATTTGATGGTGTCAAGAGAAGTAAAATCAAATCCACAGTTAGGGCAAAATTTAGCATCTTTAGGAACTTTTGATCCACATTTTGGACAAACTTTTGTTTCATCTTCTTTAGGAGGCTGTTGATTCATTCCTTGTGCAATATTGCTTGCCATTGGATATGCCATACCTGCCCCTGCACCTATGCCCACACCAATTCCAGCACCAACTCCGGCTGTTCCAGAAGGATTGTTCGCAGCATCAACCATGGCCTTTCCAGCCTGGAATTGCAAATAGTTTACACCAAGAACCTGCATGCTTGACCTAGCATCTATCGCTTTCTGAACTTCATCCGGCATTGAGATGTTTAAACCTGATATTTTATTAATTTCAATTCCATATTGGTCAAAGGATTGTTTTGAATTTGCCAATACTGCTTCTTCTATGTTTATAAGATTTGCTGGCAAATCAAGAACGGATACCCCCTGATCTTTCATTTTTCCAAGAACATTGTATATAACCATAACTATCTGATCCCTTATCCTGTTTTCAACATCAGTGCTTGTTTCAGCGGAAAATGTACCAACAAACTGATTAATGAAAAGAGAAGGATCAGATATTCTGTATCTCATTTCTCCATATAGTCTCAGCATCACTATACCAAAATCCTTATCCCTGAATGCATACGGTTCCTTTGATCCAAACTTTGCATCCATTATTCTTCTTTGAAGATAATATACTTCGGCCTGTTGCTGAACGCCAGATAGAAATTTTACTATTTCACCTACCACAGGTGCATTTAAAGAAGTAAGTGCATACCTTCCTGGCTTATCAATATATGCAAGAGCCTTGCCATCCCTGTAAAAAACTGCAGTTTCATCTTCTCTCACAACAATGTTGTCATTCATTCTTATATTTCTTGGAACCTTCCACATCACATTATTCTGCTTAAACTGATCTTCCCATTCTATTGTTGTTGCCCCGATTAAGCTGTTTCCACTTGAATAACCATCCTTTTTCTTGAACATGTTCATACTCCTCCGTACAATAACTTATCTCTTGAATCGTTTATCTCTTTCAACTCATTTAATGAATTGATTAAATTGTTTAAAAGTGCAATATCACATTTCCCTGTAGAAGTTTCATTAAAAAATTTATTTATCAACTGTTCTATATCGCTTATTTTATTGTAAATTTTCATATCAAGATCATAGAGTGCTGAAATTTTATCCTTACCAATTCTAATGGGAGGTGAAATACCAGAATATCCAGCCTCATGGTGTTTAATTTCACCTGCAAGTGCCTGCATTTTTGATTTTAAAATACCAATCCTGTCAAGGTTGCTAAATATTCCGTTCATTGTTAAATTCTGTTCTGCACTTTTTATTAATTCAATATCATTTAGCATTCTCTTGTATATTTCATTTTTAAGATATATATCCGCATCTCTAAGGTCCTCATTTACCCTATAACCATGATAGCCAGGAAAAAGCAGCTGCAACTTTTTTATAGTGCCTCTGTCATCCACCACATCCTCTCTTAAATCTGTCATCTCTCTAAACAATTTTTTTCAGTATATAAATATTGTCAGCTATAGAAAAAAAAATTTAAAAACAGAAATTTCCTAATGATAAAAGATAAAAATGGAAAATAAGATTCTATGGGAACCGAGGCAGGAAATTATAAGAAATTCAAATATATATGGCTATATAAAATTCCTTAATGAAAATTATAATAAAGATTTTAGGAACTATAAAGAATTATATGAATGGTCAATAACAAATATCGAAAATTTTTGGGAATCCGTATGGAAATTTACAGGAATTATTTACGCAGAAAATTATAAAAAAGTAATAGATGATATTAACAAATTTCCAGGTGCTAAATGGTTTTTAGGGTCTAAATTAAATTTTGCACAAAATATGCTCAGATTCAGGAATGACGAAAAAGTAATAATATTCAGGGGAGAACCCTGGACGGGTATTAGAAAAGAAATAACATATAAAGAAATGTACAATATTATTTCAAGGTTGCATTCATCATTAAAAAATTTAGGTTTAAGAGCTGGTGATCGTGTGGCTGCCTATATGCCAAACATCCCAGAAACACCTATTTCAATGCTAGCATCAACTTCACTCGGTGCTACATGGTCATCAGTTGGCACCGAATTGGGGCCAGAAGTAATTTTAGATAGGTTTTCACAGATACAACCAAAGGTTCTTTTCACTGTGGATTCATATTATTATAAAGGTAAAAAATTCGATTTAACTGAGAATATAAATAGAATAGTTAACGAATTGAAATCTCTTAGGAAAGTAATTATATATAATTACGGTGGAAATGAAAATATAAAAATAGATAAAGGCGAATATTTCGATGATTTTATAAATGGATTCAATCCGAGGGAAATAGAATTTGAGTATTTACCTTTTGATCATCCCCTTTACATAATGTTTTCATCTGGAACTACAGGGAAACCTAAATCCATGGTCCAGAGCGCAGGTGGTGTTCTAATTAACCATTTAAAAGAGCTTATATTGCATACTGATCTTAAAAAAGGTGATGTAATAACTTATATTACTTCTCCTAGCTGGATGATGTGGAACTGGCTTATGTCATCATTTTTCACGGGTGCAACAGTATTTCTTTTCGATGGTAATCCGCTCCATCCTGATTGGAAAACAATGTGGGAATACATTGAAAGGGAAAAAATTACAATATTTGGATGCAGCGCAAGTTACATTTATTCATTAAAGAATATGAATGCAAAACCAGGTGAATTATTCAATCTTACAAATTTGAGAGAAATGTCCCAAACAGGATCAGCACTTTCACCTGAGGGTTTTGAGTGGGTTTACAAAAATATTAAAAAGGATTTGCATTTCAATTCGATATCTGGAGGGACAGACATAAATGGTTGTTTTGGAATAGGAAGTGTTTTATTACCTGTATATGCTGGTGAAATTCAGTCACCAGGCTTGGGAATGAAAATAAAATCATATGATGAAGAAGGAAATCCTGTATATGATAGGTTAGGTGAGCTTGTATGTGAGGCACCTGCACCATCTATGCCCCTTTACTTTTTGAATGATCCGGACAATAAAAAATATTTTGAATCATATTTTTCTTATTACTATCCTAAAAAGATAGTATGGAGGCATGGAGATTTCGTTATTTTTGACAGTAAAACAGGTGGAATAATATTCATGGGAAGGTCTGATGCAACATTAAAGCCATCTGGCGTAAGAATTGGTACAGCTGAAATTTATAACATTGTGGAAAAGCTGCCAGAAATTGCAGACAGTGCGGTTGTTGGGCAAAACTGGAAAGGGGATCAAAGGATAATACTTTTTGTAAAATTAAACAAGGGATATGTTCTAAATGATGAATTAAAAAATAAAATAAAAAATGAGCTTAGAAAAAATGCATCTCCAAGGCACGTTCCTGATTTAATAATAGAAGTGCCTGACATACCATACACATTCAATCAAAAAAAAGTGGAAATTGCAATTTCCAATATTGTAAATGGTAAACCTGTTACGAATAGAGAAACAATAATAAATCCTGAAAGTCTAGAATACATAGAAAAAATATTGCCCATTATAAATTCATCTTGAGAGAACTGAAACTACGTAATCAACTTCTTTATAAAATTCAGGATCCTTCTTATTTCTTGGCCTTGGAAGTGAGACCTTATGATCCTCTATAATCCTTCCCGGTCTTGGAGTCAAAATCAATATTCTATCGCTCATTAATACGGCCTCATCTATATTGTGCGTTACTAGAATTATAGAATCAGGAGGGAGTGAAGGATTTGCCCATAACATAAGAACCTCCTCTCTTAAAGCATCTGCAGTTAAAGAATCAAGGGATGAGAATGGTTCATCCATTAAAAGGACCTCAGGGTCTACAGCAAGTGCTCTTGCCAAACCAACCCTTTGTTTCATTCCACCAGAAAGTTCTTTTGGGTAAGCATTTTCAAAACCATCTAATCCAACAACAGAAATGTATTTTCTTGCTATTTTTTCTCTTTCTTCCTGCGTATAGCCCAGTGGTTCTAGAACAATTTCAACATTCTCCTCAACTGTAAGCCAGGGGAAAAGTGAAGGAGATTGGAAAACCATCGAAAATCTCGGTTTTGCTTCTTTTAAAGGTTTACCCTCAAAAATAATTTCTCCTTCTGTTGCATCCTCAAGACCTATTAAAATTCTTAACAATGTGGATTTCCCGCATCCAGATGGCCCTACAATTGAAATAAACTCCCTTTTGTCAAGCGTAAATGAAATATTTTGGAACGCAATTACACTTTTACCATTTACACCGTAGCTCTTTGATAAATTTTTTACCTCAAGGAGTGGCATTGCATTATGAAAGGCTTCATGGTATATTATATTTAACATCACTTAATAAATTCTTAGCCAGAATTTTTCCATCACGAGTCAAACAGAAATAAGATCTTTTTCCTTTCATAGGCTTTGCTTTTCTTTTTATTGTATTTTTTATTGAAGAAGTAAGGTATTTTCTGCTTATTTGCGAACCACAGTATTCAATAATACCTTTCCTTTGTAAAGATCTAAAACCTTCCCTTACCTGGTCCATCGAATATTCTTTAGAGATCCTTTTCCAAAATATGGGTGATTCCGCACCATATTTAAAAATATGCAAAATAATGATTTTTTCTAGATCATTCAAATCAATCATTTTTCGGTGCAAGTATAGGATAATAAATTACTTCCTTGATACTTTTTGCAGATGTGAGTATCATGGAAATTCTGTCTATACCAATTCCAACTCCACCTGCGTTTGGCATCCCTACTCTAAGGGCTTCTATAAAATCAGTATCCTTTTGCTGTGCTTCTTCATCCCCAAGAATTCTCCTTTCCACTTCTTCATTGAAAAATTTTTCCTGGAGGATAGGATCATTTAATTCCGTATAACCATTTGCAATTTCAATCCCGTTTATGAACAATTCAAATCTTTCAACAAGATTGGGATCATTCCTATGAAGCTTGCATAATGGAGTACTCTCCCTTGGATAATCTATTACAAATGTAGGATTGATAAAAGTATGCTCATAAATTTCTTCAAATAATTTTGTTAGGGCTATCCCTCTAACATAGGAGGGCATTTTAATATCATATTTTTCAAGTAATTTTTTTATTTCATCATCAGTGATGGTATTGGGATCTACACCACCTTCCTTAAGCTTTTCTAATAGTTTAACCTTTTTCCATTCACCTGAAAGATCTATTTCATTTTCACCTATTTTCACTTTAAGAGAACCATTTATTTTTTGAGCCAGGTGCTTTATTAAATTCTCAGTTAATTCCATCATATCATTATAATCTTTAAATGCTTCATAAATCTCTATCATGGTGAATTCAGGATTGTGCCTTGAATCAATATCCTCATTCCTGAAATCTTTTCCTATTTCAAACACTTTAGGATATCCTGCAACAAGGAGCCTTTTAAGGTATAACTCATCTGAAATTCTTAGATAGTAATTTCTATCAATAGCATTAACATGGGTGATGAATGGCTTTGCATTTGCGCCTCCATAAACGGGCTGTAAAATGGGTGTTTCAAATTCAAGAAATCCCTTTGAATCTAAAAATCTCCTTATTTCTCCTACTATCATTGATCTTTTTCTGAATATTTCAAACACGTCCTTATTCAAGAGCATATCAAGGTACCTTTGCCTGTACCTAGTTTCTACATCTTCCAGACCGAACCAGGCATGTGGAAGATCATATAGCGATTTCGTAAGAATTATGAAATTTTTAACTAGAATGCTAAGTTCACCCTTTTCTGTTCTTACCACATCCCCTTCAACGCCAATAATATCGGATTTGTCAACAAATTTTTTAAAGAAATCATAATTATCCTTAAGCACTTCATATTTAAGAAATAGTTGTATTTTGAAATTATCCATTGAAAGATCTCCAAATCCTACTTTTCCATGGTACCTTAAGGCCATTACTCTACCAGCAATAGAAACATTCTTACCCATAAAAAGATCAGGAGATTCAACAATCTCCCTTATTGTAGAATTTACCTTAAAATAATGCGGATATGGATTAATTCCCATGGATTTTAATTCATCAATTTTTTTTAACCTATCTAAAAAATCTTTTCTTTCGGGCATATAATCACACAGTTATAGAATCTCTTATTTTAGATAATCTTTCTTTTAATCTATGTATAGCATAAAGTAATGTTTGTTTTGCTGTTAAAGACCCATCAGTTTCAAACTGGAATATAAATCTTGAATCATCATCTTTTATTTTAACACCATCTATTCTGAAAAGAGAAGCAATGTGCTTGCACGGTATGTCATCAGTAATGAGAAGGCCCTCATCACTTTCATTGATAATATTTTTTGGGCAATCCTTTTTTAATTTTTCTATAATATCAGATTCAATCTTTGGGATTAAAAATTCCCTGTGGTATTTATATGATACACCGCTTGTAACCTGCCATCTTGCATGCTGTTTTGCAGTTCCCATTATTGCTTCAGCATCAATTAGCAATGCCTGTGTCTCATTTAATTTCACTATTGGAATCTCTTTTTCTATTGGAGCAAATGATGAATCACCAACTGGAATTAAATCACCAGAATAAACGGTATCGGGCCCATATTTTGTTAATGTGTAAGTTACAGTACAAAGAGGACAAGCTTGGTCTAGAGGATGCTCACAATCCTCCCTGAATTTCATATTTAGATCTGTGGGCAAAGGAATTAGGCCCAATCTGTGAGCAATAATTTCATTAAAAAGTGGTGATGAACTGTTGTATGTATGTTCCTTTCCATCTTTATCTATCCTTTGTATTGAGCCTAAATGGAATATTACATTCTTAATGGCAAGTTTTGGTATATCATTTATAAGAGTTCTCCTTAGCATATTTGCTATTGAATAATCTATACCATCTATCTCAAACCTTATGTATCTATCTTGAAGTTCCATTATGGTTAATTTCATATTGTTAGGGGAAGGACCCCGTCACCTCCAGGATTTAAACCCTTCTACCCCTCTTTCCGCCTTTTCTTCTTGTACCATCGTGCGGTATAGGGGTAACATCTTCCACTCTTAGAACTTTGAATCCAGCCCTAGTTAATGCCCTTATGGCAGCTTGAGCCCCTGGACCTGTTGAATGGCTCTTGCTTCCACCTGGTGCTCTGACTTTTATTATTATATCATTAATACCCTTTTCTCTAAGTTTTTCAGTCACAATATCAGATGCTTTCATGGCTGCATAGGGTGATGATTCATCCCTATCAGCCTTTACAACCATACCACCTGACGCCTTTGCTATTGTTTCAGCTCCAGTTATATCAGTAACAGTTATTATGGTATTATTGTGGGATGCATAAATATTAACAACTGCAATTTTCGTCATTGAGCTTCCTCCTTGGGTTTAGGTCTCATAGGATGTAATTCATTGTTCAATGGTGAAAATTCATTATATTTAATCAAATTTTCTTCATTCTTTTTAACCATATAACCAGGAATGGATATTACTCTATCACCAACCATTATGTGACCATGTGTGATGAACTGCCTTGCCTGCTTAGGAGTATTTGCAAGACCCAACTTGAATACAAGTGATTCAAGCCTTCTATCAAGAATATTGTCTAGAGTTAAAGTTAATATTGCATCTATACTTGCATTTGATTGATCGAGAAGGCCATAGCTTATTAATTTATCAAGAAGCTGCCTAAGCTCTTTTTGTGCCTGTGGATCATTATATCTTATTAAAGCCTGGAGTCTTCTTGCCTGGGCTCTATAATTTCTTAAGATGGATTGAGCTTTCCACACTTCCCTTTTATTTTTAAGACCATACCTGGAAAGAATTTTATTTTCATCATCTATCCTATCCTTTTCCCACGGTCTCCTCGGTGTTTCATATGTTTTTCTGTTAAATTTAGGATCTCCCATTATGTCTTCACCTCTTTCTTCTTTGAAACGCCCACTGTTAGGCCTACCCTACCATTAGACCTCGTTCTCTGACCTCTCACTGGCAATCCCCTTTCATGCCTAATTCCTCTGTATGCCCTAATCTTTTTCAAAAGATCTATATCATCTTTTACAGCCAAGTCCAGATCAGAACCTATGAGATGAATATTCTTGCCTGTGAAAAAATCTTTTTTTCTATTTACAGCCCACCAAGGTAAAACCTGAGATGCATTATCTAGAGTTTTCTTTAATCTGTCTATTTCATCATCTGAAAGCTCACCAATTTTCTTAGATCTTTCTATCCCCGCATTTTTCAAAAGAATCTCAGATACCCTATATCCAATACCTTTAATTTGCATCAATCCATAAACTGCTGTTTTATTTCCATCAATATCTGTATTTGCTAAACGAACGATATATTTGAAATCCTTATTTTCCGCCATAATTAATCCCTTTTTAATTGTAGTATCATTCCATAAACTTTATCCTGTATATGAATTTTGCCAGACCATTTAACATATGGATTAAATTTTAATATTTGCAATATTTGCCTAATATTGGTGATTATAAATGGTAGAAATCCATGCACCCAGAGGAAATAAGTTAAATACAAAAGGATGGGGTCAAGAAGCGGCTTTAAGATTAATAATGAATAATCTAGATCCAGATGTAGCTAAGGATCCTGAAAATTTGATTGTTTATGGTGGAAAAGGAAAGGCTGCAAGGAATTGGGATTCATTTAATGAAATTATCAGGTTATTAAAAGATCTTGATAATGATGAAACTCTTTTAGTTCAATCAGGAAAACCTATTGCTGTTTTTAAAACATCAGAAGATGTTCCTAGAGTATTGATAGTGAATGCACAAATAGTTCCAAAATGGGCAACTGATGATATATTTTGGGAACTGGAAAGAAAAGGTTTGACTATGTTTGGTCAGATGACTGCTGGTTCATGGATATACATAGGTACCCAGGGTGTACTCCAGGGAACATATGAAACTTTATCAGCACTTGCAAGGAAAGAATTTGGCAAAGATTCATTAAAAGGGGAATGGGTTCTTTCATCTGGATTGGGTGAAATGGGGGGTGCACAGCCACTAGCGATTACGATGAATGAAGGTGTAGGCATAATAGTGGAAGTTGATGAAAGAAAAATAGAAAGGAGGATTAGAGGTAAATATCTCGATACTAGTGCTGAAAATCTAGATGAAGCACTAAAAATGAAGGATGATGCCATTAATGATGGTAAGGCTATCTCAATCGGTCTTCTAGGTAATGCTGCTACAGTATATACAGAATTAATGAACAGGAAAATTGTTCCAGATGTGGTCACAGATCAGACGGCAGCGCATGATCTTAATTTGGGTTACATCCCAGAAGGCTATACACTAGACGAAGCGATGGAATATTCAAAGAGGGACCATGAAGCATACATTAGGGATGTTTACAAATCAATAGTTAAAGAAGTAAATGCCATTCTGTGGTTTAAAGAGCATGGTTCAAAGGTATTTGATTATGGAAATAATCTAAGGGGCAGGGCTCAGGAAGGAGGATGCAAAAGATCATTTGAAATTCCTGGATACGTTCCTGCTTATATAAGAGATCTTTTTGCCATAGGATCAGGGCCGTTCAGATGGCTTGCACTATCTGGTGAGCCTCAAGATATATACAAAATCGATGATGCAATAATAAAGGAATTCAAAAATGATCAACATCTTGTTAAATGGATAAAGCTTGCAAAGGAAAGGGTAAAATTCCAGGGTCTTCCTGCTAGAATATGCTATGCTTCCTATGGTCAAAGAGAGCAGATTGGTTTATTAATTAATAACATGGTAAGAGATGGTGAGTTGATAGCTCCTGTAGCAATAGGCAGAGATCACCATGATACAGGTTCTGTTGCATCACCTTACAGGGAAACTGAAGCAATGAAGGATGGAAGCGATGCAATAGCAGATTGGCCTATACTTAATGCATTATTGAATGCAATTTCAGGTGCAACATGGGTATCTGTTCACCACGGTGGAGGAACAGGCATAGGAAATTCTATACATGCAGGCTTCGTTCTTGTAGCCGACGGTACTGATAAGGCTGAAAAGCGTATTAAGAAAGTGTTAAATGCAGATCCAGGCTTGGGAGTATTAAGGCATGCGGATGCTGGTTATGAATCATCCATGGACCTCATTAAGAAAGGTGTTAAATTCAAAGCATCCAATTTAGTTGGTATAAACAAATGAAATATTTTTTTAAATATCCAATTTTTTTAACATTTTTTTCAAATTTGGAAAATGTTTAATATTCAAGTATATTTTCCATAACAGTGATGAAATTTGGCAGAATTTGAAAATTTAATAATGAAATTACAGGAGAAAAAGGATCAAATTGATAATGCTATTAAGGAATATATTGAGAAAAGATATACTGATGAATTATATGATCTTGTTAAATACGCTGTTATAGATGGAAAGAGATTAAGGGGTATAGTTCTTCTTCTAACTTCTGAGGCATTGAATGGTGATTATGAAAAGGCTATTAAGCTCGCAATTAGTGCAGAATTAGGTCATGCAGCAAGTCTAGTTCACGATGACATAATAGACAAAAGCACTGAAAGAAGAAGAAAACCAACACTATGGAAGAAATATGGAATAGAAAAGGCTGTTATATTACCACATATTTTGATTTCAGAATCTTTGGACATAGCGAGAAAAGAGGGAGAAAAATTCTTTAAGGTTGGCCTTGAAACCTGGTCAAAAGCATCTTATGGGGAATATCTTGATATAATAGCAGAAGATCCATTAAACTGGTCGAAGATAGATTATAGAAAATTAATAGCATTAAAAAGTGGATCTCTTTTCGAAGGAGCAGCCGAAATAGGTGCTCTAACATCAAAAAATTCAAATGAATTAGTAAATGAAGCGAGAAGATATGGTATGGCTTTGGGTATAGCATACCAATTTGCGGATGATCTTATCGGATACCTTAATAAAAAAGAAGAGGGTGGAAGCCAGGATCTTTTTTCCTATTACATAAAAAATGAAATAGGTGAAACAAAGGATGTAGGCTTGATCATGAGTTTTTTCATGTTTAACATAGTTAAAGAGTTTGAAATAATTAGAAAATCGGTATTATTTGAAAAGAGTGAATACCTTAGATTATTCCCTATCTTTTCAGTACTGGAAATAATGAAGGAAAATACAGACATGTATGAACTTATTCGCAGCGTAATTGGAAATTATTTATAGTTATTTATTTCATTTTTTCATGCATATATTTTCTGAATAAAAGTATTGGCGAATCGGCCTGAACTAAAAGTTCCTTATTCGAAATATCACTGAATTTAGGCACTTGCGATTCAACAACACCCTTATCCTGGTTTAAAACAATTTTGTTGAAACTCATAATTATGAAATTAATTAAATTTTTTAATAGGGGAGCATTAAGGAATTTCTGGTACAACCTTACATATAAAATTGTTGTATTTTCATCCTGTGGTACAAATGCAGCCACAATTCTCACTTTATCATTTATCATGTTTTGCCAATAATTCGGAAATATTAATTGCAACCTTCCAGTGCATTGTTCCTTATTAATTTCATTTGATTTTTTAGGTGTTTGGTCATTATCCACTTCATTACAAACCCATACATTAAGAACATCTCCATCAAGTTCAGCTATTGGGCCATTAACCAATGTTTTATTCCCTCTGCCTATTGTTGTTCTATGGACAAAAGGTAAGTGTGATACATCTAATTGATTTTCTATAGCTCTTGTATAATTAACATTCCATATACTTTTAAGTGTAGAATATGAGAATGAATCATCTATACCATCTAACCATATAATTTCATCATTAGGATTTTCATCACCGTACCATAGGAATATGAAATTTTTGTATTCTTTAACTCTATAGCTCTTTACTTTGAAATTTGGGTTTAATTTAGCACTTTTGCCAAGGGATGGAATCAAAACTGCCTGGCCATCACCATTAAACATAAATCCATGGTATGGACATTGAACACAATCTTTCACAATTTTTCCAAGGCTTAAATCTGCTTTTCTATGTGGGCATCTTGAATCTATAGCGTGAACAATGTTATTACTATCCCTCCAAAATATTATTTCTTCTCCAAAGAGTTTTACCTTAAGAATTTTATTTTTTTTAATTTCCTCCGAACTTAAAACTATGTACCATTTATTTTTTAGCATCCAATATTATATAAGAATTTTAACAAATAAATTTTTTCATTTCAATTATATTATTTTTAAAAATTAAAGTTAATAAAATATATAACATTTTTATATAAAAAATAACAAACAAAAAACAATATTTAAATATAAGAAATATGTATGCTATTTATGAACAAGGGGCCTCTTAGGATAATCGTAATTTTTGTAATTTTATTAACAGTTTTTTCTTTATTTAATTATACAAATTCAGTCAGTCAGAATAAATTTAAAAAAATTGATTCAAGTGTAATTTTTGATGGCATAAAATATGGTTATGTTACAGATGCAAGTCCTTATTTTAATATCGTAACAGTGTTTAATCAACAAACTATGCAAACTATTCAGAACATAACTGTAGGTAATCTGCCGCTTGGAATAGTGACATCACCCAATGGCTCTTATGTATATGTTTCCAATTATGATAGTAATAATGTTTCGGTAATTAATACTGCTACAAATACGGTAATAAAATCTATTAATGTTGGTACATCACCAGGTTCAATAGGAATTTCACCAAATGGTTTATTTGTAGTTGTTGCAAATAGTGCTAGCGGAAATGTGAACATAATTAATACAAGAACATATACAAATTATATTGTTAACGTGGGGGGTAATCCTGGTGGGTATATATCGTCATCCTATGCCACTTCAATTCCTGATGGAATTGCATTTAGCCCTAACAATACATTTGTTTATGTGAGCAATGCAGATGGAAATGTATCTGTTATAAATCTCAATACATATTCTCTTTTTAAACAAGTAACAGTTTCTAGCTACCCTGTAAATGGATTAGCTATATCAAAAAATGGAAATTATTTATATGCACTTGTTAATGAATATCCAGGATCAGGTATTGATTATGGCAGTCATCTTTCAGTGATTAATACAAAAACATTCTCAATTCTTTATAACATTTCAACCGATTGGGATCCAACAGGCATAGCTATAGGTCCAGGTGATTATAATGCTTATGTAACAAGTTATTACAATAGTACAATATCCGTGTTAAATTTAACAACAAGAACTAAGTCCTATAGTATTTCCTTGCCATCAAATGCGAATCCTATTGGCATATATCTTTCTCCTGGAAATACCAGTCTTTATGTGGCTGATAATGGAATTAACAATATTACCATAGTAAATATTTCAACAAATGCAATTTCATCATATAATATAGGAATTTATCCTGAAGGAATTTCTTTTGCAAATCTTTACATAATAAATTTTATAGAATCAGGATTACCATCAGGAACATCATGGTCCGTTAATGTTAATTCCATTTCCATATCTAGTAATAAAACAAACGTAACTTTTTTTGAACCAAACGGCTCATACGCATACAAAATTGGTTTAGTTCCTGGTTATAAACCTAATCAAGCATCTGGAATATTCCTGGTGAAAGGATCTAATTTGAATATTTTCATTAATTTTACTTTAGTTACATACAATATAA
>JAGDXS010000012.1:0-45199 GCA_023261755.1 Thermoplasmata archaeon | reverse complement strand
CATTTGAAGAATCAGGATTACCATCAGGAACATCATGGTCTGTTACCCTAAATGGCACAAAAGAATCTTCATCAGGTAATATGATTAAATTTACAGAACCAAATGGATCATATTTTTATTCCATAGAAACACCTATATTATCAGGAACTGGAACACGGTTCATTTTATCCCAATCAAATGGAACAGTCAATGTAAGTGGAACAAACATTCAATTAAATGCCACATATATTAAACAATTTTATTTAAAAATGGTTTCTGTGCCAGAGGATGGTGGAATTCTTTATCCTGGAAGTGGATGGTTTAATGCAACAAATTTAATTAACATTAGTGTAAAACCTAACAATGGTTTCAAATTCATTTCTTGGTTTGGAAATGGAAATGGGAACTATTCAGGAAACAATATTAATGCATCCATAAAAATGGATTCACCAATCATTGAGCAGGCTAATTTTGTTAAAGTTTATGAAGTTGTTTTTGAAGAATTAGGATTACCATCAGGAACATCATGGTCTGTTACCTTAAACGGAACTACTGAATATTTAACAACAAATAAAATAGCATTTTATGAACCAAATGGGTCATATTCATATTCCATAGGTCCTGTTAGTGGTTATTCTGCAATACCACGATCGGGTTCAATAAATGTAAATGGAAACAATACAAACATTCAAATAACATTTACTTTAGTTACATACAATATAACATTTGAAGAATCAGGATTACCATCAGGAACATCATGGTCTGTTACCCTAAATGGAACTACTGAATATTCAGCCACAAGTATTATTAAATTTAAAGAACCAAATGGAACCTATTCTTATTCCATAGGTTCTGTTAGTGGATATTCTATCTCAATCCCATCAGGTTCAATAACAGTAAATGGAGCATCTGTTTCACAGTCAATTAGATTCACTTTAATAACGGTTAAAACATATTCAATTATGTTTATAGAATCAGGACTACCATCAGGGACATCATGGTCTGTCACATTGAATGGAACTTCAAATACATCCTCGACAACATCAATAACTTTTTATGAGCCCAATGGAACATACACATATTCAATTCAACAAATTTCTGGCTATTCGATAGTACAATCTTCTGGAACAATTACTGTGACTGGTTCAAGCATTACAAAATATGTAATTTTTGTTCAGATGCAACAGAATGAATATTATATCATATTTGAAGAATCAGGATTACCATCAGGGACATCATGGTCTGTCACATTGAATGGAACAACAAAATACACAACGGGGACATCCATTACTTTTATAGTAAAGAATGGTACTTATAATTATAAAATTTCATTGCCTTCGGGTTATTCTGCACAATACACTACCGGAACAATAAAAGTAGAAGGAAAATCTTTGGTTGTACCTTTAAATGTATCAAAATATTCTTCTTTTCCTTGGCTTTTTATAATTTTAATATTGATTATAATAGTAGTTATTATCATTATTCTTTTCATTTTTATGAGGCGTAAAAAGCCAAAGCAATATGGTCAGGGACCAGGTTATTACGGACAGCAAGCACCTCCTGGCCCACCACCCAATTATCCACCACCTCAACAGCAGTACCCTGGGTATTATGGGTCGCAAACACCGCCAGGTCCACAACCAAGTTATTCACCTCAACAGCAATATCCAACTGGATTTCAATCTCCACAGAACATAACTCCTGCAACGTATACAGAAAATAATGGTGTTCAACAGATGGGACAGCCGTATAGTGTTCAAAATGTTCAGCAGAATCAATCTATGCCGGAGCAGGAACTTCTTCTATTCAGTCATCCTGGTGCTATACTTTTAAAAATAGATAATAAGTTAGTAAACAGACCACAATACTCTGGAACCATATACATAACCAATAAAAACTTCATATTTCTCTCAAAGGGCAAAAGTGGTAGTGCGGCATTATTAGTATTTGGTCCAGCCACGGCTGGATTAATCCAAAAAAGTCTTTCAAACGTGGATATCCAAGATATCAACAAGTATCTTAACAGCAATGGTTCATTTATGGTCAGCCTTTCAAACATATCCAGCATATCTGCAAATGTAGCCTCAATGTTAAAAGGTAGTTATATTAAAATTTCAACAAAAGTGCCAGTAAATCCGTATGGTACAAATATTTCAGGATATAACGTGGAATTTACATTCTTACCCAAAGGATACATAGGTGCTGCAATCTTGAAAAAAGAGGAAGCAGAATACATAAATACAACCATTGCAAAAATGGTTGGAAAATAATCTTTTATTTTAAATTTAAATTTCAAAAAGGTTTATTTTTAAGATAACAATAATCTAATGCATGAAATTAATAGTTATAACAGGTGGAGTTATTTCAGGTCTAGGAAAAGGAATTACAACATCAAGCATAGGTAAGCTTCTCCAAAGTAAGGGTCTCAAGGTTACAGCGATTAAAATAGATCCTTACATAAATTATGATGCTGGAACTATGAATCCTTACCAGCATGGGGAAGTATTTGTTTTAGATGATGGTACTGAGGTTGATTTAGACCTTGGAAATTATGAAAGGTTTTTTGATATTTCATTATCCACTGAAAACAATATAACCACTGGAAAAGTTTACAAAGCAGTAATTGAGAAAGAAAGGAGAGGTGAATATTTAGGAAAAACAGTTCAAATAATTCCTCACATAACTGATGAAATTAAGAGGAGGATTAAAAAAGTGGCAAATACATCCAATGCAGATGTTGTTTTGATCGAAGTAGGTGGAACCGTAGGTGATATTGAATCAATGCCTTTTTTGGAGGCACTCAGACAGCTTGGAAGAGAACTTGGGGAAGGAAACAGAATGTTTATTCATACAACACTGGTTCCAATAGTAGATGCAGTAGGAGAGCAAAAAACTAAACCTACGCAGCATAGTGTAAAGGAATTAAGAGCACTTGGTATTCAACCAGATATGATAGTAGGAAGGTGCAAAGTTCCATTAACAAAGGAAACTAAAGAAAAAATTTCAGATTTTTGCGATGTTCCTGTTGAGGCAGTGATCAGTGCACCAGATGCTAAAAGAACAATTTATGAAGTTCCAACAATGTTTGAAGAGCAAAAGGTGGATGAATACATTGAAAAGAAACTCGGCATAGATGGCAAAAAGCTTGATTTAAGCCAATGGAAGGAATATCTTTCAAAGCTTTATTATCCCAAGGAGGAAGTAAATATAGCAATTGTGGGAAAGTATGTTCATTTAAAGGATTCATATTTGAGTCACATAGAAGCATTCACACACGTATCATCAGCACTTGAAGTAAAAATCAATATAAAGTGGATAGATGCTGAAGACATTGAATCTGGAAAAAATTTGCTAGAGGATGTTCACGGTATCCTTATTCCTGGAGGATTTGGTGTAAGGGGTACAGAAGGTAAGATATTAGCCGCAAAATATGCACGAGAGAATAAAATACCTTTCTTAGGTATATGTCTAGGTTTTCAGATGGCAGTAGTAGAATTTTCAAGGAATGTATTAAATTATAAAGAAGCTAATAGCACAGAATTCTATCCAGATACAAAATATCCAGTTATTGATTTAATGCCTGAGCAGAAGGATATAAAAAATCTAGGTGGATCTATGAGATTAGGTGCCCAAAAGGTTATTTTAAAGAAGGAATCAATGGCCGGAAGGCTTTATAATGCAGAAATAATATATGAAAGGCACAGGCACAGGTACGAGGTAAATCCTAAATTCATAAAGGAAATAGAAGATCATGGAATGATTTTCACAGGAGTTGATGAATCAGGTACAAGAATGGAAGTTTTTGAATTAAAAGATCATCCATTCTATGTGGGATCACAGTTTCATCCGGAATTCAAAAGTAGACCGCTTAATCCATCCAGGTTGCATTATGGTTTAGTGAAGAGTGCTATTGAATACAAAAATTCTCATAAATAATTTGAATATATATTATAAAGAGAATTTACCGCTTTGTTCCATGTAAACTGGGAGGCCCTTAACATTGCCATTGTAGACATTTCTCTATACAATTTTTCATCTGAAAGAATATTGATTATGGCATTTTTTAGTGATTCAAGATCCTTTGTTGGTACGAGCAAACCTGCATCACCTACTACTTCAGGTATCGCACTGTTATTGTAAGCTACCACTGGAACACCTGCGGCCATGCTGTTTAGAATTGTTAAACCAAATCCTTCATTAATGCTAGGTGAAGCAAACAAATCCAATGATGCGATGTAATAGGGCATTTTTTCTTCCTCAACCATACCAGTGAAAATAACATCTTCTTTATAGCCGGATTCAGCAATTATTTTTTTCACTTGTTCTGAAATTCCAACAATTCCGGATGTTTTTACATTTGGATCTGGACCTATGAAAATTAGAATTGAATCAGGTAATTTTTTCTTAATTTCTCCCCAAATTTTTGCAAGATCCTGTGGGCCTTTCCCTGAAGACATCCTTCCTATAAATCCAATTATTTTTTTTTCTTTTGGTAAATTAAGGAATTCTCTCGCTTTTTCTTTTTCAGGAAATTTTTCATAATCTGTTCCGTGTGGCACTACATGTATTTCCTTATTTATGCCAAAATTCCTAAGATTCTTTTTTGTGAATTCACTAGGTACAATGTATGCTGTGCAATCCGCAGATAAAAGATATCTTTCAATTTTTGAAAAAATCCTGGACACTGACCATCCGGTGAAATTTTCAAGGTCAGATCCATAAACACTGTGAACATGTTTTATTATAACACTTCCTCTTATCTTTTTTTCAATGCTTAGATCAAAAAATGAAATATATGAGTGGGTGTGTATTATTTCAAAATCATTTGTATAAAGAGATGGTAATGCAAGTGCAATCTTTGGGACACGATTAAAAGTTACATTCTCTATTCTTTCCTTATTTTTTACATTTGGCAAAGAGGATGTTAAAATACTAACATCATTTCCCTCTTTAGATAATAAACTTGCATACTTCCATACAACCTTCTCAACACCACCTATGTGAGGTGGTGCAAGGTCGGATATTTGTAAAATTTTCATTTAATTTTTTAGTCCTCTAGATTTCCTTAAACCTCTACCTTTTTGGCCAGAGGAAGTTTTACCCCTGAAAACCCTTCCTTTCTGTTTTGTTATCCAGGAAAGGTTTTTATCATGAAGTATTGCTGGATGCGACCTATCTACTAAAATTACTTCATAGTATTTGTACATACCATCTTCGCCAACATAGTATGAATTCAGGACCTCCATATTGGGATATCTTCTACCAGCTCTTTCCTCTGCTATTCTTTGTATGCTTTTTTTAAGTGTTAATTTCAGTATGCCTCTTCTTTTAGGTCTTCTACCTGCTCTTATGGCTGGTTTATTAAATCCACCTCTTCTTACCCTGGATCTTACAACAATTATACCCTGCTTCGCTTTATATCCTAGTTCCCTTGCTCTATCAAGCCTTGTTGGTCTCTCTATTCTCGTTATTGCTGGGCCTTTTCTCCAGGATATCATTCTCTCCCACTGCAGCTCTCCAAGCCAACCCTCTCTGGGTCTCTTCCATACTTCTCCGATGTAATCATACATATTTTTAACCATATTTAGCACATCCTGAGCTTCTCCAGAAGGAACATCGCTCTATTCAGGGAATATAATGGTATATTATAAAAACTTTTTTTGATGATACTTTTCAGGCCAGAAAACCGGTCTAAAAAAATTTAAATATTTTATAAATATAACGTATATACATAAGAATTTTGAAGGTGATACAATATGGCTGATGAGGCATTAACTCCAAATGCGAAAAAGGTTTATGAAGCTATGAAAAAGCTGGGGGCATCTGCTGAAGATAAATTAAAAACAGCTGATGATATAATGAAAGCTGCTGGCCTAGGTAAAGGTATTGTGAATAATGCTTTGCAGGAATTAATGAATAAAGGATATGTTAAAAGAGTGGCCAGACAGAAAAGTGCCGGGTATTATTTAATTAAATAACTTTACATACCCCAAAAGGGCTTTTCCCTTCTTTTTATTGAAATTATTTCGTTCAATGTTTCTTTTTCTTCGTATGTTAGCTCTGTTTCAGATAGATTCTTAACATCCTCTTCAGTAAGATCTGAATATAAAATATCCCCAGGTTTAACATTTTTTCCTATAATTGCATCAGAAATTGAAACTGCAATCTCCTGGCCCATTATTGCTTCTTTCAAAGTCTGTTCTTTATCCCTAATACTTTTTATTTCTCCAACACTTTTTCCATCTTCTGTCATTAATTTCAAACTGGGTTTTATTGTTCCTGCAAGGACTCTAACACCAACAATAGCCGGCTTAGATGCTCTGAATATAAAATCTTCGAGAACCTTTATTTTAGCAGGGTAGTTTATTTTTCCCCTCTTTTCCTCTTCAATTTTTTCCTTTTCTTTTTCAATAGTTTCTTTATATTTATCTATTATCTCGTACAATACCTTGCTTTCAATAATTTTTACTTTTTCATCTGAAAACAAGTCCTGTGGAACTTTGACATTATATGCAATTACAATTCTTTTTAATGGGTCTGGTGAAGTTTCAGCATCCACAATGTCCCTTTTGGAAACATCACCTATTTCAGCCTTTTTTACTGGGACACCTAGCAGGTTTAGTTCATAACTCAATGCTTCCAATGATCCTTTTGCATCTGCTTTTATAACTATGCCATCCTCAGATAGATTTATTGATAATTTAGATTCATTTTTAATTTCATTTATTATTCTATCTAAAGTTTCTAGTGTAGCTACTTTTAGTGTCCCTCCAGGGAGAACATCATCTATATCTGGAGCGGATATTTTAATACCAGCTGCAGCAGAAACTTCTTTAACCTGAACAAATGGATCCTTTGGATCCATTATTTCATCCAAAGGCTTTGGTTTCAAAAGCACCTTTACCTTAGTAACAACAGGTTTACTCTTTCCAGAAAGAACTATTATATCACCCTTTTTTATTGTTCCTTCATAAAGAATTACATCTAAAGTTTTTCCAAGTCCTTTAACTTCCTTTATTTCCAAAACAGTCCCAACACCTGGTCCATCCTCAGTTTTTAATTCATTTTCAAGATATCTTTGTGCTAAACCGATTAGTATTAGCAACAGATCAGCTATGCCAATATTTAATTTTGAACTGACTGGCACTATTGCAACATTTTTAGTAAAATCACTTATTCTATCATATCTTTCGGCAGAAAATCCATGGTGAAATAATTGCTCAGAAATTTCATATATGGATCTATCAAGTTCATTCTTGACAAGATCACTTTGGTCTTTAATGGCAAGTATAAATGGTTTATTTTGTGAATTTCTCCAACCGCTTATTAAATCCAATTTAGTTGCAGCGACTACGAAAGGTGTTTTATAATTTTTAAGAATATTTAAGCTCTCTATGGTCTGAGGCATTATTTTTTCCCTAATATCAATTACAAGGACAGCTATATCAGCGAGTGATCCTCCTCTTGATCTTAATGTTGTAAATGCCTCATGACCTGGAGTATCAATAAATAAGAGGCCAGGAACTTTAAAATTTTTTTCTTTTATCAAAGGTCCACAAATTTCATATATTGTATCAATAGGTATTTCCGTAGCCCCTATATGCTGTGTTATCCCCCCATGCTCTTTTTTTGATATGGATGTACCCCTAATAGCATCTAAAAGAGATGTTTTTCCATGATCAACATGACCTAAAACTCCTATTATTGGTTGTCTTATTCTCATTTCCCAATCCGTAATAAATAAAAAGTTATTAATTTTTTCTAGCTTTTTAATTATTTGTATATATATACTTCATCATTATCTATGCTGTAACCAATAAGCTTAGTGTATCTCCCCCAGTTAACAATCACTTTAAACAATTTGTCCTGATCTATTGAGTAAAAATATTTTTTCATTTCTTCTAAAAACTTTTCTTTGTTCATTTTTTTATTTGGTTTATGTTCTAGTATTTCTATCGCAGTTTTGAAAGGTTCTATATTTTTTATTTTTTCAGCTAAGAGCTTTTTTCTTTCCTGAATACCTGAATTTGCAAATTTTATTCCGAAATCTGTAAGTTGTATATTTCCGTCAACTATTTTTACAAGATCCAATGTTTCTGCATCATCTATAATATTGAAGAATTCTGATTTTTCCATGCCTAGATCATCATCTATTTGAGCAACATCTTCAGGATTTTTTAAATCACTTACTCTTTCAACAAGACCTACAATCATGCTTACGGAAGGATTATTAATTATACCCATCTATTCTCACCAGGATTATTACATTAATGATATAAAATTTTTTACAGTCTTTAATGAAAAATTTTTTAAATATTAAAAAACAATTTTACAATTTTTCCTTTAAGATTAATCATTTTTTTAATAAGATATTTTTGTATTAAATTATAATATATTTTATATTAAAATTTAAATGAATTTTAACAAAAAGAATTTAAATATGAATACATCTTTTTAATAATCATGATGCCTTGGAGAGGAAGAAGAAGAGGGCCGAGATGGATTTCAATAAATCCAAATGTAATAATGTTTGGTCCTATTGGTAGACAGCCTGAGGGTAAAATATTTCTATATGTCTCAGAATTGGAAGCCCTTAAGTTAGTGGATGTGGAAAATTTAACTCAGGAGGAAGCAGCCCAGAAATTGGGAATTTCCAGAAAAACTCTTTGGACAGATCTTACGAAAGCAAGAGCAAAGATAATTACCGCCATTATAAATGGATATGTAATTGAAATCATACCTGACTTTAAAGATAAGGAATGAAATTATCCAATTTCTGGAAGAACAGTTATCTTTTCTTTTGATTCCTTCCTTTTTATTAATGTAAGTATTAAACCTATTATGGAAAATATAAATAGAATGAACATAGCATGCGTAAACGCTGAAAGCACAATAGTCTTATTTTCTTCAAGGTAACCATTTAAAACATACGATTCATAAACAAATGTTGCTATGCTCACACCAAATATAAGGCCTAAACTTCTCATCATATTCAGGAAGCCACCCACAAGGCTTAGTTTTCCAGGGGGGGACATTCCCATAATTGAACTATTGTTAGGTGCTGTAAAAATACCCATGCCAAGACCTAAAATCAAGAAAAGAAAAATAATTTCAAAGATTGATGTGTGATAGTAGACAGTTGAAAGTAATAAAATGGATATGGTCATAAGAATAAATCCCGTTATAGTGAGCTTGTAAGATCCCATTTTATCAGATAAGGCACCACTTATTGGAGTCCCAACACCCATAAAAGCGGGTATTATTACAAGCAATGTACCTGCTAGGGATGGCTTATATCCTAGGACATATTCAAGATAAAATGGTACTATGAACATTGTACCACCAATAAGAAGATATGAAATTAACCCTGCAAAATTTCCAGCAACATACTCAATATTTTTAAACAAAGAAAAATCTATGATTGGATTTTTAATTTTTCTGCCATGGAAAATAAATGCAATAAGTAAAATTATTGAAACTAAGTATAAAACATACATTTGTATTAGAGGATAACCTTTACTTGAGCTCATTGAAAAATTAAAAAGGAAAATAGCTAAAAATGAAGTAAATAGAGCAGCGCCAACATAATCTACTTTTTCATAACCTGCTTCAGATTTTGATTCTGGTAAAATAAGCAATGCAAGTATTGTCCCTATAATACCTACAGGTACATTAATATAGAAAGCATAATTCCATGAAACATACTGAATTAAAAATCCACCAAATGATGGTCCAATTGCCATACCTGTAGCCTGAACAGCACCTTGGATACCTATTGCTTTTCCTCTTTCATTTCCAGGGAAATTTGCAGAAATTATTGCAATACTATTACTTTGGAGAAATGTTGCTCCTACGGCCTGAAGAATTCTCCATCCTATAATCCATTGTATGGAAAGGCCCAAACCCACCATACCAGAACCAATTATAAAAATTACAAAGCCAATATTGTAAAATTTTTTTCTTCCAATTATATCTGAAACCCTTCCCAGAACTGGAAGCAGAGAAGTTAAAGTTAATTGGTATGCTATTGTAGCCCATTCCACAATAAATAATTGTTGATGGAATACATGTTCCAATTCTGGATTTATTATATTCATTAAATTCAGGTCAAGGGCAGACATAAACGCCCCTAGCAAAACAACGGTGAGTATATACCACCTATAATTACTTTTATTTTTAAAGTATTCAAGTGGATACCTTGAGCCACTTTTTTGCATCAACCATGGTATAAGGAGAATTAATTTTTAAATGTTTGTTTTTTTAAAAAATAAATGAATATTTATAAATCAAGATATTTCATAATTAAAAAATATTTTATAAACTTATTAAAAAAGATAAGTGCTTTTTTAGAAAATTTTAAAAAGATGTTAAGTAAATTAAAAAAATCTTCCATCAAAATTTTTTAACTATATAATCTACCATTCCTTTGAATATTTTTTTTCCTGGTTCCTCATATAAATTTCTATAAAAGCCTGGATGCTGATATCTTGAAAAAGCCCTCTCAGGATGAGGCATTAATCCAAAAACATTTCCATTTTCATTGCAAATACCAGCAATATTGTATAATGAGCCGTTCGGATTCCATGGATATTCTTCATAATTTCCATTTGGATCCACATATCTTAATGCAATTTGATTATTATCTATCATGTGCTCCAAATATTTTTTTTCATTTTCTTTAGAAAATATGAATCTACCCTCTGCATGTGCAATTGGTAAAGCTATAATTTTTCCATCATCTATATTTTTCAGGAATTCACACGAATTTTTTTCTTTTTTTACATAAATCCATCTGCACTCAAACCTGTTTGATATATTAGGGGCTAGAGCTGCCTGTGGCTTTTCACTCCAATCTGTATTTATTCCTGGAAGGAATCCCAATTCTATTAATACTTGAAAACCATTGCAAACACCAATTACAAGCTTACCATCATCTATGAATTTTTTCAAATCCATTGAAATTGTACCTTTCATCCTTGAGGCAAAAATTGCACCTGCTCGAACATAATCACCGCCTGAAAAACCTCCGGGTATGAAAATCATCTGGTAATCATTGAGTTTTTTCAAACCTCTTGAAAGTTCATTAACATGAACATATTCAGGTTTAGTCCCAAGTATTTTAAAAGCATTGTAAGATTCTTCCTCACAGTTTGTTCCCTCTATCCTTAAAATTGCAATTCTTATCTCATCCTTTTTCATTTTGATTCCTCCACAGGAAACATTGTCCAATGCCTTCTTAAATTATTGACAGTTTGATTTATAAGTAATCTTTTTCCGTCATATATTTTGAATTCTCCATTATCTTTAATTTTTCCAATTTTATATATATTTAAATTTGAAAACATCTTTACAAAATCCCTTTCATTTTTTTCTGAAACTTCTATCACCCATCTTGTATTTGATTCAGAAAATAGTTTAAAATCAGATCTTATGTTTCCTATTTCACTTACATTCACTTCCAAACCAAGATCGCCACCTATGGACATTTCTGCAAGAGAAATTGCAATTCCTCCCTCAGAAATATCATGACATGATTTTATCAATCTTTTATCCATAGCTTTTAGCAATGTTTTGTAACTTTTATTCAATTTTTCAAGATCTACCTTCGGTACTATTGTACTTCTGTAATTCATTAAGTCATAATATATTGATCCACCCATTTCCTGGTATGTTTCATTTATTACATAAATAATGTCATTATGATCCTTAAAATCTGATGATACAGTTTTCCTAATATCTTTAACTATGCCAACACCCATTAATGTAGGTGTAGGTGGTATTGATTCACCGTTCGTTTCATTGTACAATGAAACATTGCCAGATACATATGGAATTTTCAGATATTTTGCTGCATCTGATAGACCTCTGGCAACTTCATAAAGATCTCCCATAACCTTTGGATTTTCTGGATTACCAAAATTTAAATTATCCGCAAATGAATTTGGGGATGCATTTACTGAGACCAAATTCCTTACAGCTTCATCAACTATGGACATTGCACCCCAGTAGGGATCAATTGACGTTAATTTTGGATTTGATGTCGATGTTAATGCAATTCCTCTGTAAGAATCAATTAGTGGCTTTAATACAGATGCATCACCATGAGTTTCTTTTCCTATTATCCCAACAAGAGGTTTCAAAACGGTATTCCCTTTGACTTCATGATCATATTGCCTAATAACATATGCCTTTGATGCAATATTTGGATTTTCTAAAAGGTTGAGAAAAACTCTATTATAATTAGGTTCAGGTGGTATCATATCCTCTTTTATCTGTGCTGGATATTTTATCACATATGGCCTGCAATAAACAGGTCCAGAAGTAATGAAATGCGTGTCAAGATCCATAACAACCAAATCATGGAAATATAATATCAATTTTTCATCCTTAATAGTACGGCCTATAACAGTTGCCTCAAGATCCCATAATGAAAATATTTCCATTAACTGATTTAAATTTTCATCTGAAACTGCAAGCATCATTCTCTCTTGAGATTCACTTATCCATATTTCCCAGGGAGACATATCCTTCTCTTTTAATGGAACTTTTTCGAGATGCACTTCTGCTCCTACACCTCCTGCAAGACACATTTCGCCAACTACACTTGAAAGACCGCCCCCACCAAGGTCTTTCATTCCGTATATTAATTTTTTATCAACAGCTTCAAGGACAGCATGGATCAAAGGTTCCTTTATAATTGGATTTCCTAACTGAACAGCCGTTTTTTCTACATTTTCACCGGTTTTGAATACTTTACTGGCAAATGTAACGCCATGGATACCGTCCCTGCCTGTTTTTCCACCAACTAGAACGAGATTGTAACCCACTCTATCAACCATACTTCTTATTATATTACTTTTTTTCGCAATTCCAATGCAGCCTGCATTTACCAATACATTTGTAATAAATCTATCATCAAAATATGTAATTCCTGCTACATTTGGTATACCTACTCTGTTTCCATAATCCCTAATACCGGATACAACACCATTGAATATGTAATTCGGATGCTTAACACCCTTAGGTAAGGAATCATACGGATAATTCAAATTACCGAAAAATATTGAATCAACCAGGCCTATTGGCTTAGCACCCATGCATAGTACGTCCCTAATTATACCACCTACGCCTGTAGCAGCACCTCCATACGGTTCCACTGCGCTTGGATGATTATGGCTTTCCATTTTGAAAACATATGCGTGGTCTTTATCAAACTCAACAACTGCAGCGTCCTCACCTGTTAAAATAACCTGTTTTGCCCTTATACCTGTTATATATTTTCTAAGAACAAATTTAGAGCTTTTATAGCAACAGTGTTCGCTCCAAGCTTGACCTATTGCTTGTAGTTCAACATCTGTAGGATCCCTCCCAAGATTTCTAAAATATGCTCTCAACCTCAGCATCTCTTCAAAGTTAAGGGCAAGACTTAATTGATCGCTAATTCGAAGAAGGTCCTGTTCTTCCATTGATCTTATTTTTATTCTATAAACATTATATCTTTCATCAATTTTTTCTATCATATTTTTTCCACTTCTATTTTATATTTATGAATTACAGGGTTTACAAGGAGCTTATCACACATTTCTTCTGCTTCTTTTTTTACACTTGATGAATCTCCCTCAATATTTATTTCATAAAGCTTTGAAACTGTAACATTTTTTACATTATTAAAATTCAGCAGATTTAGACTTTTTTTTATGGCTAGTCCCTCAGGATCTTCAACACCTTCCTTATAGCTAACTATTATTTTTACTTTGACCATGGTTTGGATTAATAACTGTAAATATATAAATTATATCTTCAATTAAAGATTAAATATTATTATTGTTAATAGGCAATTTTCAAGAAAGTTTTAATATATCCTTTGTAAATATACTAAATGGGATCGTAAATGGATATAAAAATGAATGTTAAGGATTTAAAGGAAGTTACAGATCTTCTACTCACATTGGTAACAGAAGCAAAATTTGAATTTTCAAAAAAAGGATTAAGTGTAAAATGTGTGGATTTAGCACATGTTGCCATGATTGTTCTTGAATTAAATAAAGAGGCATTTCTTGAATACGATGTCACAGAGGATACTGAACTTGGTATTGATCTTGAAAAAATAAAGGACTTTTTAAAGAATACAAGCTCTACAGATGTTATAGAAATGAAAAAAGAGGATTCAAAATTATTGCTTACTGTGGGATATTTAAGCAGGACTATGCAAACTATAGATCCCTCATCAATAACCGTTCCTAAAGTTCCATCTCTTGGTTTACCTGCAAAGGCTGTAGTTCCCACGGAGCAATTTGCTGGTGGTATTAAAGTAGCTGAAAACATTTCAGATAATATTACTTTACATATTACACCAACAGAATTTAGGTTATACTCTACAGGAGATGAAGATTCGACTAGATTAATAATACCAAAGGATTTGTTGAAGGATCTTAAATGTGATTCTGAGGTAAAAAGTTTATATCCAGTTGATTACCTATTAAGATTCATAAAGGCAATAAATTCAGAATATGTAACTGTTAATCTAGGTACAGATTACCCTGTCAAAATTGAATTTGATATTTGTAATGGCAAGGGGACAGGTGTTTTCTTGCTCGCTCCTAGAATAGAAGAATAAAATTTTTAAAAATATTTTTATCGTTACTGTGCTTACGGGTAAGAGATGAAATTAGTAGAATGTGTTCCAAATTTCAGTGAGGGCAGGAATAGAGAGATTGTAAATGAAATAGCTAGGGCCATATCTTTCAGTAAGGAAATAAAGATCTTGGATATTGAATTGGATCCTGATCATAACAGAAGTGTTATAACTTTTATTTCACCATTAGAAATTGCAGTAGAAGCAGCATATTACGGCATAAAAAAGGCTGTTGAATTAATAGATATGGAAAAACATAAAGGTGCACATCCAAGGTTTGGTGCAGCTGATGTTGTACCATTTGTACCATTATTTGATACAACCATGGATGAATGCATTGAACTTGCAAATAAACTGGGAGAAAAAGTAGGAAATGAACTTAGCATTCCAGTTTATCTATATGAAAAAGCTGCTAAAGTTGATTGGAGAAAGAGTCTTCCAGATATAAGAAATGAAAAATTTCAATATGAGCAATTAAAAGAACATATTAAAGAAGAAAAATGGAAACCTGATTATGGCCCTCAGGAAATAGGCAAAGCTGGAGCAACAATAATAGGTGCAAGAGAATTTTTAATTGCTTTTAATGTTAATCTAGGCACATCAGACATTAGCATAGCCAAGAAAATAGCAAAAAGTGTTAGAGAAAAAACTGGTGGCCTTAAAAATGTCAGGGCCCTTGGTTTTGAGTTAAAGGAAAGGGGTATAGTTCAAGTATCAATGAATTTAATTAATTACAAAGAGACACCAATATACAGGGCGTATGAACTTGTTAAGATGGAAGCTGAAAGATATGGTGTGTCAATAGTAGGTTCTGAAATAGTAGGCCTTGTACCTTTGGATGCTTTAGTTAAGGTATCAGATTTTTATCTTCGCCTGGAAAATTTTTCGTCATCTCAAGTTCTTGAAAAGAAGATTATGGAAGGTGGTAATTATATGATGGAAGACATGGGAATTAAGGAATTTTTGAACGAGCTTTCAAGTGGTTCTCCTACTCCAGGAGGCGGTGCTGCTAGTGCGCTTGTTGGAAGCATTGCAGCATCTTTGAGTTCTATGGTAGCAAATCTCACGATTGGAAAGAAGAAGTACCTTGAATATGAAAATGAAATGAAAGATGTGGTTTCAAAGGCAGTAAGCCTCAGGGACAAACTTTTGAAATTAATGGACGATGATGTTGTTGTTTTCAATAAAATAATGGATGCCTATAAGATGCCTAAAAATACAGATGAAGAAATTTCTCTAAGGAAAGCAAAAATTGAGGAAGCAAGCAAAGAAGCATGCGAGGTACCATTAAATACAGCGAAGCTCTGTCTTGAAGTAATAAAACTTGCATCTGTGGTTGTAGAAAAAGGCAATAAGAATGCAATATCTGACGGTGCTTGTTCAGCCTATTTCGCTGATGCTGCTATAAATGGTGCATTAATGAACGTAAAGAT
Organism: Thermoplasmata archaeon; assembly: GCA_023261755.1. Classification (GTDB taxonomy): domain Archaea; phylum Thermoplasmatota; class Thermoplasmata; order Thermoplasmatales; family ARK-15; genus ARK-15. Next base: position 29,152 of record JAGDXS010000012.1, on the reverse strand, counting down.
AAATTTAAAGAATATTTCTGACGAAGTATTTAAACTTAAAATGAAAGATGAAATGGAAAATTTAAAAAATGAATCAAAAAATATATTAAAAAGTATTGACATAAAAATTAACGAGGTGATTTAAGAATGGTAGAATTAAAGAAAATAACTGAAATAGCAAAGATGGCAGGAATAGATGAGGAATACCTTGAGCCCTATGGAAAATATATGGCAAAGGTTTCCATGGATATTTTAGAAAAGATTCAAAATAAAAGAAAAGGAAAAATGATACTTGTTACAGCTTTGACACCAACACCAGCTGGTGAAGGTAAAACAACAACATCCATAGGTCTTTCAATGGCTATTAATAGGCTAGGTAAAAAAAGTTTAATTGCACTAAGGGAACCATCTCTTGGACCTGTATTTGGTGTAAAAGGAGGTGCAACAGGAGGTGGGAAGTCCACAGTTCAGCCAATGGAAGAAATAAATTTGCATTTTACAGGAGATTTCCATGCAATAGCATCCGCACATAATTTACTTTCTGCAATGATAAATAATCACATTTATCAGGGAAATCTCCCAGATATTGATCCTAGAAAAATAAATTGGAGAAGAACAATAGACATGAATGACAGGTCTTTAAGGCAAATAATTGTGGGTCTCGGAAAAGGTAATGGGGTTATTTATGAAGATGGTTTTGATATTGTCCCAGCATCTGAAATCATGGCAATTTTAGCATTGAGTGAAAATTATAAAGATCTAAAATCGAGGCTAGAAAGAATACTTGTAGGGTTTTCGAAGGATAGAAAACCTGTTTATGCAAAGGACATTAAAGCATCTGGATCAATGGCAGCTCTGTTGAAAAATGCACTCAAACCAAATCTTGTTCAGACCTCAGAAAATACACCTGCATTTGTGCACATAGGACCTTTTGGAAACATAGCTCATGGTCATAACAGTATTCTTGCAGATAAAATTGCATTACCATTATCTGATTACTTTGTTACAGAAGCAGGATTCGGTTCCGATCTAGGGGCAGAGAAATTCTTTGATATAGTATCTAGAATAGGAAATTTTGCTCCTAATGCCGCAGTAATAGTAGCGTCACTAAGAGCAATTAAACACCATGGCGGAGCAAAGGATGTTGCGATTGAAAATATAGATGCAGTTAAAAAAGGATTTGAAAACCTTAGATTTCACATAAACAATGTAAAGAAATTTGGTGTTCCGGCCGTTGTAGCAATAAATAAATTTAAGTCAGATACGGAAAGAGAAATATCCACTCTTATGGAATTGCTCGATGAGGAAAAGGTTCCTTGGGCTCTTTCAGAGGTATTTGAAAAGGGAGGAGAGGGAGGCATAGAATTAGCTAAAAAGGTAATGAAGGCAGCGGATGAGAACACAGATCCAATAATTAACTACACATATGAAATAAATGAACCCGTAGAGGTAAAAATTGAAAAGATAGCAAAGAGAGTCTACGGTGCAAGGGATGTAATATTCACCAAAGATGCATTAGATGATCTTAAATTAATAAAGAAGATTGGCATGGACAATGCATTCGTTTGCATGGCAAAAACACAGTCATCAATTTCAGACGATCCAAAGGCCATAAATGTGCCTAAGGATTTCACAGTAACGGTAAGGGAGATCAGGATTTCTTCCGGTGCAGGATTCGTAGTTCCAATATTAGGAGAAATAATGACTATGCCAGGTCTTTCAAAGGAACCAGCAGCTTACAATATAGACCTTACAGAAGATGGAAGGATTGTGGGTCTTTTCTAAATTTTTTTATATCCCTTCTATTTTTCTATTTTAATGAAAATTTATGTTGTGGATAATGGAGGCCAATGGACCCATAGGGAATGGCGGGTTCTAAAATACTTAGAAATTGAAACAAAGATAGTTTCAAATGATATAGATCCAAAAATACTATTAAATGAAAATGTAGACGCTTTAGTTCTTTCAGGGGGATCACCAAGCATATCATTCGAAGTTCAAAAGTTGGGGAGGACATCAGAATACCTTGAAATGGGCATACCCATTCTAGGTATATGTGTTGGTGCTCAGTTTATGGCATTGCATTTTGGAGGATCAGTAGGTCCTGCAAAAATACCAGAATATGGAAAAACTGAATTAAATATAATTGAGAATGATGATCTTTTTGAAAATCTTCCCAAAAGGTTCTATGTTTGGGAAAATCACAACGATGAGATTAAGGTTCTTCCTGACAAATTTATTCACCTTGCCAAATCAGAATATTGTAATATTCAAGCATTTAAGCACGAGAATAAACCCATTTATGGTGTTCAATTTCATCCAGAGGTTGAAAATACAGAATTTGGAAATGAAATATTTAAAAATTTTATAGGGATAATTAAAAAATAATTAATCAATTCATCATGATAAAAATTTAAATAAAGGATTGAAGATATCCAAATGGGATCTATATGCTAACAGAAGTTACTGAATTAGTTGGGTTGGAAGTTTATACGGACAAGGGATATCTTTTGGGCACAATAGAAGATGTATCAATAGATATTGATCAGCAAGTAACCTATGGCCTTTACATATCAAAGACGAATCCTCTTCTTGTTGAGGATGGTGTGCCAGTTCTTGTTCCATACAGATGGGTAAAGTCAGTAGGAGATATAGTAATAATGAAGAAATTCCCATCATACATATCTCTAAGCACTGGTGAAAAAGGCACTGGTGAATCAGCAGAGAAAGCACATTAAATTATCTTCCTGGAAATTTTTCTATTTCTTCGTATAAAGGTCCCTGCGGTGTAAGTGTGCTCTTATAAATCTCAAAGCTTTCTACTATAATATTTCCAAATTCAAAGTTTTTATATTTAGATAAAACTTCAATTGTGTTTTCAGGTGTTTTTAATCTACCTACAGTGAGGTGCGGTGAAAATTTTTCATCACCATAATTTTTGAGAATTGTTGAGACAGTTTCTCCAAGATCATTCAGTTCCTTTGATATTAAACCTATCCATATTACCCTAGCATTATTTTCTTTTGGAAATGCTCCTGCCCCTTTCATTATTACTTTAAATTTTTCAAATTCAAGCATTCTTAGTGCCTTTATTATTTTATCAAGATTTTTTTCATCTATTTCACCGAGAAATTTTAATGTAATATGCAGATTCTCAGCTTCAACCAATTTAATTCTAAATCTATTTTTTAATTCATTTTGGAAACTAGTAATTTTTTCATTTTCTGGTACTTTTATACCTATGAAAGATCTCATATATTAATTGATTGTTTTATCTACCATAAACTTTTTGTTTTAATAAATCATTCTAGTAATAGTGACCAAATATGGAAATAGATAATAGAATGAAATATGCAAAAACACACGAATGGGTTCTTGTTGAAGGAAAAAAGGCAAAAATAGGTGTTTCCGATTATGCTCAACAGCAGCTTACGGATATTGTTTTTGTGGAGTTACCTGAGATAAATGCAAAAATAGAAAAGGGAAAATCATTTGGTGTAATTGAATCTGTAAAGGCAGTTGAGGATGTTTATGCGCCAGTTTCAGGAAAAGTAACAGCAAGAAATCAAAAGGTCATAGACAGCCCTGAACTAATAAATAATGATCCTTACAATGCTTGGTTAATTGAAGTTGAAATGGAAAATCTTAAAGAGCTTGATGAATTAATGAATGCAGATCAATATAAGAAATTCCTTGAGACTGAATCGCATTAATTAATTTTAAAATTTTTTTAATTTGAAATATAATAATTTTTGATCACCAAATATTAAATATAAAATGCTTTATGGTAATTTAAATGAAAAGGCAGGATTATTACTACAGACTTGCAAAAAAAGAGCATTATAAAAGCAGAGCAGCATATAAGCTGATGCATATAGATGATAGATTTTATATTTTTAAAAAAGGAAAGAGCGTCCTCGATCTAGGAGCATCACCAGGTGGCTGGAGCCAAGTGGCTAAGGAAAGAACATATGGAGGAGCAGTTTTTTCAGTCGACATAAAACCAGTACATATTGAAGGAATAACATATATCAAAGGCAATGTATTTGATGATGAAATAATAAATAAAATCAAAGAAAAAATGGTTGAAAAAAACACTGACGGTTTTGATGTTATTTTATCAGATATGTCTCCAAAAATATCTGGTGTTAAGGAAGTGGATCACCAGCAATCCTTAGACCTAGGAAGGAGGGCTTTGGAAATATCAAAGCAACTACTTAAAGTAGGTGGTTCTCTTATAATAAAACTTTTTTATGGCCAGGATATATTTAACATAAAAAAAGAAGTTGAAGCATTCTTTGATTTCTGTAAATTTTATACCCCACCATCTTCAAGAAAGGGTAGTAGGGAAGTATATATGGTTTGCAAGAGGTTTAAGAAGACTATTTAGATCTCGTAATATTGACATCCTTTACAAGAACATATGGAACTATTGAAGGCATTACCTCATCCCACCATCTTACCTGCATTGTTTCATTGCTTACCTCATTTATGTTTGAAAATATTTTAATCATATTGTCGCTTATTCTTATACCCTTCCAAGATTCAACAATTTCACCATTTTCTATATAAAATATGCCATCTCTTGGAATTGTTGAGAAATCACCGTTCCTATAATCCTGAAATCTTGTATACCATGTGTTCACTATGTAGAGACCTTTCTTTATTTCTGAAATAATATCATCAACACTCCTTCTTCCTTTTTCCATAACGGGTTGCCAAGGTTGAGGGCTAATTATACCTGCATTTCCAGTGGTTTCAGTACCATATTTACTTGCAGTAGAATTGTTATGCAAAATATTTTTTACAATTCCATTCTCAACAAGCGTAACTTTTCTAGTTGAAGTTCCCTCATCATCGAATAATCTGTAACCTGTTCCAGATTCTAGAGTAGGATCATCATATAGAGTAAAATTTTCACTTCCAATTCTTTTTTCCAATTTGTCTGAAAATATGCTCATACCGGTATCAACAAAATATGCCGATGCCATCTGAACGCTGTATGTTATTAAAGAACCAAAGCATAGTGGATGGAACAGAACATCAAATTTTCCCTCAACTCCTTCCTTAGGAATTCCTACAAGGGATGCAAAATCTCCAGCCTCCTGGCCAAGATTGTATGGATCAAAATCATCAAGCAATCTATGATCTGATGTATGGAATGCTGCCTGGCCAGAATATCCATTTTCATTTAATGCCCTTACAGAATAAAATAGACTAACATTCTTATCTTCTGCAGTATTGTAATTTGTTGATATTGAAATATTTTCTACTACATGGTAAATTGTACCTGCTACTCTTTTCGCTCCTTTTTCCTGTGCTCCTTCTATTGCTCTTTTTGTCATGTATGTCAAATCATCTAAATTTTCAAGTGTTCCATCAGGCACATGGTCCCTATATGTTTGCTTTTTAGAATTTAAACCAACAAAATCATTATTTTCAGGAAGTTGATCCGTTAATTTAATGAGCGATTTAATTTTTTCATCAATGTTTTTGTAATCTTTTATACTTGTTGAAATTGTTTTTTTATTTTTTGAAATAAAAATTTCTAGGGCTGAATCCAAATAATTAAGATAAATATCCTGCATACTATTTGAAAACCTTGTCTGTTTTATATCACTTTCAACATAAATTGCAGATACTTCGTCCGCACCCATTGAAAGTGCCTTTTTAACAATTAAATCGGTATCAATCATTTTTTTCACCTCAGGAAAATGTTCCTCAGTCTAATATATGGGCCTCCCATCCATACATCAACACCCTGCATTGGATCTCCCTTTCCGCATGTTCCAGCAAAGAATTTTAAATCTTTAGATACAGCATCTATTGAGCCATAAAAACCAGGAGTTGTTATTTCCAAAATGGGCCTTTTTACAGGTTCTTTTATTTCACCATTTTCAATGATATATGCTTCCCTTCCAATATATTTTTCATTGAATCTTATGTCGTCGATATTCCATTCTGTGAATGAATTCATGAATATTCCATACTTAACATCTTCTATTAATTCATCAAATGTGTATGAACCAGGTTCTATGTAAGTGGTGCTCATTCTAACAATGGGCTCCTTGTCCCACCATGAAGATCTAGCCGCAGCATTGCTCTTCGTGCCTAGAATTCCTGCAAATTCTCTGTTCAAGAGGAATTCATTAATTTTACCGTTTTTATATAAATATCTTTTTTTTGCTTTCACGCCTTCAAAATCATATTTATAATATCCAAAACTATGTTCTACAGTGGGGTCATCAATTACATTCACTACTTCAGTGCCTATCCTCTCTCCTATCATATTCGGTTTAATGAAGGATTCACCTGCCTGTGCAGCTTCTCTGCCTAGAATCCTATCAGATTCACTAGGATGACCAGAGGATTCATGTGCTACAATACCAGAAACTTCAGGGCCAACTACAAGATCCATTTTTCCTTCAGGGCTTTTTCTGCTCTTGGCTATTTTTTTAAGTTTTTTTGACTCATCAGAAATTGCATTTTCAAGATTCCATTCGTCAAATGCTTCGTAACCACCACTCCGACCAAATTCCTGTGAGCCTTGTTCAAAGTTTCCATCCTCAAGGACACCGATCATATAATAATAGAAAATGTTAGGCTTATGCCCTTTTATTTCTGTTCCTTCTGTATTATAAAATTCTATATCCTCTATTTTTTCTCTTAAACTTTGTAAACGCATTGGGACATTCTCTCTTAAAAGTACACCGTCAAGATCCTTTAAAATTGAAATCTTATTTTCAAAAGGTTCTTCCATAATTTTTTTTCTTTCATCAACCTGCCAATGATCTTTTATTATTTCTTCATCTGAAAGATCTACATTTCTCTCTTCACCTGATTTAGCAAATTTTACTGCTTTTTCTAAAGTTTTTTTAATGTTTTCATCATCCAATTTGGATGTTGAAATAAATGAAAAATTTTTTCCAAGAGCCCTTACAGCAACACCTTCCTCTTCAGTTTTTTCAATACCACTAAGTATTCCATTTTTCATCACAAAGCTAGTTACACTAAATTTCATAAATCTTATTTCTCCATACCTAACATTTTTTTCCAACATTTTTAAATATTTGTCTGGATCCATAAAATCACCTAAGGCATAGATCTTCTGAGTTCTTTTTCCTTTTCCTTTTCTTTTCTGACAGTTCTATACAAGCTTTCCATTACATGGTCAATTAATCCAAATAAATTCCAGTCATGATCTTTTTTATAGAATATCTTTTTTTCTGTAACAAGCTTAGCTCTGGCAGTATAATCAATTTCCTTTCCCTCTTGCCTATGCTCTTCAATATGAATCGATAAATTTCTTGGCCCATAATTTTCAAATTTATTTATCTTTTTTAGATGTTTTTCTATAATCTGATATATTATATCGAATACAGAAGGATCTTCCGTTTCAAGACCAGTTATTTGAACCATTACACCTTCTTGTTCCTTTTTTTTGGCAAATGATTCTATTATATCCTTTTGTGTTATTATACCAATAGGAATGTTTTCGTTATTTACAACTGTGCACACATAAGATTTGTTTTCTAGCATGTTTTTAATGACATCTTTCAATTTAGCATTTTTTTCTACAAACACTGGAGGATTAAGGAAATCCTTAACATAAAGTTCCTTTTTTTCTTTTTGTCCTTTTCTTTCTCCATATGTAAGTCTGTCTTTAACTCTCCACAAAGCATTCGAAATATCATCAATGTTTATTGTGCCTTTTAAATGGTTATGTTCATCAACAACCGGCAGGGTCATTTCATTCAAATTCCTCATTTTTTCAATTGCCACATATACATCATCATTTTCGTATACGGTGATTGGATCCTCAACCATGATCTCATCCGCTTTTATATTCATATATTCATTTGAATTTAATAACGCCCTGGTGAAATCTGTCCTCGAAACAAGGCCTACAAGTTTGTTTTCATTGTCTACAACAGGTAATGACCTTAAACCATTTTGTACCATTACTAGAATTGCATCAACAACTGGATAATTTTCGTCTATTTTTGGAGGATATATCATCAATGTTGATATCTTAGCTGTAATTGGTATATTCCTCCTTCTCATCAAATTTTCATAATCAAAGTATCCAACCACCTTCCCTTTTTCATCGACCACAGGAACCTCATGCACTCCCTTCTCTTTCATTTTGCTTAGGACCTTAGAAAGTACATCATTCTCTTCAACAAAAACAGGATCCTTTGCCATTATATCCTTAACTACCATTTCTTCAATTTTCATATTTCAAACCACCTCTCTAATTTTGGTATATTATCATGGTGCACATATTTCATCTTTTCTTCCATTCTCTTATCTATGAATTCCTGAAGTGATTCTTCATCAGAGAGTCTTACCCTTTTTAGTTCATAAAGACAATCGGAGCAATATAAACCTAGTCCATTCCTAATTGGAGCACCACAGATTATGCACCTGTTCATATATGTGCCACCTACATTTTTGATAACTGTATGAATGTAATTAAAACTTTCGTAACCATTTTTATGCCCTGGCAACAACAACGGATATCATACAATCTAGCCGTCTGACCCATATGCCAGGGCTTCTGGGGGGCCCTGCTGAACTGAAGCTCATTGCAGCGATGACACATCGCAATCGCACAGTAGCCCAGGACCCTCACTATGGATTCCTGTCGTCTAAGCATATCATTTTCAATGCTTCTTCCAATCAGGAACCAGATACACCCATGAAAGAAAAAATATAAATGTTTCTAAAATCTATTTAACAAATTTAATAAAATCATCACCGAAATATTTTACTAGTGGATCTGGTATTTTAATTCCATCATCTTTTTGATAATTTTCAATTATTGCTACCATTGTTCTTGTTGTAGCTATGGCTGTGCTGTTCAAGGTATGGGGGAAATAATTTTTTTCTTTACCTCTCACTCTAATGTTCAACCTTCTTGCCTGGTAGTCTTTAACATTACTGGCACTTACAACTTCCCTGAATTTACCCTGGGCGGGCATCCATACTTCAATATCATATTTTTTGGAAGCTACATTTCCTAAATCGCCGCTGCATATATTTATTACCCTGTATGGTAGATTTAGATTCTGATAAATTTCTTCTGCATTTTTCAGTATTTCTTCATGGAAAAATTTTGAATCTTCAGGTTTGCAATAAACAAACTGTTCTATTTTATTGAATTGGTGTACTCTAAAAATTCCTTTTGTATCCTTACCATGTGATCCTGCCTCCTTCCTGAAGCAAGGAGAAATACCAGCATACTTAAGTGGAAGATCATTTTCATCAAGGATTTCATCCATATGGTATGCAGCGAGTGCGTGTTCAGATGTAGCGATAAGATAAAGATCTTCACCATCTATTTTGTAAATTGTATCTTGAAATGATTCTAGATCAGTCGCACCTTCCATAGCTCTTTTTGAGAGCATAAAAGGTGTTTCCATTACCGTAAAACCTTTTTTAATTAAATGTTCTATAGCATACATTTCTAGAGAGAGTTCAAGTTTAACTAACTCCTTTTTAAGATAATAAAATCTTGATCCTGCTACTTTACCAGCCCTATCCGTATCTGCCAGATCATATTTAACAAGAATATCCGTGTGGCTGACAGGTCTTTTATCTATAATCTCATACTCCATAGAATTTCTAGAATTTTTAAGAAATTCTTCCAGATCATTCTTAAAAACTTTAGCTTTTCCCCAGAATTTTACTGGCAGATTATCATTCTCATCCTTTCCGTATGGAACATCATCATCTAGTATGTTCGGTATATTCCATAATAAGGAATCTCTTTTATTTTTTGTGTCCTCCACAATTTTCTCTATTTTCTCAATATCTTCATTTATTTTTGATACCTCTGCCTTTATTTCTGAAACATCTTTTTTTTCCCTAATACTTTTTGATATTTCATCTATTTTTTTATTTTTAAGATTCCTCAATTTTTCAAGTACCTGAAGATTTTCCCTCCATATCATATCAAGTTCTAGAACTTTATCTACCACACTTGGGTCGAGATTTCTTTTCCTTTGACTTTCTCTTACAATATCGGGTGAATTTCTTATTAAATTAATATCTAGCATTCTATTCCACCTTTTCAATATTAAGATATAAAAGATGTATAAAATTTTTGACACTTTCAGGTAATTAAACAGAAAGATTTAAATATGACAATTTAAATAACTTGTCTGACAAAAATATGACTTGGAGGTATTAATTATGAAAAGCTTAATAAAAAATGCTTTGGGAACCGATCCGGAAAATTACACAAGACCTATTCAAAATACGCAGGTACAGCAGGCTCCGACAGTGGAATCTTCAGATGATGAAGAATTGAGAAAATTGGTAGAACAGTTGAAAGTAAACATAAAGATTGTTGGATGCGGTGGTGGAGGAACAAATACCATAACAAGATTAAGCAATTCTGGAATATATGGAGCTACTCTTATAGCCGCAAATACAGATGCACCACATCTTTTGCATGTAAAAGCAAATAGAAAGATATTGCTAGGAAAAAGGTTGACAAGAGGTCTTGGAGCTGGAGCCGATCCAAGAATAGGCGAAGAGGCTGCAAAAGAAGCTGATGAAGATTTAAGGAATGTTTTGCAAAGATCAGACATTGTTTTTGTTACAGCTGGAATGGGTGGTGGTACAGGTACAGGTTCTGCACCTTATGTTGCACAGGTGGCAAAAGAAGTAAATCCAGGTACACTTGTCATTGGAATTGTAACATTACCATTTTCAGCTGAAGGAAAGGTAAGGATGGAACAGGCACTTTATGGTCTTGACAGAATGAGAAAATTCTGTGATACTACAATTGTAATACCCAATGATAAGCTTCTTGAGATTGTTCCAAGGCTTCCACTTGATCAGGCTTTCAAGGTTGCTGATGAAGTTTTAATGGAGGCATTAAAAGGCATAACAGAAATAATAACAAAACCTGGCCTTGTGAATATAGACTATGCAGATATCAAAACAATAATGTCCGATGGTGGCGTCGCTATGATAGGTATAGGTGAATCAGAAGGATCAACAGACAGGGTTCAGGAAGCAGTAAATGATGCAATAAATTCACCCTTGATTGAAGCTGATATTAAGCAGGCTAGGGGAGCATTAATAAGGATAGTGGGAGATCCAAACATGAGTGTAATGGAAGCACAGCGTGCTGCTGAACTAATACAGAAACAGATAAATCCATCTGCAAAGCTCATATGGGGTGCCTCAATTGATCCTGAATTGGAAAATAAAGTGAAGGTACTTGTTGTTCTAACTGGTGTAAAAAGCCCATACATACTTGATGGAAAACAATCATTGTCAGATATGAAAAAAGCAGCAAAGATATCCGGACTAGATTCAGTCCTGGATACTCTTTAAATTTTTTTAAAAAAATAAAAAAATAAAAATTTATAAATATTTTACTTTCTTTGATGGCCTAAATACGAATTTTTTCTTTGATGGTACATTTATAACTGCTTTTGTTCTTGGATTTTTAGCTTTTTTGGCTTTTTGTGTCTTTCTCATGAAAACACCGAACTGCTTTATTGCCACTTTATCTCCTTTGTTCACTCTGTCAATTACTTCCTTGAAGAGTGTGTCAAAAACAGCTTTTACATCCTTTTCCTTGAGCCCTGTTTTCTTTGCAACCACTTTTCTTAGCTCAGTTACGCCAACCATAGGTTTTTGCACCTCACGATAGATATTAACTAATTTCTATATAAACTTTGCTTAAAAAATCACCAAAAAAGCCATATTTTACGAACTTTTGGATGGAATTTTTAGTTCATGTCCTGTATTAGAAATAACTTTAAAATACATTTTTTGAAGAAATAATTTCTTGGACTAACCTTGCAGCAAGCATGGAAGTATTTCCATTATCAAAAGGTGGTGAAATTTCAACAATATCCGCCCCTATGAGCCTTTTACCAATATTATTTATTATATATCTCAGGTCCCAGGTAGTTAAACCAAAAGGTTCAGGTGTTGCTACACCTGGAGCAAAGGAAGGGTCCAGCCCATCCATATCAATAGAAAGATATATATTCCTACCATTTAAACGATCTAGAACCATATCTAAAGATTTTTCTATACCATTTTCATGAACAAACTTCGCACTTAGGTGGTAAAAATCCTTAAAATATTCATCATTAAATTCTTCTGGCGACACAGATCGTACTCCAATTGAAGCTATTCTTTCTTTGCCTAAATATTCAAATGCTCTCCTTGAAACACAAGCATGGCTGAATTCAACATCCAAATATTCACTTCTAAAATCTGAGTGTGCATCAATAAATAATATCGCATAATCGTAATTTTTCAATGCTTTAGCAGAACCTATTGTGATTGAATGCTCTCCCCCAAGCATTATGGGAAACTTTTTTTCATCCAATAATTTTTCTATTGTGAATTTTGTATCATCAACAACATCCTCGACTTTTCCATGTTCATCCAAATTGCCCATGTCGTGGATCTTTGCATTTTTTAGTAAAAATTTATTATCATATATAAAAGATTCAAGATTTATTGATGCCTCCCTTATTGCATTAGGTGCGAACCTGGCACCCCCTCTGAAGCTTGTCGTTCCATCAAAAGGTACACCGAATATTACAAAATATGCATCATCGTATGTATATTCAGAGTCGGCAAATTTTAATAGAGAAGGCATCTTAACCCTTCATGATCTTTCTTTTTCCCATTGCTTCCCAATATTGAACCTCTTTACCTTGTTCCAATGTTCCTTTCAACTCTTCGGGTATTGGTAACTCGAAAGTTTCAAATGTACTTGTATCCATAATTTGTGCCATGTCCCCTATTATTGAAATTACCTGACCCACTTTTTTATCTATTATGGGCATTTTTACCTTGTGTTTTACAGGGAACACAACACTCCTCTTTTGCCCATCAAAAACACCAATTGCAACTATTCTTGCCTTTGCCTCACCATGCTTCCCTGGTTTTGATGTAGTATATTCAACAATTCTGCATGGTTCGTCATCTATAACTATGTAACTACCCTCTTTGAGTTCCCTTACTTCAACATCTTTCCATGACATTTATCACACCTTTTTTTATATTTGATGATAAAAACATAATCTTAATTACCCTTATGAATTTTTTTGTTTTTACATAATTTATTCAATAAAATATTTAATTCTGTTTTTAATTTATTAATTATGCTTAACAAGAAGAGTGAAATGACAAAATTGTCCATACTCATTGAAATAATGCATGAAAATAAAAAAATTAAGGATATAGCAAAGGTTGTCAATATTACAATACAAGGTGTTTCAGAATATATTAAAATTTTGAGAAAAGAGGGATTAATAGATAAAGATATGCGCATAACACCAAAAGGTACAGCATTTGTCATAGATAAGATAGAAGAATTAAGATCATATGTTTCCAATATAATAGGTCAAGTAAAAATTATAAAGACAACAGAAGCAGTTGCAGGTGAAGATATAAAAAAGGACGATAGGGTAGGCCTTTTTATTGAAAATGGATACCTAGTAGCAAAGAGGAAAAAATCTCCTTCACAAGGTATTTCTATTAACGATGCGTTTAAAGGTGAGGATGTGGGCGTCAGGGATCTTGATGGAATAATAGATTTAAAACTTGGTACAATTAAGGTATGTAGACTCCCATCCATAAGCGATGGGGGATCCAGAGCTGTAGATATAAATAAAGTAAAATCTTTAATTTCAGAAAATGAAAAAATTGGTGTATTTGGAGCGGTGGCTTACGTAACATTAAAAAAATTAAATATCAATATAGATTTTGAATTCGGAGCAGTTAAAGCATCTCAGGAAGCTGCACATAGGGGAATTTCATCCATAATATTTGTATCATCCGACCTTTTTAAATATGTTATAGAGGATCTTGAAAGAACATACCCGGGCATTTCATTTGTACCTTATAAGATAATAGATTTTAGTAACGTTCATAGCTAACTTTAAATTCTTCCAAATAAACACCTTTACCTTGAGTAACATACCCAACGACTTTATGCTCCACACTATGTTTTTTTAATATTTCTTTTAATTTATTTTCCTCATTTTCAGGTGCTATTATCATAAAGCCCATGCCCATGTTGAATGTTTGGTACATTTCTTTAGGATCTATATTTTCAAGATCCTGAATAAATTTAAAAATTTTTTGAGGTTCGATTATATTATCTATTACAAATTTCATTTTTGAAAGCCTAACAAGGTTTCTTAGTCCACCACCTGTTATATTAGCAAGACCATTTACATTTGATTTTTTTATTAAATCTAAAACAGGTTTAACATATATCTTTGTAGGAGTAAGGAGGACATCACCTATTTTTCTTGATCCAAATTTTTCATTTAAATTTATATTATGCTCTTTAAGTATTTTTCTTACGAGTGTAAAACCGTTTGAATGTAAACCTGAGCTTTTCAGCGCTATTATAAGATCTCCATTTTTTATTTTTTTACCAGTGATCTCTTTACCCTTTTTTACATAACCTAAAGCTGTCCCAGAGAGATCAGTGCCATTAACCATATCTGGCATTACAGCTGTCTCTCCACCAACAATGCTTATGTTTGCATCTTTTGCACCCTTATTGAGGCTTTTTCCTATATCCCTTGCCTTTTTTAGATCATAGTCCCTGATAATAAGATAATCAACGAATGCAAAAGGTTCTGCCCCTACACATATGGTATCATTAACATTCATTGCTATAGCGTCTATTCCAACAGTATCCCATCTCTGCATCTCATCCGCAATTAGCATCTTAGTACCTACTCCATCTGTATTTATAGCTAAAAGATAGTTATTAAAATTCACCAATGCTGAATAATGACCAGTACCTATAAATGGCGAAAATTTTGATCTTTCAAATTTTATCTGTTTTAAAAGCTCACTAAGAAAAATATCCTTTCTATCAAAGTCTACACCAGCATCTGAATATGTTTTCATTATTCTATCACCACATAATTAAGTGGACCGGCGGGGATTTGAACCCCGGGCCTCCACATTGCAAGTGTGGCGATCTTCCAGCTGATCTACCGGCCCTTACTCAATATCTCCCTCTTCTTCCATTCT
The DNA here is from genome assembly GCA_023261755.1 of Thermoplasmata archaeon. GTDB lineage: Archaea > Thermoplasmatota > Thermoplasmata > Thermoplasmatales > ARK-15 > ARK-15. The sequence continues at coordinate 14,131 of JAGDXS010000012.1, read as the reverse complement.
TCTCCTTTCTTTTTCTTCCTTTCTTTTTTTCTCCAATTCAATTTCCTTAAGCTCTTCATCTGGAATTTCAACATGCCTCTTTCGAGCTTTCTTGATTAGGTAAGGGGGAATATCCTTAGATATATATATTGTCTTTGTTGCCCTTCTTATTTCTATACCATCTTCAATTGCCTTTTTTACATTAATTTCAAGCACCAAAGGATCTTCTGACCTGTGTCTTCCTGCAATATACGCTTCATCATATGTTTTGGATAGATGAACCCATTTCCTTTCTCCAGGTTTAATTCCAATTTCATTTATAAATTCTTCTTCTTCAGGGACTATTGCATAATATAATTTATCTGGCAAATTATCATTTGGCAGATCAGATAGATCAACATTTATTGAATGACCATAAACAGCCCTTACCTTTCTTTCAAGTGTATCCATCTGAAACCTACCTTTTGGATCTGTTAAAATAAACGCTTCGATATGCTGAGGTTTCAACCATTTGAATTTCCTTTCCTTATTTCTTATTCCTTCAACAATTTCATCTATGCTTGCCCAGCCCCTTTCATCCACATGTACATTGAATTTTTCCGGAAAATGTCTTAAAATACCTGTTATAATTCTACTTATTGCCTCCAATTCCCAGTCATTCAGAAGTAGTTTACCCTCATCTCCACATATTGGGCAGTTTTCACCCCTGAAAGGGCCGTGTTTTGGGCATATTTTCAATTTCATTTTAACACCTTTTTTCTCAATAATAGAATTATAAATAAAAACCTTTCATTCAATATTTTCTACTTTTTTCATAATTTCGAAAATTTTATCAAAAAGATCTATTAATTCTTTAATCTCTTTATCATTCATATTTTTTGTAATTTCGGAAAATCTCTCCTTGGATATTTTTTCAATTTCATTTTTCAGGGATTTACCCTTTTCAGTTAATATTAATGTTTGTATCCTTCTATCCAAACCTTTTCTCCTCTCCACAAATGAGAGTTTTTCTAGATTATCAATAGTGAATGTAATTAAAGTAGACGAAAGGCCAGTAATTTCAGAAAGTTTTGTCATTGTTATTCCCTCATTTTTTGCTATTTTCATCAAAACATAAATATCTGTTGAATTTAAGCCATTTATATTTGGGCGTAAAGCTTTAGTTATTTTTATTATAATATTTTTCATTTTAATTAATCTTTCAAGTATTTCATTTTGATCCATGTTCAATCACCTCTACTGTTGATTTAATATTTTCCTCATGCACATATTTTTTTCCTCTTAGTGCTGAAAATAGAGTTCCTATTAAAATAAGTACAATAGAAATATACAAGGAATAGTGAAGTCCAGTAATGAATGAAGGTCCAATAATACTTGGCAAAAATGTATGTGAGCTCAATGCCATTATTGATGATTGTGAAAGACCTGATGATTTTATAGCAGCAAGTGGATCAATGCCCAGGAAGGCTGCAAAAAGAAGACCTGATGGAGGCAACTGTGAAAGTTCATAAGCTATTTTTTGAGGAACAATATTTATTGCTGCATTGTACATTGCACTAGGAACATACTGTGAAAATACTGTTATTGTTATTGAGAAGAATATAGCCATGCTTATTGTAGATCCTATATTGCTCAATGTCATTCTCATACCATTCCCAGTTCCTCTATGTTTAGATGATATGGAATTCATTATTGCAGTGGTATTAGGAGATGCAAATAAACCGTTTCCAATACCATTCAAGAACATTATTAATTCAAATTCAACAATATTAAAATTGTAAGGTAAGAGAATTAATATGAATAATGAAACTGCAATAATTGCCATACCAGCTGTTGCAAATATTCTTGCCCCATATTTATCTGTTAAGTGACCACTTATAGGAGCTATTGAAACCATGCCAACCATCATTGGTAAAAGATAAACACCAGCCCAAAAGGGTGTCTGGGTATAAGGATAACCGTGCAAAGGCAAATAAATACCCTGAAGCCAGATAGTCACAAGAAACATTACAGCACCCCTTGCAAGAGTGTTGAAAAATAAGCTCAAATTACCGAACGAAAATGCTCTAATTTTGAAAAGTGAAAGATCAAAAAGTGGGTCTTTAACGATCCTTTCTACAATAACGAATAATATAATTGAAACAAATCCCGTCGCAAATGCAACTAGGACCCAGGGATTACTCCAACCCATTTGAGAATTACCATAAGGCTCAAGTACATAGGTAAAACCTAAGGAAATTAATATGAGACCTAGAGCTAATGTAATATTACCCAGATAATCAATTTTAACATTCATTTTTTCATAATTCCTCTTAAGTTTAAATATGGACCAAAGTGTTCCTGCAAGTGCGAATGGTATATTCACAATAAAAACAAGGTGCCAGTTGTATCCAGCAAGAAAACCGCCCAATATTAGGCCTAAGAGAGATCCAACAATGAATGCAGATTGATTTAAACCTAATGCTTTCCCTCTTTCGTTAACAGGAAATGTATCCGTTAAAAGTGCAGTACTGTTTACCATTAAAAACCCACCGCCAACAGCTTGAATCATCCTGAATGCAATGAGTAGAGTAGCACCAAAATTTTTAGAATTATCTGGAACAATTGATAAAAGTATAGAAGCAACTGTAAATATTATAAAACCCCAGGTATACATTCTTGTTCTTCCAAATATGTCAGAAATTCTACCAAAAGTAACCAGTATACTAGCAAGAACGATGCTGTAACCCATCAAAATCCAGAGAAGGTAAATAAATTCACCACCAGCAAATGGATTTATTCCTAATCCTCTAAATATTGTTGGTAGCGATATCATAACAATATTCGCATTCAGAGAAGACATTATTACACCTAAAGTTGTATTTGTTAAAACCGTCCACTTGTATTCCATCGTTGACGTAATCAATTTTATAATTAAAAATTTTACTATTAAAGTATTTTTGAAGCAATCTCCTCGGCTACAGTAACAACACTTTTTTCATTTTCTATTGTGTCCGTCGAGAATATAATGTCTACGGTTCTTTGGATTCTGTTGAGGGCATTTGCAACAAAGAGGCCATGGATGCAACCTACCACGATCTTAGAAGCTCCCAAATTTTTTAATATGGTGGATGCAGTAGAAATTGTACCGCCCGTGGAAATCATATCATCTATAATTGCAACTACTTTATTTTTCACATCTATATCTCCAGTATGAATTTCTACATTATCGCTATCTATTCTTTTCTTTTCTAAAGAAATAAATGGTTTGTTTAAAAGTTCAGATAAATATTTTGCCCTTTCTATAGAACCTTTGTCCGGAGAAACAATAATATCAGGATTAAATTTCTCAAAATATTTTGCCAGAACCTTTTCAGCCCTTATTTCAATAGCAGGTACTTTAAACCAATTAATTACCTCAGGATTATGCAGATTTATAGTTAGAATTCTATCAACATTTTCAGAAAGATGCTCTGCAAAAACTTTAGCACTTATTGGTTCTCCTTCATTGAATCTTTTGTCCTGCCTACCATAACCAAAATAGGGTATAACCGAAGTAAGACTTTTTATTTTGTATTGTCTTATAGCATCAACAAGAAGGAAATATTCGATTATGTTTGAGTCAGGGTAGGTATTTTGCACAAGAATTACATCTTCTCCATCTAGATTCTCATGTAATCTTACATAACATTCTCCATCAGAAAATCTTTTAATTTCCCTATGGGCCATTGGAATTTTCGTTATTTCAGATAATCTTGATGATAGCATTAATGAACTTGATCCACTTACAATTCTCATAATATAAGTAAAGTTAATGAATTTAAAATACTTTTTTCTTAAAAAAATTGAAAAATATTAAATAATTCTGGTCAATTTACTATCTAGGCCCCGGTGGTGTAGTGGCCTATCATATGGGTCTGTCACACCCATGACCTGGGTTCAAATCCCAGCCGGGGCGTGAAAATGTTTAACATTTGAAATTTATACACAGTATAATTGAACAATTTTAAAAATCTAGATTTTTACAATTTAAAATTTTGAATTGACATTATTTATTTCATTAATTTTTGGTTTTTGGATTTAAATTTAAACTATTAATAATCTTTTAAAATACCTAATAACCTTAACTCCGTAAATTTTAGGGTATAAAATAGCTTTGTTTTATTGCTTTTTCCTATGCAGTACTAAGGTATTTTAGGTGATATATATAAATCTCTATAGGGATTATATGAATTATGAACGATGGGTAATTGATTAGTTGAATAACCAGAGAAAATCTTGAGTAAAGGGCCTTGAAATAAAATATATCAACAATAATTACTACGTTTACAGAAGCACCACTTACTGGGATAAGAAGATGAGAAAGATCAGAAAAAGGTCAAAATATATCGGCAGATTGGATAAGGAGAAGGGATTGATTGATTCATCTGGTAAATTTGTTTCAAGAATATATCATAAAACGGTGAAAACATATGGAGATGGAATGATTCTTAATATGGCAATGAAGGATTTGACTCCTATACTGAAAGAGAATTATGATTACTGGGAAGACATATATGCACTCGCATTGGTAAGGATTACAGGATATGTACCGTTAAAAAGAGTAAAATTAGAATGGGAAAAGATGTACAATTCATTAGGAATAAAGCCTAACCTTGAACCTAAACATCTATCTGAAATTTTGAATGCATTGGGAAGTGATAAAAGATCACAGAATAGAATATTTAGATCATTGTTGAATGGATCGAATAAATATGCTTATGACATAATAGTGATGTTCACAAAATCATCCATAAATATATCTGATATTGGATACAATAAGAAATGGCAAAAATTCCGCAGATTGAATTAATTTTGAACTCATCCACAGAAAAAAATCTTCCTGTAATGATAAGGATTATTCCAGGAAGCATAAAGGATGTGGAAACCCTAAGGACGCTCATGGAAGATTTAGGAATAGATAAAATAACATTTGTATTTGAAAGGGGGATTTTTCAGAGGAAAATATCAAAGAAATGTATAGAAAGGAAATAAATTTTGTAATACCTGCAAAAAAGAACAGTTTTCTTTATGAAAAGATAAAGAAAACAATGAACATTTTTTCTATCGTGAAAGATTAATAAAATGTTCAAAGAAGAGGTGGAGCGTTTTATATCTTTATGCATATGAAGATAATGATCTAAAAACGAAGAAGAAAGAAATCTTTATAAAGAGAAGGATGAAAATAAAATAGAAGATAATGAATTCAAGGAACAGCTAAGCAAAGCAGGAAGAATTTTAATAATTTCTAATCTAAACAAAGATTCAAAGGAAATATTCGAAATGTACAAGAGCAGGGATGTAGTTGAGAAGCACTTTGACACAGTAAAAAAACATGTTGAGGTATGACATAATTTATCTGAGGGATGATTATTCAGTATTTGGTCATATATTTGTATCATTCCTTTCACTATATGGATATTGCAAAATAGAAAAGATGCTTAGGGAAAAATCAATGCTTGATAAGAAATCGTCGATGGGTTTTATAAAGGAATATTCAACTGTATATATGATAGAGGAGGGGGGTGGTAAAGAATTAATGACTGAAGTACTAAAAAAAAGTAAGGGAGTTGGATGAAAAATTAGGAGCAAATATATTCCCTAAAAATCGGACATAAGGTTACAATTCAAAATTATGATGAAAATTTTATTTTTAACCTGTTAAAAATTGTTAGAATTTTATACCTTTAAAGATATGCTCCGGCCGGGATTTGAACCCGGGTCATCGGCTTTCTTCGTTTCTTTTAAACTCGAAAGGCCGGAATGCTTGACCGGTCTACACCACCGGAGCTTAAAATGGAGATACAAAAATAATATAAAATGTTTTCAGTGTATGGGCCACCAGACCTTTAAAAGCTCTATAATTATCACACCAAGTATAGATATGTATATTACAAGCTTTGGGTCTATTTTAGGGCCTTTAGATTTCTCTTCCTCGAAGTATCTAATCAATCCGGCCGCTGATTGAAAGCCCATGCTTTTACTTTGATCTGCCATATTTATCACGAATAATCAATGGTATATAAGATTTTCAGTAAAATTCATTAAGTATCTCCTTTTTTATTTCTGTACCTCTTTTCATAAGTGGACCTTGCTTAAGTACAGGGTCCAAGTCATTATATGTTGGTTTTTCTACTTTGTAGAAAATACCTATTGGTATCTTATCACCAGATTGCATCGCCAATTTATATGCACCTTCAAAATCTGTTAAATCATTATCCTTTAGCTTATATACTCTCTCCTTGTAATATTCGTAAGTGGCTATTTTGTTCCACGTTACGCAAGGGCTCAATACATCAATAAGAGCAAAACCCTTGTGCTTTATAGCTTCAACAATAAGTGATTGAAGATGTTTAATTTCTCCGGAATATCCCCTTGCTACGAAGGTAGCTCCTGCAGTTAAAGCAAGTGTGAGAGGATTTACAGGTATTTCCAAAGATCCTTCAGGCGGAGGTGTTGTTTTCGAAACAAAACCAAATGGTGCCGTTGGCGAAGCCTGGCCTGTTGTTAAACCAAAGACCTCATTGTCCGATACTATATATTTAATATCTATATTTCTTTTAGCAGTATGATATAGGTGATTTAGGCCTTCATAATAGCCATCTCCATCTCCACCATAAGCAATAACAGTAAGATCTGAATTTGCAAATTTAATCCCAGAGGCTACTGGAAGAGGCCTACCATGCAATCCATGGAAACCATACGCTCTTATATATTCTGGCATATTACTAGAACAACCTATTCCGCTTACAATTACCACATTATGTGGTTCTATGCCAAGTTCAACTAGAGCACCTTTAATTGCAGTCCATTGAGAGAAATTACCACATCCTGGACACCAATCAGGTTTAACATGATAATCATAATCTTTCAAAGTTACCATTTCAATCACCACCCAATTTTATTACTTCATTGACAATTTCACTTGGATAAAATGCCTCACCGTTATATTTATTAATTTTTAGCGTTTCAACACCAGTAAACATTTTAATTAGATTAGCTAGTTGTCCGGAGTAATTATTTTCAATTGTTATAATTTTCTTACCGCTAGTTTTAGCAATAAAATCATCAGTATTGAAAGGAAAAACATATTTAATTTCTAATACTCCTACTTTATATCCTTTGTTTCTTAATATATCTGCAGATTCTTCAACAACACCCTTCGTGGATCCCCATTGAACAAGAACTATATTCGCATCATCTAGTCTGTAAGTTTTAAAAAGAGGAAGATTTTTCTTCAATGTCTCAAGTTTTTTCATTCTTTTCTCCACAGAAAGTTTTCTCTTAACAGGATCTGTAATGGCATCACTAACAACATCACCACGTTCATCATGCTCATCACTATCTTCATTGTGCATTAAGCCTTTCATCCCTGGAAAGGCTCTTGGTGAAATGCCGTCATCAGTATATTTATATCTAAGAAAATTTTCATCATTCTCATTTGCAATTAAACCGCGATCTATTTTAAACTCAAGATTAAGATCTTCAACAGACTCTATTCTTTCAGAAAGATAAAGATCTGAAACAATGAATACGGGCATTTGATATTTATCTGCAAGGTTCAATGCTTCTCTAGTATAATAATAGGCCTCTTCAACATCTCCTGGTGCTATTACCGCCCTTGGATAATCACCATGGGAAGAATTTATGATCATCAAAAGGTCGCCTTGTTCCGTTTTTGTTGGTAGTCCAGTGCTAGGACCTGCCCTTTGGGATTCATATATTACAACTGGTATTTCTAGCATAGCTGCTAAACCTACTCCCTCGTGCATTAAATCGTATCCACCTCCAGAACTTCCAGTCATGGCTCTTATACCTGCATAATTCATTCCTATGACAGTATTTATTGCTGATATTTCATCTTCAGGTACTTTTATAAATATACCCAAATCCTTAGAATGTGATGCAAGCCAGTGAAGTGTTGAAGATGCAGGTGTCATCGGATAAGCAACATAAGCTTTTATGCCACCTACAGCTGCCCCAAGGCCAACAGCCTCACCACCACCTATGAGGATTTTTTTCTTATTTCCATTTGGTAATGAACCAAATATCTCATAATGTTCTTTGTAATAATTAAAACCCTGTTTTGCAGCTTCTATATTTTCATCCAAACTTTTTCCCTTGAATACTGTTTTTATTGCAGAAATGAAAATATCAAGGTCAAGATTTAATCCTGATACAACCATACCCAAGGCCACAGTATTCTTCAACAATGGATTTTTACTTATTCCGGAAGCAATTGCATTTAGAGGAGACGGAATGTATTTAACAAAATCCCTTTTTTCATAATTCTTGATAGACTCATCAAAAATGGCGATTCCCCTGAGATAAGATGCTCCACCCTCATTAATTTCAGGATTTGTGTGCCTATTTAAAGAATCTTCATTCAATGCAATTAATATATCAAGGCCATCACCCTGATTCTTAACTTTTTTGTCTGATACCCTTATTTGATACCAGCTATTTCCACCTCTTATTAGATCCTGATAATAATTATAGCCAAAAACATGTAATCCATGCCTAGTGAATGTTTTTGATAGTAAAATTCCCGATGATTGCACACCGTCACCAGCTGCACCTCCAATTCTTATTACATAGTCGTTTTTCATAAAAAAATATAGTATCAAATCTTATTTAAATATTTTTAATGGTAACTATTTTAAATCATCTCTTAAAATAAAATACTTAATTTTTTATGGTTAATTTTGTTAATTTTAAAAAAATCGAAAAAATATAACTTTTTCTAATTTATAAAGCGAAAGAATTATATCTATTACCTATATATCTGACAAATACCTGTGATGGAGAAACAATTATGACAGAAGTTCTTGAAGAATTAGAGGAAAAATACGAAAAGAGGAAAAAGGAACTTGATATACATAAAGCTGAAAGGGACAGGTTTGATAAAGAGGCAGATCAATGGGCTGACAAAAGAGATGAACTGAATAAACAGACAAAAGAACTTTTTAAACAGGCAAAAGAACTAAAAGATAAAAGAGATGAATTAAATAAGTTAGTTCAGGATCTTAAAAAACAAAAAGAGGAATTAAAGGAAAAATTTTCACTTCTTCAAAATGAATTAAAAGAAATAAGAAAAAAAGTAATCTTTCAGAATAAGGACAGGCCTAATATATCACAATTAAAGAAAAGATTAAAGGATTTGGAAAATAAGCAGGAAACTAAGGTTTTAACAAAGGAAAAGGAAGCGGAACTAGTTGAAGAGATACACAATCTTCATCTTCAAATAGAAAGAATGAAAAAAGAAGAAGATGAAATGGTAAAGAATAGCCAAGAATACATGGCAAAGAAGGCTGAATATTTAGGTATTAAAATGAAATTGGATGAAATTTCAAAGAAAATTGAAGAGGTAGCAAACGAGGCTCAAACATATCATGATAAAGCAATGGAAATATTTGAAAAGGCCCAGGAAATAAGGAAATCTGCAGATGAGGCACATCAAAATTATTTAATTGCAGTACAAAAGGCAAGAGAAGAGGATAATATAGTTCATGATATTATAAAAGAACTGAAGGATTTTGAAAAATTAATCACTGGATTAAAAGTAAAGCAGAGTGCGACAAAGAAACAGGAAAAAGAAACTGAACTGAAGAAAGTTGCAGAGAGCATTTTTGAGAAATTCAAAAAAGGTGAACCTTTAACTACGGAAGATATACTAATCTTGCAAAAAGCTGGATTCATGTAAATTTTAAAAAGAACAACAAATATTTTCCCTTATTATTTGGTAACCCTTACTTTTTGCATATTCCAATGTGCTTGGTGTTGGAACTGTAATTCCTTTTATTCCTAAATCTACTGCCATAATTTCAAAATTTTTTAGATTTCTAGGTCTCATGCATCCTATTACATGATCCTTGCCTATTTTTTTCATTGAATAATCTATAACAGAAATAATATTTTCAACCTCAGGCAATTTTACATTTTCCATAGGTGTGCCCTTTGTTGGTATTAGAACCAAAAATATCACCTTCTTGAAATTATTCAATTCTTTCAAAAAATTTATTGTTTCATACTCATAAGAAATTTTTCCGAAATTTAAACCTATTATAATATGGGGTGTATATGCCATTTTTGATCTATCCAATAAAAGAAGTGATTTTTTGTAATATTCTGAATTTTTAGATAAACCGAAAACATTTTTAATAATTTCATCAGAAATTACTGCATCGAAAGAAATGTTATCTATTCCCATTTCTTCTAAAATATATATATCACTTTCATCCAGTATACCTGTATGTGCATTCAAAATTAATGGAAAATCTCTTTTTATCTTTTTCACAACATCTTTAAATTTTTTTAAAGGAAGTTTTCCATTTAAATCTGAACCACCGCTTAACAAAAATCCCTTCCCCCCATTTTCATATATTCTTTTTGCCATATTGTACAAAGTATTTTCATCAATTGCAGGTATCATACCTTGAAGATAGTGTCTTGAACAATGCTTACAATTTAAAGCACAGTATGTTCCAGTAATTGAAACGGATGGAAATTCCTTACCTGGATAATATGCTATTAGAGTTTTCATTTTGAAAGATTAAAATTCACATCCTTAAAAATTTTTATGAATTTTTCCCTTTCAATATTATTTTTGAAAATATATTTGATATGAGCTTTATCATTTAAATAAATATTGAAACCTAAACCTAAGAATTCGATTTCGTTCATAACTATTTTATCGTTGTTGAATTTGATTATTCTATCTTCCTTGCTGATTATTTCACCTATACTTTTATTAAAAATTATGGGATCATTACTACCTATTAATAATCCATATTTATAATGTGGATAACCTCCATCTATTATTCCTAAATCTCCTGCTCCATAAAAATTTCCACATTTAACTGGAATTATTCTTCTTAGTGCATAAGATTCTTTAATTTCAAAATCATTGGTAAGGATCGTCTTACCCATTGGGTTACAGTCAGGAATCTTTAATTTTAATCCTCCCCTTGCCCTAAGAAAATCATTTTTATTTCTAACTTCCAGGTGTATGTGTGGATCTGTCCAAGGTCTAAAGTATGGTGAAATATACAATTTCCCGAATATTTGACCAAATTTAATTTCCTCACCAACTGAAATATACGGTTCTACATGTAAAATTTTTATATAATAATTTCCAGACTCAATTATTAGTACATGCTCCTTTTTTCCATTCTTTCTCATTACATGTATCTTATGATCTATTATTTTTCCAGATATTGGTGACCTAACATCTTCTGTTTTTCTTGATTCAGGAAAAATATCTACCGCTTTTAATTCTCTATGGGCCTGAAATGGTGAATTCAAAAAGCTAATAAAATAGTCATTGAAAGATTCTATTTTTAATCCATTTACTTCAGCTATCAATACCACAAAATGATAAAAACCTAATTCCTATTAATATTTAATTTAATAAAAGCTTAGATGATAAAATTCAAATTTTTATATTTTAATAAATATTTATTTTTTAAATTTTAAAAATAATAGATCATTGTTAAATTTTATTAATAAAAAAAGGAAAAAATTTATTTTTCTTTCTGGTTCTTTATTTTCTTAAATGCAGTTATAGAATATATTGCCGTAACAATGTTTATTATGACAAGAATAAGAATTATTAAAAGTAATAATTCATTGAAGTTTGTTTGAGATGAAGTATTCTTTCCTGTTATCTGGATATTGCTTAAATTTGTTTGCAATGTTCCATAATCTGTTTTAATTGTTGCAACGCTCCCATTTACTGAAATAATCTTACCGGATATATTCCCTAAGGAGGTTTCAATCTTCACAGAAGAATTGATCAATGAATTTATTCCTGATGAAGAAGTGATTATTCTAGTACCTAATGCTGTTAAATTAGTTTTTATCTCACCTAGTCCTGTAGAAATTGTTACCACATTTCCATTTATGTTTGTTATGGAAGCATTAATGGCACTTAACGTAATATAAAATTTACCTAAACTTGAATTTATCTGAACAATATTACCATTTTCCAAAGATATTGATGCATTTAAAGCATTAAGCTCATTCTTTATATATGTTAATTGGCTTGATATATTGTTAAGATCACTTTGAAGAAGGGAAATTACAGATGGATGCAATATATAGTTGTATAAATCTATGGATAAATTGTAAACACGCAAGCTTCCTATTCCAGCAAATTCATTCCATCCAGGGCCGAGATATTTATCACTGTTAAACCAGTAACCAGGTTCCATGTACTGGACCTTGTAATAGGCATTCTCTCCGAAATATGATTCATATCCTAAGTTATAAAGAATTGGTTGTATCCATCCAAGAGAATAGTTTGAATCCCCAAACTGTTTAGCCAGATAGGATTCTATGGATGCGAAAATACCTGCACTTATGGGGGTAGCATAACTTGTACCACCTGCTAGATACCAGCCGCCGCCAACATTAGTAATCATATGATCCGCTGGCATGGATATGTCTGGTTGACCTCTCGTAGAATATATATTAGGTACACTAATCTGCTCTGATATTTGGTAACTAGGTTTTGAAAAGAAAAAGCTTGATCCTCCACCAGTTCCTACATATCCACCATACCAGTTTGACACAGGAACATACCAGCCATACTGATAAATCATTTGACCTGTTGAATTCATAACTGGATCAACACCTCCAACAGAAACAATGTACTTGGATGCCATTACAGTTAGGTAATTTATATCATGGCTATCTCCTGCTGCAAGAAATATTGTAATTCCTTCTGTAACAGCCTGCAATCCCATTTGTTCATATATTTGTGCAAAACCCATATCATGGTGAAACTGCAATTCACCCCAACTTCCCGAAATTATATTAGGATCTAAAACATTTAAGTAATAATAAATCTCAAGATTGACAGCATTGTTTCCTATACCAGTTATATTGAATGGAATAACTATATGGTATAAATGAGCCATGGGTGCCATGGCACCTGACCATTCAACATCTAGATCATCCTCAAAACCTTCTGGATAAGGATTCTGGCCATTAGGTGTTATATTAATCTGCGTAACTTCGGGAAAAGGGATATTATACGCAGCCCAAAAATCGTGAATGGAAGTCATATTAATGCTAGCCTGAAATCCAAGTAGGCCAATCGTTTCATTTTCTCCCATAAAACCAAAAGAATGAAGAATATTTACAGAATAGAATGACTCAAGATTAGGTGGTGTAAGTGTATTAGGATCACCTGATGGATTTGATGCTTTTTCATAGTTTGTTAAAGATTCTTTGGGAATATAATTTTCGGTTGAGCTTAATAATGCATAACTACTGTAACTCAAGCCATAAATATGCAAAATGTAAGGTTCAAAGGATATGGGTATCCATGGATTTTGATTGTTTGATATAAAAACGGTTGATGTTGGTAACCATTCATAGTTGTAAAGTGTAATTCCAAAGACCTGTTCTATCGTTGATATATTTCCTGAAATTATTATAACTAAAGGTGCAAAACTGTACTGCCAAACATGAAATCCATTTTCTTGGTAATAAGATTTTATTGAATTTATTGTGGAAGAAGAAGGGTAATATGATTCTCTAAATTCAGACGGTGTGAGATAATCTCTGTAGTACTTACTAGAAGGATCGTTTAAAATTTTAGCATAGTAATAAAGTTGAGGAAGATTTTGGAGCCTTAGATATATTGTTAAATTGAGCACAATTGAACCATTAGCAGGCCCTAGATTCAACAAATCTGAAGAAAAGTTTTGATTTGTAATCATATATGGAACATTTCCTTGCAATTGGACCATTCTTAGATCGCTATTATTATATCCATTAGAGATAGAAGTTCCAAGAATAGCTGAAATTACAAAAAAAGAGGCTATTGAAATAGCTAATAATCCCCTATAACTTTTATTTTTCATATTTGTCACCTACAAATTTATTTTTTTAAAAATAAAAATACTTTTCGTTTAAATTACCAATCTCTCAATTAAAATTTTTATTAAATTTTAGATTTGATGAAGTGTTTTAACCAATTCCATTTTTATACCTCCGTATAATTTCTCATTACAAAATAGCTGTATATTTTGAATATTACTTCCTGAAATTTATATTCATCCTTTTTTGCCTTGAGAAAAATATCTCAATGAGCCATCTCTTTCCATAGTTCACTGTTTTCTTCCAT
>JAGDXS010000002.1 GCA_023261755.1 Thermoplasmata archaeon | reverse complement strand
TTTAGCAATAAAAAAAGTAAAATCAATTAATTTATAAACATCGTTATTCATGCCAATATTGAGGGTTTTAGTCATATATGGGTATGGCGGAAATACAACAAAAACCTCTTCTTTAAATATTTTTCAGAGAATTTTTACTGAGCTTATAAAAGAAAAGAATTTTAAATACCAATTGTAATATCAATGACATGGTTGAATTTGAAACAGGGAAATGGATATTATCTCACCAGGGAAAATATAACCTTTCTCAGAGTGGTATGTCAGGAAGGATCAACCTGGATAAATATTTTAAATCATGCTCCTTTGGTGATGAAAACAATCTGAAGGAGATTATCGCAAACCTGAACAATGATTCCAAGGAAAATGTTGTAATTACCCATGGTGCCACTGAAGCTTTATTTCTTGTTCTTTACCATTTGAAAGAACATGGTTCAAGAAAATTTTCAGTAGAGAGGCCGGAATACGAGCCTTTGTTTAAGGACCCTCCAGCTCTGGGCTATGAAGAATCTAACAAAGGTGTTTTTATTTTCAGTAATACAAATAATCCAACTGGCGTTGAATTAAAAATAAAAGAATTTTATGATGCATATGTTGTTGATGATACATTTCTGCAATTTTCAAAGGATCTTGATTCTGCAAGATACCCTGAAAATACATATAGAATTAATACATTCACAAAATTCTATGGTGGTGATGAAGTTAGAATAGGATACATAATAGCGCCATCAAAGGATCTTGCAGAAAGAATTAATTATCTAAAGGGGATTTTTACGGAACAGGTTTCAAAATTCAACATTTGTGTAGCAGAATCAATATTAAAGGATAATGATGAAATAAAAAAGTTCGTCAGAAATGAAATGAAAAGAAATCTTTCCTTCCTTAAGAAAAACATGGGTGGATTAAAATTCTACAAAAATGTTGAGCCTGAAGTTGGCACCGTAACATTTTTAGATTATTCTTATTACACTTCCATGGATTCAAGATCCGTTGCAGAATATCTGTTCAAGAATCAAATTTCCATCGTGCCGGCTGAATTCTTTGGTGTAAATGGTCCATACTTGAGGGTTTGCTACACAAGGGAAAATTTTCAAGAATCTTTTGTCGAATTGATTAAAAATTTAGAAAACCTAAAAAAATAGGCGATTTTAATGAAAGCTGTGGTTGATATAGGTGGTACCAAATTGTTCTCGGCCATTTCCAATGGATATGATGTTCTTGAAATTACATCATACAGAACGCCAAAAAGATTATCTGAATTCATGGAAATATTTGAAAAAATAAATGATCTTTCAAAATTTTCAGAAACTCTTAACATTGCTATTCCTGGAAGAGCAGATCCAAACGGTCTTATCACATTTCTTCCAAATGTGAATTTAAAAAATTTTAATATTATTGTTCCATTCAAAGGGCATTTTAAAAACATTCATGTGAACAATGATGTATTCTGCGGTGCTTTGAATCTTATATTTAAGGAAAATGAGAGGAATTCAATCCTTGTTAACTGGGGTTCGGGCATTGGAGGCGCTATAATCATTGATGGCAAAATATACACAGGTAATGGTAATGCTGGTGAAATAGGCCATATATCATTTGGAAAAAAGGATTTTGAAAATTATCTTGGAGGATTGTTCATAAAGAAAAATTATGGATATACTGGGTTCGAGCTGCACAGAATGGCTGAAAATGGCGACAAGGATGCACTGGAAAAATTCAATAAAATAGGTACAAAATTCGGTTATTTTCTAAGATCTTTAATTTATATGATAGATCCAGATTCAATCTATCTCTTTGGAAGTTTTATCAATTCTTGGAAATTCATGGAAGAATCCGTAAACAGGGTATTGGAAACATATAAGAGAAATGTAAAAATAAATATCATCAAGGATAAGTATTATGTTCTCAAGGGATGCTATTTCCTTGATGATTATTTAAAAAAATTTTAAAGTTTTGTTCTTAAATCTTTTTTGTCTATTTTACCTGTGCTTGTTTTTGGCATTGAATCAATGAAAATTATGTCATCTGGTATCCACCATTTCTGAATTCTTCCTGTGTCTACAAATTTGAAAAGTTCATCCATGATTTTTTCCTTTGTAGTTTTTGATTTTAATGTAATGAATGCAATTGGCCTTTCTCCCCACTTTGGATCTGGCCTCCCAATAACTGCAACCTCACCCACTTCAGGTATCTCCGAAATAATATTCTCCAAGATCAAAGATGGTATGAATTCGCCTCCACTTTTTACAGCATCCTTTTCTCTATCCACTATGTGAATATATCCTCCAGAATCAACGACTGCAAGATCTCCCGTATGTAACCAGCCATCCTTCCAGAGTTCCTCTGTTTTTTCAGGGTCCTTATAATATTCATCCGTAAGCCATGGAGCCCTAACAATAATTTCACCTATTGTTTTATTATCCCATGGAACATCTTTGTAATTTGAATCAACTATTCTAAGATTGACAAGTTTTGCGGGTTTGCCTGTTGATATCATGTAATCGAATTTTTCTTCCTCTGGAAGATTCTGCATATCATCCGTGAACAATGCTGCTGTAAGCAACGGGCACGTTTCTGACATTCCATAAGCACCAACTGTTGTTATCCCAAATGATTTTGCCATTTTTGCAAGCCCTTTGGGGAGTGCTGCTCCGCCAATGATCACTTTCCAACCATTTAGATATTTAGCATACTGTTCAATCTCATGGTATGTCAAAATCATGTAAAGAATTGAAGGTACCATATGGGAAAATGTAACATGTTCATTTTTTATCATTTCAAGTATCTTTTTAACATCATACCTCCCTGGAAGTACATATTTTTTGCCTGTCATAATTGCAAGGTAAGGAACACCCCAAGAATGAACATGGAACATTGGAACAAGGCCAAGGAAAACATCCTTTTCTGTAATATTCAAAGGTGAATAGCTTATGCTCATTGCCAGTCCCTGAGCATGGAGTATTAATTTTCTATGTGAAAAAGTAACTCCCTTAGGCAATCCCGTTGTTCCCGAAGTGTAAAATAAAGTGGCTATTGTTTTTTCGTCTATGTCAGGTGGATCTATGGGCTCAGATGATTCAACTATATGTTCATAATTGTAATATGGATTCAGCGTTGTTTTAATTTCTTCATCAGTATCTGAATAAACTATCCAGCCCTTGACAAAATCAAAAAGTGTTGCCGCCTTCTCAACCATTGGAAGAAATTCATCCCTGATAATTACAAATTTATCACCTGCGTGGTTCATCGTATAGAAAATGATCTCGGGCGGATATCTTATATTCACTGTGTGTAGAACAGCTCCAATCATGGGAACAGCATAATAGCTTTCAAGGTAATGATATGTGTCCCAGTCCAACACTGCAACCTTATCCCCAGGCTTAACTCCAAGGTTAACAAGACCGTTAGCAAATCTTCTTACCCTATCATAAAATTCCCTGTATGTATATCTTTTAATATCCTGATAAACAATTTCCTGATTGCCGGATGTCCAGAGCGATGATGGAAAAATACTATTTATGTTCAATTGAAAATCTTTAGGATTCATAATAGATTATTGAAATTCTTTTTAATAAATTTTTTTATTCTTTGAATTTTTTATGATTTTTAATAGGACTTTTTACATATATTGATATTATGAATAATATTAAAGGATAAAATAAATTATTTTTCATTTTATTTCTTTTGATTGAATTATAAAAATTTTCATTTGGAATTGAAATTTTATAAATATTTAATAATTTAATAAAATTCTTAAAGATTCTTAAACATAATTAAATAATAAATGAAATTTTTTAAAAAATTTTCTCATATTTTTTATTTTTTAAAAAATGTTTAAATATATCAATTCAATTAATTTTTTTATGAAAACATGGTTAAAAAATTGGCCTCAAAATTTGCCGTATGAATTGGTCTACCCTTCCATAAGTATCGACAAAATTTTTGAAAAATCTGCAGAATTTTATCCTGATAAAGCATTTATGATCTTTTATGATAAAATTGTTACATATTCTGAAGCTTGGAATTCCATAATGGGGATAGCAGGAACACTGCAAAAATTGGGTATAAAAAAGGGAGATAGAATCGGAATTTACATGCAAAATTCACCAAATTTTGTCATTTCATATTTTGGCATCATTAAGGCAGGAGGCATTGTGGTATTAATGAACCCAATGCTTAAAAGAGAAGAAATTAAATATATTTTAGATGATAGTAAAATTAGCGCAGTGATTACGACAGGTGAATTGTTGAATAATTTATTGGAATTTCAGAAAACACATAAAATAAAGTTAATAGCAGGTAATCTTAAAGAATACATTCCAGATAATACAGATATTCCAGTGCCAGCAGAAATAAATAAAATTTATGAATTATTTGATGCATATACATGGGCTGAGGCGATAAAGAATAAAGAAAATTATTCTGAAGTTGAAAATAGTGCAGATGACATTGCTATGATAGCATATACATCTGGTACCACTGCTATTCCAAAAGGATGCGTGCATAAGAATAGATCCATTATAGCTAACGCCATGGATTCAGCATATTGGAGGGGTGTAACATCCGGCACAGTTGAGCTTTCAGTGGCACCATTTTTCCATGTGACAGGTCTTTCATTTTCAGTTCTAGGGCCAATTTACGAGGGAGCTACAATGGTTACTTTGGCAAGGTGGAACAGAATAGCTGCAATTAAAGCAATTGAAAAATACAAGGTAACGCACTGGGTAAGTGTTCCAACAATGATTGCAGATTTACTTGCTTACCCTGATTTGGATAAAATTGATTTAAGCTCTTTAAGATTCATTGGAGGAGGTGGAGCTGCAATGCCCAAGCCACTTTTAGAAAGATTTGAAAATTTAACTAAACTACCATTTGTAGAGGGGTATGGTATGACAGAAATGATGGGCCAGACTCATATAAACCCACCTCATAAAAGAAAATCAGGTAGTATAGGAATACCTCAATTTGGTGTAGATGCAAAAATAATAGACTGGCAAACTGGAAAGGAATTAGGTTTTAATGAAATAGGTGAAATAGTATTCAAAGGGCCATCACAATTTTCAGGGTATTACAACAAGAGTGAAGAAACGGAAGAGGCCTTTATAGAAATAGGAGGGGAAAAATTTTTGAGAAGTGGAGATATTGGATTTATGGATGATGAGGGATATTTTTATGTTGTAGATAGGTTAAAAAGAATGATTAATAGGGGTGGTTTCAAGGTTTGGCCTCTGGAAGTGGAGAATGTTCTTTACAGCCATAAGGCTATAAAGGAATGCTGTGTAATTTCTACTAAAGATGAAAGAGTAGGTGAAGAAGTAAAAGCATTGGTTGTTTTAAAAGATGAATACAAGGGAAAAGTATCTGAAGGTGAATTAATTCAATATTGCAAGGAGAGACTGGCAGATTATAAATATCCAAGAATAATAGAGTTTGTGGATGAAATACTTAAAACAGGTTCTGGAAAAATTGACTGGAGGAAAATGCAGGAAATAGAAAATAAAAAATATCTTGAAAAATAGTTTTTAATTAAAATTTTTTTAAAAAAGTGTTTAAAATAATTCTGTATTATTAAAAATTTTTTAATCAAGAGATAAAAATTAAGAAAATTATTTAAAGAAGATTTCTGTTTAAACATCTATGGAAATTAAAAAAGTTGGTATTATAGGAGCAGGATCCATGGGATCTGCTATAGCTGAAGTAATGGCCTACAATGGTCTAGAAGTAATTCTTAAAGACCAGAATATGGAACTAACTGAAAAGGGAATAAAAAACATAAAGAGAATTCTTGATGATTTTGAAAAATATCTCAGGGAAAGGCCAATAAAAGAAATAGAAAGGATAGAAAAATTAGGAATTAAATTGAGCGATGACCAAAAAGAGCAGTTAAAGAAAAATCTTGGAAAAAGTATTGATAAAAATTCAATATTATCGAGGATCAAGCCTACAGAAAATTTTGATGAATTAAAAGATTGCGATTTAATCATAGAGGCAATATTTGAAAATCAAGAAATAAAAAATAAATTATTTGAGGATCTTTCAAAAATTTTATCCGAGAAAAGTATTCTTGCTTCTAATACATCTTCGCTGAGCATTACAGAGATGGCATCCCATTACAGAATACCTGAAAATGTTATTATAACCCATTTCTTCAATCCTCCTTATACGTTGCCTCTAGTGGAAATCGTTCCTGCTTTGCAGACATCTGAAAATACTGTGAATACAGTCTATGAATTTTTTAATAATTTGAAAAACCACAGGGAGAGGATCGTACCGGTTAAGGTAAAGGAGAGAACGGGTTTTGTGGTAAACAGAATACTAATTCCCATGATAAATGAGGCTCTGAAAATAACAGATGAGGGCATTGCAGATTACAGAACAGTTGACATAGCAATGAAAAAGGGTGCAGGAATGCCCATGGGTCCATTTGAACTAGCCGATTACGTTGGTGTTGACATTGTTTACCATGTTTTAAGAAGTTTCAGGGAAGCTTTTGGAGATAATTATATAGCGCCAGAATCTTTAAAATATATGATTTCTGCCGGATGGTGGGGAATGAAATCAGGGAAAGGTTTTTACGAATACAAAAAATGAAAAAAGGTGAATTTAATGATTAAAAGCTACGAAGAATATATTAATAGTTTAAATGATGGTAGAACAGTATTCTATAGAGGAAAAAAAGTTTCTGATGTGGCAAACCATAAAATATTGAACGTTGCTATAAAGCATGCATCAAATTTATACAAAATGCAAAAGGATGAAAAATTCAAAAATTTGCTAGTAACGAAAGATGAAAAATATGGTGAAATCAGTGCATTCTACAAAATACCAAGGAATGAAAAGGATCTATGGGAAAGGTTCAACCTCATTTATGAAACAACTAGACAGGGTAGAGGGATGTTTAACATAATTAAGGCTATAGGTTCTGATGCAATATTTGCACTAATGATCGTTGCTCAATTAATTGATAAGGAATACAGAACAGATTATTCAAAAAATGTAAAAAACTTTTATGAATATGTTATAGAGAATGATCTGGCACTTGCTGTAGCTCAAACAGATGTTAAGGGTGATAGATCAAAAAGGCCAAGTGAGCAGAATGATCCTGACCTGTATGTAAGAATAATAGAAAAGAATAAGGAAGGTATCATAGTGAGAGGAGCTAAAGCCCATACAACGCAATCAATAGCCAGTAATGAACTAATAGTAATTCCTACCAGAAATTTGCTAGAGAATGATAAGGACTATGCTGTTGCATTTGCAGTGCCTCCAAACACTAAGGGTATAAAAATGATATCTAGGCCGATGAAGGCAACAGAGGCAGCGATTAGTGACCCATCTTTTGTGATGGGAAATAACAATGCTGAAAATGAAACACTTACAATATTTGATGATGTATTTGTACCTTGGGAAAGAGTTTTCATGGCTGGTGAATGGAAATACGCAGGCATTATGGCAAGCATGTTTCCAACATTTCATAGGTTCACAGCAATAGCTTACAGGGCAGCAATGGCAGACCTATTTTTAGGTTTAGGAAAGCTAATTTCTGAGCACAATGGAATAGAGAATGCGCCTAACATAAGAAGAAATATAGTAAATCTTTTGACATACAAGGAAAATTTAATTTTATCTGGATTGGGTGCATCTGAAAAATATGAAATTGATAAAAATACTGGAATTGCAGTACCAAATAGAATATACACAAACATAGGTAAGCTATTTGCAAATGATAATTACCTAAATGCAATAAAAAATCTTGTTGACATTGCAGGAGGTCTAGCTGCAACATTGCCTCATAATGATGATCTTGAAAATCCTGATGAAAAGGATTTAATAATGAAATATCTATCTGGCGCAAAAATAAATAGCACTGAAGAAAGAGTAAGACTAATTGCCCTTGTAAGGGAAATTATTTCATCTTATGGATCTCTATTTACGGCTGCAATGCTGCATGCCGAAGGATCGATTGAAGCGAGCATTATAGAATTGTCAAGGAGCTACAATTATGATGGAAGTAAAAAGCTCGCTCTATATTCATCAGGCATAATAAATTCGTTATAGGGTGGTTTTATGAAAAATGTTTATGTTGCAGGCGTTGGGATGACGAATTTTGGCAAATCTGAAAGGTTGGGAAGGGAATTGGCTTTGGAGGCTGCAATCTCTGCCATAGAGGATGCAGGCATAGAGCCTAAAGACATAGATGCAACCTACGTGAGCAGTGCTTTTGGTATAGGAGAAAACCAAGTCCACGTTGGTCCTTTAATAAATAGTGCATTAGGCATACCAGATAGGCCTAGCCTAACTATAGAATCTGCCTGTTCCGGGTCAAGTGCAGCATTCCATGAAGCATATGTTGCTCTCTCTTCAGGATTTTATAATATAGCTTTGGTAGTTGGATATGAAAAATTGACCATGAATTCAACGCCAGAAAATACAAGGTTGTTCGCCATGGCAAGTGATTTCTGGTACGAAGGATTGAATGGCGTGACCTTTCCAGGCTTATATGCATTGATGGCCACAGCACACATGAACAAGTATGGAACTAGTGAAGAAATGCTTGGATCGATAGCAATCAAGAACCATAGGAATGGATTTTACAACCCTAAGGCGCATTTCAGAAAGATCATTGACATGGATACCTACTTAAAAAGTCCGGTTGTGGCATATCCTCTTAAACTTTATGATTCTTGCCCATTCAGCGATGGTGCTGCAGCAATAATTTTAATCAATGAGGATGCAAAAATTAAAAAATCTGAGCTGGTGAAAGTTCTTGCATCAGTAAGATCAGGAAGCATGGCAGCTCTCCAAGACAGGAATGATTACACAGGCATTCCAGGAGCAAAGATAGCTTCAGAGAAGGCTTACAAATATTCCAAGACTTCACCAGAAATGATTTCATTTGCAGAAGTTCATGATTGCTTTACAATAGCTGAAGTGATGGCCATGGAGGACATTGGATTTTTCAAAAAGGGTGATGGTGGTAAAGCTTCTCTTGAAGGTATAACACAGTTCGATGGTAAAAAGCCAGTGAATCCCTCTGGTGGTTTAAAGGCGAAGGGCCATCCAGTATCTGCAACAGGTATCGCGCAGATAGTTGAAATATACGATCAAATGCTTTTCAGGGTGGACAAGAACAGGCAGGTTTCTAATCCTGAAATTGGCCTTACCCATAATGTGGGTGCAACTGGAGGATCTGTTACCATAAATATTTTCAGGAGGCTGAAATAGATGCACTATGTAAAGGATTATTTGAATTCATTAAAGGAAGGAAATTTATTAGGTTTTGAATGCAATTCATGCAAGCACAGATGGTTGACAATACAAAATTTCTGCCCAAACTGTGGATCGCATGATATTAAAGACACGTATTTATCGAAAAGAGGAAAGATTGTTACATATACCATTCTAGATGTTGTTCCGACAAATTTCAAGGATAAGGCTCCTTACGCTATTGCTATCATAGAGCTTGAAGATGGTTCAAGAATCCAAGCCAGGATTGAAAATATTAAGGACAAGGATTTATTGGGCAGGGATGTAACATTTGAAAAGGGAGATGAAGAAGGCTTGTTATTCAAGTTGGAATAAAAGGGTGTTCACATGATTAAAACAAGTATAGTAGATCATATTCTAATAATTTCAATAAACAGGCCAGAAAAAAGGAATGCAATAGATTTAAAAACAGCACAGGAACTGGAGAAAACATTCATAAATTTTGAAAAGGATGAAAATCTTTATATTTCAATCATTTACGGAGAAGGTGGAAATTTTTCATCCGGGGCGGATTTAAGTGATTTAAATAATCTTGAAAAGAGGTCAATGAATTCCAATGGCCCTTTAGGATTTACAAGAAGAATTTTATCAAAGCCTTTGATTGCTGCAGTATCTGGATATTGCGTAGCCGGTGGCTTTGAACTCGCATTATGGGCTGATATCAGGATAGCAGAGCAGGGATCTCAGTTCGGTTTTCTTGAAAGAAGATTTGGTGTACCTCTAATAGATGGTGGTACACAAAGACTTCCCCTAATAGCCGGTATAGGAAATGCATTGTATTTGATACTTACAGGTAAATTAATAAATGCGGATGAAGCTTTCAAAATGGGCATAGTGAATGAAATAGTACCTACAGGAGAGTCACTCTCTAGAGCTGTTGAAATTGCTGAAATTATAACGAAATATCCCCAAATAACTCTAAGGAATGATAGGCTTGCTCTATACTCTTCATTTGAATTTGAAAAAAGGATGGAAATAGAAGCAAAGTTTGGGAAAGAGGTCTTGGATAGCAAGGTACCATTTGAAGGTGCAAAAAAATTTCTCAATGGAAAAAGAAAAAAATTATAAAAATGAATTAAATACTAGAATTATGAATTTCAAGTATGGTAAATTGGTATTTAATAAAATAAATTTTAAAGAATTCAGATTCTTTAAGGAAAGAGCTTTTTTTAATTATGAAATTGAATATCAGATTGAAGTAAACCAGGAAATTGAAAAGGTATCAAAGGACGCTTTTTATTATTGCTTTTTAATATCAAATGAAAAGAAAATACGTGACGAGGAGATTGAAAAATTTATTAAAACAAATATGGCATGGATTTATGAAAAGCATAAATATGATTATGATTATCTAGCTTGCTGCCAAGTGGAGAGCGGTTTAATTCTTGATATTAATGAATTTTACAAAAAAATAGAATTGGAAATGAATAGAAATTTATAATCATAAATTGCTCATTTTTTCATCTATTGTTATTTCCGAAAGATCCGCTGAATACATTGCAATTCTAATCAGGCTTTCAAAAATGGAAGAAATGCTTGAAATGTCCTTAATTTTCTTTTTTTCAAGTTCATTGAGAAGATTTTTCACATCATTATGAAATTTGTGTGAATTTTCAACTACATTGTTTGCCAAATCTATGTCCAGAGTTTTATAAGAAAGGTATGAATTTTTGAAAATGTCCAAAACTTTATCAAAATAAGGCAGGATAATTTTTCCATTTTGCAATTTATATTCCACCATTGTTGAAGAAATGCCAACCGAATGGTCACCTATCCTTTCAAATAATTTGGCTATGGATCTTATGTTGAATGCCCTTGTGATATCTAGTCCCTGGTCCTTTAAAATGCTATTATTTTTTAAAGCAGTGTAAAATTGTTTTGAAATTAACCAGAATAACCTATCTATTTGAGTATCCCTGTCCATGATATCCTTCGCCAGATTTTCATTAAAATTGTTAAAAAGATTTTTTGTATCTATAAGCATGTTTTCAGTCATTATGTACAATCTCTGTAGTATTTTTTCCATGGGTAAATCTGAGAATTTTGAAAGATCTTGGAGAAGAAAGTACTTGTTTGTCTCTTCTACAATTTCAACACCTAAGCTCAAAGTGGTGAATTTCATTATTGCATTTTTAATTTCATCTGTAATAGAATCTGTATATACCCTAATTGTATTAAATCCATTCAAGTAAAGAGCAATTAATTTTCTAAGAATGAGATCCTCACTCTCTTTTTTTACATTCAATTCAATTTCCTTCTGTATTTCCCTTTCAGATATTTCCTTCGCAATGATCAAATGTCCATTCTCATTTTCCTTTATTGTAAGTATGTCACCATCCTTTATGTTATTCTTCAATGCCCATTCCTTTGGGAGTGAAATTATGTACGTTGATCCACCAGTTTTTTGCACCTTTCTGAATTCCATATTTATAGGATATAGATTTAATATTTAAATTTTACATTAATATATATTCTATATATCAATATATAATCTAAATGCACATGATATATATGATTTCAAATGTTCTAACATTTGGTGAAAAGATGGAAAAAGGTAATCCATTTGAGGATATAGATTCCCAGAAACTTAACTTCGGCCATATAAAGATATGGTTCACATCAGGGATGGGATTTTTTACAGATGCATACGATTTGTTCATAATAGGCATTGTTTTAATTCTTTTAACTGGTCATTACAACACTGCATTCCATTTGAACACTGTTCAATCTGCTTTAATAGGTACATCAGCAATTGCAGCAGCAATCGTCGGTCAATTAATGTTCGGCAGAATTGCAGATATATATGGTAGGAAAAGGGTTTATGGTATAGAGGCATCTATTCTGGCTATAGGTGCTTTATTAAGCGCATTTTCAATGAATTTCTGGTTCTTGTTCATATCAAGATTTCTCCTCGGTATAGGCATAGGTGGTGATTATCCAGTAAGTGCCACAATAATGAGCGAATATTCTAACAAGAATGATAGAGGAAAATTGATAGGCTTTGTATTTGCAAATCAAGGTATTGGATCTGTTGTAGCAGTAGCTGTTGGTGTGATTTCAGTTGTAGCATTCTCACCAGACTTTGCATGGAGATTTATGCTTGCTTTCGGTGCAATTCCTGCATTAGCAGTAATATATCTAAGAAGAAAGCTTCCAGAAACACCAAGGTATTCTTTGTTGGTTTCTCAGGATGTTGAAACAGCAAAGAATGCAAAAAAAGTTTTGGGAGTGGATAATAAAGATTTGCCAAAGGCAACTACCCAGGTATCTAAGTTCTCAATATTTATAAAATCATACTGGAAAACTTTGCTTGTAACAGCTAGCACATGGTTCTTCCTTGATATTGCATATTATGGTACTGGAATATACTCAAGCCCAATAGTAAGTAACATTATACCTGCAACATCACTCCCAATGAAAGTCCTTATTGCTGGTCTGCCCTTTATGGTTGGATTCTTTGGCTATTTCACAGCAGTTGGTCTGCTTGATAAGCTAGGCAGGAAGGTCATTCAAGTTCAGGGCTTTATAATGATGGCACTTCTATACATAGTAGTATCAAGTGTAATGATTGTACATGGATCAAAAGTAGTTGGTTTTACTATACCTGTTGATATTGCTTTCATACTTTATGCTCTGTCATTCTTCTTCATTGACTTTGGACCGAACGAAACTACATTTATAATACCTGCTGAAGTATTTCCAGTTAAGTACAGAACCACTGGCCACGGTATTTCCGCAGCAGCTGGAAAAGTTGGAGCAGCCATAAGCACATTGTTAATGCCAGTGCTTTTGGTTTCTATAGGTCTGAAAGAGGTCCTCTTGATTCTTGGTGGAATATCCATAGTGGGTGGTTTAGTATCCCTAGCAATTAAAGAACCAGCAAATAAATCCTTGGAAGAGGCATCAAATGAAAAAATAGTAGTACAACCAGATTAAATTTTTTAATTTTTTTTGAGAAAATTGTTAAATTTATAACTATGTTTTGCATTATGGTTTTTAGGTGATTTCATGAAAAGTAAAATTTCTATGGATAAGCCAGTAGTTGAAATGGATGGAGATGAAATGACCCGTGTTCTCTGGGCGTGGGTGAAAGAAAAATTATTAATGCCCTATGTGGACCTTAAAACTGAATATTATGATCTGCATGTTTTGAATAGGGATAAGACAAACGATCAGGTAACTTTTCAAGCAGCAGAAGCGGTTAAGAAATGGGGCGTAGGTGTTAAGTGCGCAACAATTACTCCAAATGCAGAAAGGGTAAAGGAATTCAATTTAAAGAAAGAGTGGCCAAGCCCGAATGGAACAATAAGGAAAATTCTTGATGGAACGGTTTTCAGGGCACCAATCACCGTCAAAAGTATTCAGCCAGCGGTAAGATTTTGGAAAAAGCCTATTGTAGTTGCAAGGCATGCCTTTGGAGACATTTATGATGGCATCGGAATAAGGTTTGAAGAACCTGGTAGTGCAGAAATTGTATACAAATCAGAAAAGGGAAATGAGAAAAAGGTATCTTATCCGAAATTTTCTGGGCCAGGGGTGCTTCAGGGTGTTTATAATCTTGATAAATCAATAGAAGGATTTGCAAGGGCGACTTTCAAATATGCTATCATGAACAAAATGGATTTATGGTTTGCAACTAAGGATACAATATCAAAGGTCTATGATGCAAGGTTCAAGGAAATTTTCAATACAATATTTGAAAAGGAGTTCAAGGAAGAATTTAAGAAACTGAATATTAATTACAATTATTACCTCATAGACGATGCTGTTGCAAGAGTGGTGAGATCTGAGGGTGGCTTCGTGTGGGCGTGCAAGAACTATGATGGTGATGTGTTCTCAGATTTTGTATCAACAGCATATGTTGGCACATTGGCATTGATGACTTCTGAACTATTCTCTCCTGAAGGATATTACCTCTCCGAGGCAGCACACGGTACTGTTCAGAGACATTATTATAGGTACCTGAAGGGTGAAAAAGTATCTACAAATCCAACTGCTCTCATATACGCTTGGACGAGGGGTCTGAAGAGAAGGGGAGAAATAGATGGAAATAAAGATCTAGTTAACTTTTCTCTGAAATTAGAAGAGGCAGTAATAAAGACAATTGAGGATGACAGGATAATGACACAGGATGTAGCCAATTTAGCAGAACCACCAATTAAGGCAGTTGTAACATCAGAAGAATTCATAGATGCAATCAAGAAAAATCTAGAAAAATTGTTAAAACTATAATTTTTTATTTTTTTTAAAATTTTAAAGATTGATAACTAAGGGTCCTATGAAAAAAGTTCTCTTGACAGATTATTAAAATAAATATCATTTATTAAATTTTCTCTGTTAAATAATCCGATGTAAATTCTGCTTGTGATGCGTTCTTATTCATTCTTTTGATTTTTCTTCGTACAGATTCTCAAACTCTCCATAAATTTTGCCTTTTTTTTTGTAAAACGAATTTTTTTAATGTAGATAATGAAAAGAATATATGACTAACCTAAACTCTCGAATTTTTAGGCACATAATCGGCTGAAATGTTTAAAGATTCTAAGATCTTTCTTTGCCTTTTCGTTATTTCTGAAGTTACTTCTTTTCCGTTTGCTAATGCTATTTTCCTTATCTTGCATAATTCAAGCAGGAGCTTCTCTACAGAATATTTCTCTGATAATTTGCTATCATACATCATTTTCAGAAGCTTATGCCTTAAAATTAATGCAATGAAAGGATTTTGTCGTTTGAGAAAATATAAGACACCATAGCAATAATATAAAAATTCAAGCCTTGCTTAAATAATTAGAGGTTTTGATTGTTTATTGTGAATAGCAAGCACGATGTAAAACATCATTAGAATTAATATAAGTGGTAAAACAATAAAAAATATTAAAATCAAATTAAGTAATTTTTTTAAATTATCATTAAGAAAATTTTAACAAAAATTTTATATAAAAAATTATAGATTCAGATTAAATGAAGCCAAGAACGTTAAAAATATTATTCAATATTTATCCTCCTTTCATCTGTTCAGGAATAAAAGTAAAGAAAATTTCAGATGATTTTAAATTTATAAGGGTAGAAATGAAATTAAAATGGTATAACAGAAATTATGTAGGCACCCATTTTGGGGGATCACTTTTTTCCATGACAGATCCATTTTTGATGGTAATGTTAATGAACATTCTTGGCAAAGAATACATTGTATGGGATAAAAGTACATGTATTGAATTTATTAGACCAGGATTGGGAACAGTAAAAGCTGAATTTAGAATTATAGATGAAAATATAAGGGATATAATTGAAAAGACATCTGGAGGTGAAAAATATTATCCAGAGTTCAATGTTGAAATTTTAAATGAAAGAAATGAAGTTGTATCAAGAATAAAGAAAATTCTATATGTGAAGAAAAAAATATGAAATATGTTAAATCAATACATTTCCATATTAATTAGGTATATTTAAAAAATTTATTTTTTAAAGTAGAAACAAAAAAAGTTACAAAACGTTTATATAAATAACCATTTGTTCTGCAACTATGTCCGATGTACTTGAAATTGTTGATTTACATGCTGAAATAGAAGGAAAGGAGATTCTTAAGGGAATAAATTTGCGCCTAGAAAAAGGTGAACTGCATGCACTTATGGGTCCGAATGGATCCGGAAAATCAACTCTAGCCCATGTTATAATGGGTGACAAAAGATATAAAATTACTAAAGGAGCAATTTTTTTCAACGGGCTGGATATTACAAATCTGAATACTGATGAAAGGTCCAAACTTGGTCTTTTTTTAACATTTCAAAATCCAATAGAACTTTCTGGGGTAAAACTATTCACATTTTTGAGGACAGCTTACAGTGTACATTTTCCGAATGATAATAAAACATTTCAGGAATTTATTACCTTTGTGCAATCAAAGGCAAAATTGCTTAACATGGATACTTCTCTCCTGAGCAGGAATGTAAATGAAGGATTTTCTGGTGGTGAAAAGAAAAAATCCGAAATACTCCAGATGGCTCTTCTAAAGCCTAAGTTTGCCATAGTGGATGAAATAGATTCTGGTCTTGACGTTGATGCCCTTGAAGCTGTGGCAAAGTCCCTGAAAGAAACAATTTATACTGAACCGAAAATGGGATCACTATTGATAACGCATTATATGAGAATACTTAAATATTTATCCCCTGATAAAGTCCATGTTCTCATGAATGGAAAAATAGTGATGTCAGGCGATTATGGCCTGGCCTTAAAGATTGAAGAGAAGGGATATGAATGGATAAAAGAGAAGAACTGAAGGATATTATACCCGAAAAAAATTATAATGGAAATTTCGTAACAAGAGCTAGATATCCTCATGTATTTGAAGAAGGACTTAGCAAGAGTGTTGTGGAAGAAATTTCTGAAATAAAAAAAGAACCTGAATGGATGAAGAGGTTCAGGCTCAGGGCTCTTGAAATCTTCAATTCAAAGCCAATTCCAAAATGGGGGCCTCCATTGGATTTGGATTTTAACAAAATTAGGTATTATGTACTCCCTGATGAAGTAAAGGCAAGAAGATGGGAAGATTTACCCCAGGAAATTAGAGAAACTTATGAGCGTTTAGGTCTACCTGAAATGGAAAAAAAGTATTTGAGTGGATCTGTGGCTGTATTGGATTCTGAAGGGGTTTATGCGAACATAAAAAAGCAGCTTCAGGAGAAGGGAGTAATCTATCTTGATACAGATTCAGCTTTGCAGAAATATCCAGATTTGTTTAAAGAATACTTCATGAACATAGTTCCAGTTGGTGACAATAAATTTTCTGCCCTAAACGGTGCTGTTTGGAGTGGAGGATCTTTCATATATGTGCCTGAAAATGTACATGTTGACCTTCCATTGATGACATATTTTAGGATGAATTTACAATCTGAAGGGCAATTTGAGCATACAATCATAATAGCTGAAAAGAATTCGTCTGTAAGTTATATAGAGGGGTGCACAGCGCCTATTTACAACACTAGCTCTTTGCATAGTGCTGTAGTAGAGGTTTATGTAAAAGAGAATGCTAAGGTAAGGTTTACCACTGTCCAGAACTGGAGCCATGATATATACAATCTTAATACTGAAAGGGCAAGGGTAGAAAAAAATGGGAAGATGGAATGGGTAGGTGGATCACTTGGATCAAAGGTAACAATGCTTTATCCATCATCATATCTTGTAGGTGAAGGAGCATCTGCATCTCACCTTACAATTGCTCTTGCATCAGAGAATACATGGAAGGACAATGGTGCAAAGGTATTGCATCTTGCACCGAATACATCATCAAAAGTTATTTCAAAAAGCATAAGCATGAAGGGAGGAGTTTCTGTCTACCGTGGCCTTATCAGAATACCGAAGGGTGCATATAATGCAAAATCACATGTTCAGTGTGATGCCTTAATTTTGGATGAAAATTCAAAAAATTTTACCTATCCGCACAATGAAGTTTATGAGGAAACATCTACTCTCACGCACGAGGCATCAGCTGGAAAAATAGGAGAAGAGCAATTATTTTACATAATGAGCAGGGGTCTTACAGAGGATCAGGCAAGGTCGATGATCGTTCTAGGTTTCCTGGATGATGTTTTAAAGGAAATTCCACTGGAATTTTCCTTAGAACTTAATAGGTTGATTAAACTACAATTGGAAAGGTATGGTGGTACGGGATGAGCATTGAGGATAAAATTATAAATTTTTCAAAATCAAGGAAAGAGCCGGATTGGCTTACAGAAATAAGATTAAAAAATTTCAGGAAATATTTTGAATTTAAGAAAAGCTCAATTTCAGATTCACCAGTAGAAAAAAGATACACAACATTTGAGATAGAGGAATTTTTGGACAACATACCTGATGAACCGCATTCTGGAAAATTCTACGAGGAGAAGGAATATTTCATTGTAGATTTCACAAAAAATGAAAAACTGAATATAAAAGCAGAATCCTTAAAATATACAGTTCTGATGGGTATTAGGGAAGCATTGGAAAAATATCCAGAAATTGTGAGGAATTCCATGGAGGATCCAAAGGATGAATGGACTGCTTTGGGCAATGCACTCTGGGACACAGGAATTTTTGTAATAGTTCCAGAAAATAGAAGATGCGAGAAATTGATGAAATTTAAAACAATATTCCCAGGAGATATAATGGTCAAAAAGGACATATTCAACATAGGGAACAATTCATATTTGCAATTTGTTGAATATTCAAATTCAATGGAAAAATTTAATGGAATCGAAGAAACAACAATAAACATAGGTGCAAATTCAAATCTTAAACATCTTACAATGATTGATGGAGGCCAATCAAAAATGGTTTCAGTTAAAAATTCTCATTTGATGTTAAATGCATATGACGAATGGTATTATGCATTGAAGAATGTGAACAAGCACATAATGTTATCAAATGCTGATCTTTTAGGTGATTATTCAAACTTGGAATACAAGGGTGCTATACTTGCAAATGGCAATGAACATTATGATGTAAATACAAACATATACCACAATGGCAAAAATTCTAAAAGTAATGCAAATGTGAGAGCTACATTAGAAGGAAATTCAAGGGTAATAATGAGAGGATCTATTAAGGTTTCAAAGAATGCAAATAATTCAAACGCATACTTTGCTGGAAATTCCCTCCTCTTAAGTGAAAATGCAAAAAGCAATGCTCTTCCTTTCCTTGAAATAGAAGGTGACAGATCCCAGGCTAGGCATTCTGCATCTGTAACAAATGTGGATTACGATCAATTATTTTATTTGCAGAGCAGGGGCGTGGATGAGAAAAAAGCTAAAAATCTACTTGTTGAAGGATTCCTTGATCCAGTTGTTAGGCAGATAGTCATATATGAAGGAACGAGGTATTTGATCTATGATTGATGTAAATAAAATTAGGAAAGATTTTCCAATTCTAGAAAGAAAGTTCAATGGAAAGAGGATGATCTATCTGGACAGCACTGCAACATCACAGAAGCCTATTCAGGTAATAGATGCAATATCGGATTATTACAAAAATTATAATGCTAACGTTCACAGGGGAATTTATGGTCTAAGTGAAGAGGCTACTGATCTCTATGAAAAATCGAGAGAGAATGTTTCAAATTTCATAAATTCTAAGCAAGCTGAAAGTATAGTATTTGTAAGAAATACAACAGAGGCGTTGAATTTATTAGCCTATACCCTCGGAAAGAAATTGAAGGATGGTGATGAAATAATTACAACAGTGATGGAACACCATTCAAATATAGTTCCCTGGCAATTTTTAAAAGAGAAGGGCGTTAAGATCAAATACATAGATATTAATGAAGACGGTACATTGAAAATGGATGAGTTTAATAATCTAATAACAGAAAGAACAAAAATCATAACTGTAACCCATGTTTCAAATGTCCTAGGTACAATTAATGATATTAAGCATATAGGAAAAATAGCACATGAGAATGGCTCATATTTTATTGTCGATGGAGCGCAGTCTGTCCCACATATGCCTGTAGATGTTGAAAATATAGATTGCGATTTTCTTGCCTTTTCTGGGCATAAAATGCTAGGCCCCATGGGCATAGGTGTACTTTATGGTAAAAAGGAGATTCTTGATGAAATGGACCCTTTTATGGGCGGAGGAGAAATGATCAATGAAGTTCATCTATCAGGTGCAACATGGGCAGATGTACCATTAAAATTTGAAGCTGGTACACCAAATGTTGAGGGCGCTGTAGGTCTTTCTGCTGCTGTTAACTATCTTAAAAATATTGGTATGGAAAATGTAAGAGAACATGAAAAATATCTTGTAAATTATGCCTTAAAAAGGATAGAGGAATTTAATGGCATTACATTTTACGGTCCTAGGGATTCAGAAATTAGGGGTGGTGTAATAGCATTCAATTTCAAGAATGTTAAAAATGAGAAAATTGCCAAGGCTCTGATGGATGAAGGTATAATGATACATCCACATGATGTTGCATCGATTCTGGATATAAATGCAGTCATGGTAAGGTCTGGCCACCACTGTGCCCAGCCACTCATGGATAGACTGGGCATTCCAGCAACATCGAGGGCTAGCTTCTACATATACAACGATTTAGATGACATTGATGAATTTATTAATGCCCTAGATAATGTGAAAAAGGTGTTAAAGTTATGACCTACGATATTTATATGGATTTTATCCTAGAAAATTACAAAAATCCTAAAAATTATGGAAAAATAGAGAAGCCAAATGCAACAAGCAGGGGCTTGAATCCATTGTGTGGCGATGAACTGGAAATTTTCCTAATAATTGATAAAAATATTATCAAGGACATAAAATTCACTGGCAAGGGTTGTGCAATAAGCATTGCATCAGCATCAATATTAACAGAAATGGTAAAGGGTAAAGATCTTGATTATGTTAAAAACCTCAAAGAAAATGATCTTCTAAATGCCCTTGGAATAGAAATTTCACCTGCCAGGATAAAATGCGCTTTATTGAGTTATAAAACTCTAAAGGAAGCAATTTCAAACATTAAAAATTAAAATCAATATCTTTGATATTCAAAATTTTAACAGGTTCTATAAAAGGATTCTTTACAATTTCATAGGGGGAGCCTTTGTATATGAATATTTTATCTTTTACTGGAAGAAATTTATCCATGTTTATCGTAGCCATTTTTAAAATTTCAATTGGATCCAAATTAAAGAGAAATGAAGTAAAAAGCATTTCAATTCTTATAGATGGAATTGAAATCATAGCATTATCTGTTCCAAGAGCAACATTTATGCCTTTTTTTAAAAATCTATTAATGTCCATTTCAATGTTAAAGAACATGCCAGATCTTGGGCATACAACAATAGGAATATTTTTTTCCATGACCTTATCAAGATCCTGATCATCTGCTTTATGCATGTGTACAATGAAATCTGGATTTAAATTCAAAATTTTATCAATGTCCTCCCTAATCCTTTCGCTCGCATGTATTGCAAATATTTTTCCATTTTCCTTTACAATCTTGGAAATTTCCATTAAGAATTTATAATCGTAATCGGATATTGAACTCATCCCAATACCTGATGAATTTTTTAAAAGATATTCGATCTCATCATAATCTATGATGCTTTTTTTAGGCCTTGACAGTATTACCGCATTAGTTTTTTTAAATTTTAATGAATTAATCAATTTTAATCCATCTATTCCCCCCTCCCTGAAATCAAAGAAATATCTTATATTATCATTTTCCATGATCCCCAATGATTTTTTCATTCCTTTGATAATCGTGGTTTTATTTGCGCTCTCAAGCATTTTTTGTTTGAATCCGTTTGGGCCTACAAGTTCCATCACACCCATTTTTGGGATATTTTCTATGAATGAATCGCCTATATGTGTATGTGCATTCACAAACCCGCCAGTTACAACATATTCAGCTTTTTTATCCGTTTCTTCAAAAATAATTCTCCTGCCTTCAAATTTTAATGATCCCACTGAATATTTACCATTTAAAAACACATGTGCAACAAGATTTTTCATTTTTTCTGCCTCAGTAATTCAAAGCCCTCATCCGTAATTTTAAAATTTTTTTCTTCAGGATCAAATTGTGTACCCCTCGCCTTCAAAATTTTTAAGGATCTTGAATCTGAATTTCTTTTGATCGTTCTAGATAGATAAATTATCCCGCCCGAAATGACCATTTCGGGCTTTAGAGAATTAATATTTCCATTGTCTGTGAAAATGGCCGTAGATCCCTTTTCTATAAAAAACCTTATAAATTTCGCCATTACTGGATTTCTCCTTTCCTCTTCAACGCCAAATCTTTTTAATGTTGTGAACGAATCTATAACTACCCTGTCATATTTTCTTTCCTCATATTCAAGTTCAAGTTTCAATTGTAAACTATCGAATGTAAGTTCACCTTTTTCAATATTCTTATTCATGTTTGATACTTCCCTTATTTCACCCTTTGCTGTCATATCCCTAACAGGATAGACTGTAGAATATAATGATGGCGTTGGCACAGCATCCATTACTGAAAGGGAAAGCAAATTCCATCCAAATGATTCAGTAATTGGATTTAATATGGAATATGGCGGTCTATCTGTTGCTATGTAAAGGCATCTTTCTCCCTGGCGCAAGCCCTCATAGAGGAAACGGAATGAGAGTAATGTTTTTCCAGTCCCAGAATCGCCAACAATGAAATATACCTTGTTATCTGGAAGACCGCCATTAAACATTTCATCTATCCATTGGATTCCAAATTTCAACCTATTCATTTTATTCCACCACAAAGCCAGATTTTGTGAGAGAAAGAGAATGAAAAGTTTTTTTAAGCAAATAGGAACTCTTAACTATTTCGAGAGTAAAATCATTTCCTTCTCTTTCTATTCTCAACACAGTATCCATCATCCTCATAACATTGTTCAGATCATCAAAGTCATCCGCTATAATTAATACAGTGGTATCCTGAAGTACCCTTAAAAAATCAACAAATGCGATAGCAGCCTCTTCGGGCTCTACACCTATTGTGTAAAATAATTTTAATGAAGTGAGAGAATCTAGAACAATCCTTTTAAAATTCCTTTTTGTAAGAATATTCTTTAATGTGGCCCTTAAGTTAAACACATCAATTTCCCTCATATGGCTTTTTGATGATACTTCCCTCATGCTTAGAACTTCTGTAATCTGTGTCACCTCTCTATAAGGGTTAATTTCCCTTTTCTTGGATGATGGAACTGCATCTATAACATTTATTGCATCAATGGTCCAATCCATTTCTTCAAAATCCTTTTTAACCTCATAGGCAGATTCGTCAAGTGAAATATATAAAGTATCCTCATTTTTACTTGCTCCGCTCATGAGATACTGTATTCCAATGATTGTTTTTCCAGAGCCTGGAGAACCGTAAAGAAGATTAACAGTCCCTTCCCTTAGTCCTGGAAAGAAATCAGAAAGATTTTTTATTCCTAGATCTAAAGGCATTGTATTTTTTAATAAATTCAAGGATTAAAATTTTTCTTAATTAAGAAAAAATTATTAAAATAATCTCATAAAAAAATGAGAACAAAGTATATATATACTACTTTCTTCTAGGTAAAACACTTTTGGTGAGATTATGAAATATACAAGATTTGAAAAGGCTAGGATTATTGGGGCCAGGGCTCTTCAAATTTCATTAGGTGCTCCAGTTTTAATAAATGTTCCTGAGAATTTTATTGATCCTGTGGACATTGCTCTTTTAGAATTCGAAAAGGGTGCAATACCTATTACTGTTTTAAGAAATAAAAGAAATTTTAATTAAATTTTAAATTCAATACCCGGTTTCGGTAAAATAACATTTTTATCTTCTATTTGTGTCATTAATGCTTCCCTGTTCTCGCCATGGAATAGAACAACAGTATCAGCTTTAGTTTTTTCTATGAATTTTAGCAAATCAGAATTTCCAGCATGTGCTGAAAAATCGAATGTTACTACCTCAGCATTTATTTTTTCCTTTACTCCATTAATATCTACAAAGCCCGTATCAAGGAGCATTCTTCCATTTGTGTTTTCAACCTGAAACCCAGTAATTAAAATGCCGCTCTTTGGATCATTTTTAATTTGCTCAAGATAATATAAAACTGGCCCTCCTTCCAGCATGCCACCAGTTGTGACAACAATTCCAGAATCCAGTGCCTTTTTTCTGTCACTTTTATTCCTTACTTTTCTTGCATATTTTCTCGCTCCCTTGAATTCCTGAGCATCCCTTAGATATGAACCATATTTAGCAAATATTTGGTTGACTGTATTGGACATGCCATCCACCCAGTACTCCATTCCAAGTTTTTCCATGACCATGATCAATTCCTGCGTTCTTGATACGGCGAATGCAGGTATGAGAACTTTTCCTTTTCTATCTAGTATTTCTTCAATCTTTTCAAGGAACCTTGATTCTGTCATATTTCTAGGAGGATGCTCCTTTCCAGCGTAAGTTGATTCAATGAAAACAACATCTGCTTCAGGATAATCACAACCATTCACAAGCCTAGTTTCATTTGTATTTAAATCACCCGTGAAAAGGAATGTCCTCTCATCTTTAACTTTATATATAACAGAACCGGGTATATGGCCTGCATTGTAGGTTGATATTTCTAAATCATTTACTGCAATTTTTTTCCTGTAAGGAAGATTTATATATAATTTCTTTAAATTTTCTACATCTTCTATTGCAAATGGTGAATTGTATCCTTCCAGGTTCATGACTTTAACGCTATCTCTCAATAGAAGATCAGTTAGCTCTAAAGTGAGAGGTGTACCGTACACAGGCATGTTATATTTTAATGTAAGGTATGGAAGCATTCCAGAATGATCCAAATGCGCATGGGTTAAAAAAACTGCATCGGGTTTTGGCGAATCGAGTGGAAATTTTGGTGGCTTTGAAGGCGTTATACCATACTCAAAAAGTAAATTCGTTTTATTGTATGAAACATACATACCTAGACTACCAATTTCATCTGCTCCACCTAAAAATTTTATCTTCATCAAAATCATTCCCATTCTATTGTGGCAGGCGGTTTATTGGTTATATCATAAACCACCCTGTTTATTTCAGGTATTCTGTTGGTTATATTTATTGAAATCCTCTCCAGAATTTCATGAGGTATTCTGGAATATGTTCCAGACATACCATCAATTGAATCTATGATCCTTACAGCTACCGTATATCCATATGCCCTCTTGTCACCATGGACACCAGTGGTTTTCACAGGAAGCATTATTGCAAAGTATTGCCAGGGTCTCTGAATTAAATTGTTATTTACAGCATTTTCAACTTCATTTTCTACAATTTCAGTAGCTTCCCTGAGAAGATCAAGTTTATTTTTATTGACCTCGCCTATTACCCTTATGGATAATCCAGGGCCAGGAAAAGGCTGCCTCTCCCAGTTTTTTATTCCCAAATATTTGGCAATTTCCCTTACTTCATCCTTATAAAGATCCCTCAAAGGTTCTACTATCTTAAGGTCCATCTTTTCTGGTAGGCCGCCTACATTGTGGTGAGTTTTAATTCTTTCTCTTATGCCTCCACCACTCTCTATCCAGTCTGGGGCTATCGTTCCCTGAACTAGATATTCAGCGTTAAAGTTCCTTGCCTCTTCTTCAAAATTTCTTATAAACCGTTCTCCAACTATTTTTCTTTTCTGTTCTGGATCCGTTATTCCTTCCAAGTGTTTGAGAAAATCTTCTTCACGATTTAATATTTTTATTTTTATGTTTAATGAATCAAATAAACTCTTTACCTTATCAGATTCATTTTTTCTCATCAATCCTGTATCTATAAACACTGGGAGAAGATTATCCCCAATTGCCATATGAGTTAGAACTGCGCTCACAGTGCTGTCGACGCCACCTGAAACAGCAATTATTGCCTTTCCCTTTATTTCATTTTTTAAGTTCCTTATTGTTTCATTAATGAATTTTTTAACATCAAACATTTACATCAAATCCTCTAAAGCTTTTTTGCCACTTTCAATAGCTTTTTCATTTTCTTTTTTCATGTAGTTTATTAAATTATCCCTCACCTTTTCATTGTAAATTGCAACAATTCTTGCAGCTAGCAAGGCACCATTTTTGGCATTGTCAACGCCTACCACTGCCACTGGAACTCCCTTTGGCATCTGAACCATGCTTAGTAGTGAATCCATTGGAACCTTTCCTGAAAGTGGTATACCTATCACAGGTTTCAAGGTTAAGGATGATACAAATCCTGGTAGGGCAGCGCTTAATCCGGCAAGGGTTATGAAAACATTTGCATTGGAATTCTTAACAAATGACATAAGTTCCTCAGGGTTCCTATGCGCAGAAATTATTTTAATATCAAAAGATACCTCAAGTTCCTTTAGTACACTTACAACTTCCTTTATATATTCCTTATCACTAGCACTTCCGGCAATTATTTGAACATCCATAAAAAATGTTAAAAGAATAAAACATTTAAAGATTATGTTTTCATAATTACGAGAATAAAAATAAGAAATCCAATTACAGCACCTATTATTGCACCGCCTATGTATGCCAGGCCTGGAATTAATATAACATTAACGAAATATCCTGGATCAGAAGCATGGCTGAGCCAAACATATATTATTCCAATGATCAGTCCAATTAGGAGAAGAGAAATTCCAGCAATCCTGCTTTTTCCACTTCCGAAGTAGGCTGTGAATACCCCTAATATTAGGAGAACTAGGGCAAATACAACTAATATTATCTGGCCAAAAAGTGAAAGCGTTATTGTAATATCCATGATTTACACCTCAAAATTTAATTCCTGTCAGCGTTTTTGTATCTATTACACCCGGAATGTTCCTAATTTGGTCCACAACTATTTTTCCAAGTTCATTAAAATCCTTAGCTTCTATTTTAGCGATGAGATCATATTCTCCAAAGAGAGGATGCAGCTCAATGATCTCCTTAATTTTGCGCAATTCATCATAAACTTCATGCTCCTTACCCGGAGCTGTACTTATCAGGACAAAACCAATTGCCATGTTTTATCACCCTCAAGGTTTCTATTGATGGTGTTATATGTAAAACCATTATAAATAATTTGTTAATAAAATTTTTTAATATTAGCTAAATAGAAAGTTTCATTGAATTTTTATTAAAAAAGCATAACAACCGCCTGGGCATGTGGAACATTTTTAATTCTTATTATATTATTTTCATCTATTATTTTTTCCTCTATTGCTATCCTTATAACATTTTCACCCACTAGGTTTATTATTGTAGCCATTTTTAATGCATTCCTAAATGATTTTTCAGTAACGTAAGATTCATGGTAAAATTCTTTTTTTACTTCAATGTGAAATTCTCCCTCTTCAAATTTTTTTCCGAGTAGGTTTGAATCGCATGCTGCTAGCATTATTTCATTCTGCACTTTCCATATATGCATGGATATTTTCATTAAAAGATGGTATGTAAAGGATTTTATTAATTATTTCCAAATTAATAAAATTTTTAACAAATAATACAATATACCATTGTGAGAGAAATTGAATGATAAAACTATAACATCCGCTTTAGACAATATGGATGTTTCACGTTTTCATTTTAAAATGCTCCTATTGTCAGCTGCAGGTGTATTTCTAGATGGTTATGATCTTTTCATTATTAGTGTAGTTTTGCTCTTTATTAGGCCTTTGTGGATTAATGTTTTACCTTTAAACCAGCAAAGTATAATTCTTGGTTTATTAACATCATCTGCCTTTATAGGAATGTTCTTCGGAGCTTTAACCTTAGGCCATTATACTGATAAAATGGGAAGAAAAACAATGTATGTAATGGACCTAATATTTTTTGTAGTTTTTGCAACACTATCTGCCCTCTCTCAAAATATATGGGAACTAATCTTATTCAGATTTCTTTTAGGCTTGGGCATAGGTGCAGATTATCCAATTAGCTCCACTTATGTGACAGAATTTTCACCAACAAAGGTAAGGGGAAAATTAATTTCAACAACATTTATGTTTTGGGGTTTGGGCGCTTTAACCGCAGCCTTGGTAGGTTATTTAATAGCGCTCGTACAACCCTTGGGCATCGATTCCTGGAGATTGATGCTTCTATCTGGTATAGTACCTGCAATAATTGTAATTATTTTGAGAGCAACGATGCCAGAATCACCAAGATGGTTAATCTCACAGGGAAAACAGGACAAGGCCATAGAGGTCCTGAAATCCCTAAATGTTAATGTTACAGGTTTAGAAGTGCAGCAAGCAAAAAAGGAAAAGGCAACAATAAAGGAGTTATTATCCCCAATATACAGAAGGAGGACAATCTTTGCCTGGGTTCCATGGTTTTTCATGGATGTTGGCGTATACGGAATAGGAATGTATTTGCCCACACTGCTTTATGATCTAGGATTCAAGAATGCATTGAGTTCTATTATAGGCACAGCCTTCCTGGACATTTTTGGAATAATAGGTTTCACTCTTGCAATCATATTAATTGATAAATATGGCAGGTTAAAGCTTCAGGCATTAGGTTTTCTTGGCATGACTTTGTCTCTTCTCCTTCTAGGTATTTTAGGCCCTGTAAATTTAGTCTTTTTATTCATAATTTTTGCAATCTTTCAAATTTCCGAAAATGCTGGGCCTAATACAACAACTTGGGTCGTTGCAACCGAGCTATTTCCAACAAGATTAAGGGCTACAGCACAAGGTTCTTCAGCTGCAGTAAGCAGGTTAGGTGCAATCACTGGAGTATTTTTATTACCAGTAATAACAGGAATATTTGGAAATAGCATTGCACTTTTATTTGTGTCAGCATCAACACTATTAGGTTTAATAGTTACATTATTACTTGGAGAAGAAACAAAAGCTCTTTCACTTGAAGAGGCATCCACAGTTTTTAGAGAATTTTCTTCATACATTGTTAAATTAACATCAAATGTGGAAGATGCTGCAAAAGAGCTTTATAAAATGTCAACACACTTTGATAAGGTACAGGAAATATCAAGAAATATAAAAATAATCGAGCATAAAAATGATGAAATAG
Source organism: Thermoplasmata archaeon (assembly GCA_023261755.1). Taxonomy (GTDB): domain Archaea; phylum Thermoplasmatota; class Thermoplasmata; order Thermoplasmatales; family ARK-15; genus ARK-15. Next base: position 37,016 of record JAGDXS010000002.1, on the reverse strand, counting down.
TATCAGAAATATTTACCAAATTAAACAGAAAATTTCCGGCACCAATAGACAATTTAGATATTGCAGCATTGGTAAAAGGTCTTGATGACATTATAGATTCAATTGAATCAACAAGTAAAAAAATGCTCATATATGATATTAAAAAACCTACAAATGAAATAATTGCACTTTCGGAAATAAATTTAAAGGCTGTTTCTGAATTAAAGGAAGCACTGAATGAAATTATGGGCATCAGGTTAGGAGAATATACTCAAATAATAGAAATATGTAAGGATATTCACAAGCTTGAGAATTTTACTGATGATATTGTAGATAATGTAATAAAAGAACTTCTATCATCCAATGATCCCATGCTCGTTTTAAGGTACAAGGAAATATATGAAAGCATGGAAAGTATAACAGATAGATGTGATGATGTTTCAGACATTATAATGAGCTTAATAGTCAAATACTCATGAAAAGTTTTTTAATATCCTCAGGAATATCAAAATAAATGATTCAAAATCTTAAGAAAATTGCATTTGAAGTGAGAAATTCCGTTCAGGAATTTTTGGATATTAAATTCCATGAAGCAAGGGAAATAATTAAGATTGGTGCTGATGGCACTCCAACATCTAGAATAGATTTAGTTGCAGAAGAACAGGTATTTAAAATAGTCAAGGAGAATGATTTACCTTTCAATATCCTGAGCGAAGAATATGGTTATTTAAACAGGAATTATGAGGATACATTGATACTTGATCCAATAGATGGATCCTTCAATGCAGAAATGAACATACCATTCTATTCAATATCCATGGCTTTAGGAAAGGATGACCTTTTTGGAATAAAATATGCTTTGGTAATGAACCTCGTAAGCGGAAAAAGTTACTGGGCAGAAAGGGGAAAAGGATCCTATTTTGAGGATAGGAAATTGAATGCAAGATCAGAGAAAAAGGAAAAGCTGACCATTATAAGCTTGGGGAAAAATGTTCCAGAGAGTGTTTTTAATATTATAAAAAATTCAAGGAGGGTAAGATCCCTAGGTTGCGCTTCATTGGAGATGTCACTTGTGGCAGATGGAACAGCTGATGCATTCCTATATTATTACAATAAGCGGGTATTAAGAATAATAGATATTGCAGCAAGCACCTTAATTGTCAGGGAAGCTGGAGGTGAAGTGTACGATTTAGATGATTTTAAACCTTTGAACATGCCTTTTGATCTTTCATTGAAAAAGAACGTACTTTCAACGGGTGATATTGAATATGCAAAACAATTAAGGGGGTTTTTAAAATGAAATTTGGAATTGTTGCAAATATAGAAATCTCAAGAAGCATAAACATAGCAAAATACGTTTACGATTATCTAAATAAAAATCATGAGGTTTTGATAGAAACAAAAACTGCTAAAAAAATGCACAAGTCTGGTGTTCCCATTCAAGAGATGGATGTTGATATAATAATTACAATAGGTGGAGATGGTACAGTTTTAAAAACTCTTCAAAATACGAATAGACCCATTTTTTCCATTAATTTGGGAAAATTAGGTTTTCTCACAGAGGTAGTTCCTGTTGACCTGGATTATTCTCTTGAAAGATTAATCAATGGAAACTATTTTCTAGATAAAAGAAAGAAATTAAAAGTAATGCTCAACGATAAAAGGTTGGCAGATTGCACTAATGAGGTGGTTATACATACATCAGAGATTTCAAAGTTAAGAACTTATGCTATCTATATAGACAAGGAATTACTTGAGGATTTAAGGGCTGATGGTATAATAATTGCTACAGCTACTGGATCAACATCTTATGCATTAAGTACAGGTGGCCCAATAGTGGACCCAAGAATAGATGCCATGGTAATTGCATACATAGCCCCGTTCAAGTTGAGCATAAGATCCCATGTTGTTCCAAGCAAATCTGAACTTGAAATACATCTCCTAGATAAAACAAGAAAAAGTATGGTAGTTTTAGATGGTCAATTGCAAAGGAGGATTTCACACAAGGATGTGGTTAGATTAAGTGAAAGTGAAAATGAAGCAGTATTTGTTAGATTCAATCTTAATTTTTATGAGAAGTTGAGGGAAAAAATACTATGAATTTCAGGATAAAAAAAGATACATTAATGCTAATAATGGAAAGTGCAAGGGATACCTACCCAGATGAATTTGCAGCTTTTTTAAGGGCAGATAGAAGCATAATATACGAAATAGTTCTACTTCCAGGAACTGTTTCTGGAAGAAGAAGTGCAGTATACCAGCTTTACATGAAACCAATAGACTTTTCCCTTGTGGGAACAGTCCATTCTCACCCTTCTGGAATTACTTTACCAAGCCCCGAAGATCTTGATTTATTTTCCAAGACCGGCAGTGTCCATATAATTGTAGGTTACCCATTCAGGCTAAAAGATTTTTCTGCATATGATAGAAATGGTAAAAAGATTGATATAGAGATATTATGAACATAATAGATGGTAATAGGCTAGAGATAATCGAAACTGAAAGAGCAGCTTTAATAGATGTTTTTAGAGCTTCTACTAGCATTATAATAATGTTACATAAAAATGCAAAAGAAATTATTCCATTGGAAAATGAGAAATCTGCCTTTGAATATTTTAAAATCCATGATGATTATATCCTTGTAGGCGAAAATAATGGAATAAAGATAAATGGATTTGATTATGATAATTCACCCTATGATCTTTTGGATGCAGATCTTAATGGAAAAAGTGTAATATTTGTGTCCACAAATGGAACAAGGGTATTGAAAAAAATTTCAGCTAAAAATGTTTACATAGCATCATTCCTTAATGCTGATCTTTTAGTTAAAAGATTATCTTTAGATGACCCTTTGGTATGCGCAAACAGGAAGGACCTATTCTCCATTGAAGATTTCATATGTGCTTCTTATATAAAAGCTAAGAAGCTCGGTATTGAAATAAATTATGAAAGGATAAAAAATATTATTTTAAGTTCCAAAAGTTCTTTAAGATTAAGGAATCTAGGTCATGAAAAAGATATTGAAATTTCATTATCATTGAATAAAATACCAATTTTACCAGTTTTTAAGAATGGAAAAATTACAAAATTAGAAGTATAAGAATTAAAATTACTATCACAATAATAATGGAAACTAAAATTGCATTTTTTGAATTGCCGAATACGATAGGTATTGGGCCTATAAGGACCATGCCCCCATAATCTATTTTTTTATCATACGCATTATTTTCTACACTGAAAAATGAAAAGAATATAATTAACATGGAAAGGATCATTGCTAGCATGGCCAGTGCAGCGTATATACCAGAACCATATACTACAGGGAAAATAAAGAAAGCAAAGCCCATATACCCTTTTGCAACACCTATGATCATCATGAAAATAGATATAATGAAAAGAATCAATCCAGAAATGAATATTTTGTTCATACTAGCTTATAACCGCAAGATCTGCAAAATTTATCATCGGGCTTTATATCTGCTCCGCAATTGGGACATTTTCTTATTTTTAATGAATAGCCACAGTTCCAGCAGAATTTATCATTAGGGTCCACTACTGCTCCGCAATTGGGACATTTATGTTCAATTTTTTCCTCCTCATTTTTTAATATCCTTTGTGTTTTAAGTGAATATTTTAGTGATTCTGAATAATTGCTATCATTGAATGCTACTTTAGCCATTTTCAAGTATTCAAAAGCCTCAATTTTTTTATTTTCTTCCGAGCCATCGTAAAGGTTCTGTGCCATTTCCAATGAGAATTTTGCAGCTAGATAGTTTTCAGGCAATTTTTTCTGTAGCTGGTATGTTGGTGATAAAGTTTCATCATCCAAATCCTTCTTTTCTACATTCTCTATTTTAGGCTGTTCGTATACCCTTTCATCCTTTGGTAATTCAGTATTTTCAAGTTTGGCCCTGTCCAATATCCTTTTTGCCTCATCAGCAAGGGAAATGGAACCATTATAATCTCCATTTTTGTAAAGAACTTCAGCCTTGCCAAGAACTGCAACCGCTGGACCTACCTTAATACCTTTTTTTCCAAGTATTGAGGCTATGGATTTTGTTGATTCTATTTTATTATACGCATCATCCTTTAAATTTTTATTTTTCATGGACCTTAAATTGTATTTTTTTAATAAATTAATAATTAAAATTATTACTATAAATGCCAATGCTACCAGAACGATATATAATATTATATATGTATTATCCATCCTCACCCATACATTTTAAAAAAGGTTAATAAATTTTTTGAAGTATTTTGGTTCAAATCATAAAAAAACTTATATAGAGTCTGAAATTAAGGATTGAACAATATAGGTGAAAATTATGTCAAGGATACATTCAAGTAAGCATGGAAGGTCAGGTTCAAAACCTCCTGTTAGAAACAATATTCCTGAATGGGCAAAATTTAAAGATAAGCAGGCAGAAGAAAAATTAATAGAATTAATTAAGGAAGGAAATACGCTTAGCAAGGCAGGAATATTGCTAAGGGATGTTTATGGCGTTCCAAAGATAAAATTTGTAACGGGCAAAAAAATGCTTAAAATTGTAAGGTCATATGGTCTTGAACCAAAAATTCCTGAGGATTTGCTTGCATTAATGAAAAGGGCTGTATACCTTAACAGGCATTTAAAAAATAATCCAAATGACCTTGCAAATTTAAGAGGCCTTCATCTGATAGAAGCAAAGATTCTCAGGTTAGTAAAATATTACAAGAGAATAGGAAGGCTTCCAGAAAACTGGAAATACAGCTTGGACAGTGCAGAACTATTAGTTAAATAGATATGTTTCAGATTCCTGAATGCCTGGATAATAAATTTAGGAAAGGCGCGGAAATTATTAAGGATTGCAACTCCGTAAGGATAATAACGCATTATGATGCTGATGGTGTTTCATCAGCATCTTTGCTTTATTCAGCAATGAAGAGGTCAGGAAAAAATTTTCACATATCTTTTTTAAAGGATCTTACAGAGGATAATTTAAAATCATTGCTCAAAGGAAGTTATGATTGCATCATCCTTGCAGATTTAGGTTCATCTTTTGTTTCTTTACTTGAAGAATATGGTAAGGTATTAATTTTAGATCATCACCCACCAGAGAGGGATTCAGAAAAAATAGTACACATAAATCCCATATTCTGCAATATTTCAGGCACATCTGGAGCATGCGGTTCAACTTTGTCCTATATCTTTTCCATGTACATTGATGAAGAAAACTGGAAAAACTATCCTGCCTTTTTTACTGGTGTCGTAGGGGACAGACAGCACTTAAATGGTTATTCAGGCTTGAATAAGATAATAGTTGATTATTTAGAAGGAAAGGGTGTTAAAAAGTATAGTGATATTTCATTGGACGGATCAAATTTAAAGGAGATGTTTTTGTACGCGACAGATCCATTTCTACCAGGATATACTGGTAGCGAAGAGTCAGTATCAGAATTGCTTGGAAAATTGAAAATAAAAGAGGACATTTCAATAAAGGATATGGATGATGACACAAAAACATATATTTATTCATGGATTGCTATAAATCTTATAAAAAATAATGTTGAAAAGGACATTGTTCAGGGTATAATAACAGAAAAACATTATCTTGAAACATATGAAACCTGGGATATTACACTTTCAAGCTATATTGATGCTGTTGCAAGGATGAATATGCAGGGCCTTGCACTCAGATATTTATCAGGGGACATGGATAAAAAAAATGAAATTCTTGAAGCTTGGATGAACTATAAAAATATTCTAATTAAAGAACTTTACAATGGCATGAAAAATAAGATTGAAAAAGAGAATATTCAGTATTTTTACGTTCAGGAAAATTCACTTGCAGGTTCAACAGCGGGCATTTTAATGAGCTATGTTTTTGCTAGGGATAAGCCAACGTTTGCCATACATGATTCAAATGGTGAAATGCATGTATCTGGAAGGGGTACAAGAACACTTGTTGAGAAGGGATTGAACCTAGGAAAAGCAATGAGATCATGCGCTGAAAAAGTAAAAGGAGCAGGAGGAGGCCATGATATTGCAGCAGGATCTACTATCCCAAGCCAGAGAATTGATGAATTTATTGAATGTTTAAATCAGGTTGTGGGATCACAATTAAATAGGAATTAAGTTTATTTTTCTTTATTTTCTTCAAGAAGTTCAGGATGTAATACATAACCGCAAGCATAACACATTACTGCATCTTTGCTTATTAATGTTCCGCAATTCGGGCATGGAATTACATCATCACTTTGCGGCTTTGATGGAATTTCTATTGCACTTTGATCAATAGTTGCCTTTTCAACATTTACAGAAGGAACATTCACAGGGGTACTTGTTCCTAAAGCAAGATCTATCTGCTTTTTGGCAGATTCAATCGAACCTATGATATTTTTAACATTCACCCCTATCTCCATAAACTCTTTTTGCCTGCTTTGATAATCCTGTAAAAATTTATTTATTGTATTTTCACTATCCTTGAATTTTGAAATGTAAGAGTCGAGGGTTGTGAGTAAATTGTTAATTTTATTTTCCAACTGAGAAAAATTGTTCTGTGACTTTCTCAAATTTTCTATCATTGAATCTATTTCCTTTGATTTATTTTTAAGTTCATTCTCAAATGCTTTCAGTTTATTTGAATTATTTTCTATCTCTTTTTCCTTGTTCAACAGGTAATTCTCCCTTTCCTTTAATTTGTTTTCTGTATTTTTTAAATCATTTTCCCACTGGGAAATTTTCTTCTCCCTATCCATGAGCTCCTGTTCCCTTTTCTTTATCTCATCACTCTGCGCCTTTACTTTTTTCAGGTATGATTCTACCTGATCTAAAATTGATTCATCCTGATTTGGCAATAAAACCACCTCTGTTTTTCATAAAATGAATTGCATCCTTCACATTTAAATTTTTCTCTTATTTTCTTAAAAAAACATGAAAAAATTTATTTTTTAATACTATTCTTAAATCTTATGCTCGAACTGGAAGAAAAAATAGCAGGAGAAATAGTTCTTTCCGAAAATCCCGGTCTTACGTTAAGGAAGTGGAGGGAAGAATTTAACATAACACAGGCTGAATTGTCCAATTTTCTAAAAATTTCACCTTCTGTAATAAGTGATTATGAAATAGGCAGGAGAAAATCGCCAGGCATTTCCACAATAAAAAAAATTGTTGAGGCACTTATTTACATAGATATGTCAAGAGGATCACCTACAATTAGAAAATTTACAAAGAATTTCGGGAGCGATGCAATTCTAGACATAAAAGAATTCTGGACATCTGTAACTTGCAAAAAGGTTCTAGAATATATTGAAGGAAAAAATCTTACTGAAAATATAAATTTAGATAGAAAGATTTATGGATACACCATGATAGACAGTATTAAAGCAATAATTGAATTCAATGCCAATGATTATTTGAAAATATACGGTTGGAGCAATGAGAGAGCATTGATTTTTACTGGCGTAAAATTTGGAAGATCACCGATGGTAGCCATAAGAGCCCATCCCTTAAAACCAGGAATGGTAGTTTTTGCAAGGCCAGAAAATGTAGATCCATTATCAATCAAGCTTGCTGAATTGGAAAATATACCACTTGTTGTTACTCATCTAGATGATAGAACAATAATCTCAAGGTTGCATGAATTATGATTTATTTGTTACTTTCATAATTTATTACATATTCTTTAGCTATCTGCCTTAATATTTTCATTGTACCTGATCCATATTGCATTGCAATTTTTTTCCTATTTATTACTTCCTCTGGTAAATTTAATTTCATGCCTAACCTTTTAACAATTGCCTTCTTTTCCTTCTCCTCTGGTGGCAAAGATAGTGAAAACCTTATGATTTCAGTGCATACAAATGGTGTATGAAGTACTTTATTAAATTTCGCTGCTATCTCCTTCTCTCTTGGTAATGTAATTGTTATTAATCTAAGAATATCCTTTTCCATTAGCTCAGGATTTTTTTCATACTTTTTATAGCCACCGAATAGTTCATCTGATCCCTGGCCGGTGAATACATGTTTCTCTTTCACATTTGATATTCCAATGTAATATGGTATTTCAAATGATAGATCAACAACAGAAAGGTTTGGATAACCCTTCAAAAGTTCTTCCATTGCTTTTTTGACGTTTGCTTTATCAATATAAATGATCTTATGCTTTTTTATGCCCAAATTTTCAGCAACACGAACTGCATTATCAATATCCTTAGAATCCTTGGCACCAACGGTGTAAGCGACAACATCATAGAAGTCCATGATCATGGAGAGTACAACTGTACTATCCAAGCCTCCTGAAAGCATTATGGCCACTTTTTTTACATTTAAACTTGGAATATTATTTGTAATAAGGTTGTGAAGAATTTCCTCATAATTTATATTGACATCATGCATTTTTCTACACTTTCTTTTATTTTTTTTGCAATATTATTAATATGTATTCTCTCCTGTTCTGTTGTATCCCTATCCCTTATTGTTACTGTATCATTCTCCAGTGTTTCATAATCTATCGTAATGCAAAATGGTACACCTATTTCGTCAGCCCTTGCATACCTTCTTCCAATTGATCCTGAATCATCATAGTAGGCAGTAATTCCAGAATTTTTAAGCATTCTGTAAATCTCTAAAGCCTTTAAATCTAAGTTATCCTTTGGCATTAAAGGGAAAACTGCAACCTTAAATGGAGCAATATGGGGCTTTAATCCAAGTACTTTGTATCCCGATTCTTCTCTCCTATAAAGATTGTGTTCCAATAAAGAATAAAATATTCTATCTATACCAAATGATGGTTCAATTACCCATGGAATGACATCCTCAGTTTTTATTTCCTCCTGGTATATTTCTATCCTGTAGCAATTTTCATCAATCTCTTTGTTCCTGTAAATAGGTTTTTTATCATTGTATTCCAAATTTTTTAGCATTTCGAATACAGCTTTCCATTCCTTACCATAAATATTTTTTATCTCATTTTCAATTGGAACATACCTTTTCCTTGTTATATATTTTGGTTTATCAAGTTTCTTTTTAAAGACAAGCAATACACCAGATTTTTCGCTGTGCTGTTTAAGATCATATTGATTTCTGTCCGCTATGCCTGTTACCTCTATCCAACCTAATGATGTCTTAACCTCACAATCCCAGCAATCCTTTGAATAATGAGCAAGTTCCTCAGGATAATGCTGCCTGAACCTTATTTTATTCTTATCTACACCTATGTTTATTAAAAACCTTTGAACAAGGCCAATAAAATATGCTATTGGTTGAATTTTTATTATTTTATTCTCCATGGATTCAGAAATTTTAATCCTTATTTCCCTTCCATCATTTGGAAGTAATAAAACTTCATCGTTGAATATTTCATTGTAATGACCTGGCCATATTAGGGATTCAGGGTCAAAAAATACTTCAACCTCAGCCATGTTAAATTCCCTTAACCTGATTAAGCCCTGTCTTGGTGCTATTTCATTTCTAAATCCCTTTCCCACCTGAACTACACCAAATGGCAAAGTATCCCTAAAGTATCTTAAGTATGTTAAAAAATTAATAAATATTCCCTGAGCTGTTTCTGGCCTTAAATAAGCCTGCTTTCCCTTTCCCGGGCCAACCTTGGTAGGAAGCATTAGGTTGAATTTTTCAGGTTTTGATAGTTTGCCACCACATTTTTCGCATTTTAAATCAAGCTCTTGCATTCTCTGAACCATATAATCGTAAGATTTTAATTCAAAAGTTGGATCTTTCATTTTGATTAATTCATCAACTCTGTATGCCTCACCGCAATTTTCACAGTAAGTGATATAATCCGTAAAAACCTTTGTATGGCCTGATGCATCCAGGACTTCTTCTGGTGTAATGTTAGGCGAATCAATAGGGACCATGCCTTCTACGTTGATGAAAACATTTTTCCATGAATTTATTATATTGTCTTTAATGAGAACACCTACCGGGCCATAATCAAAGAATCCAGATAAACCTCCATATATGTCAAATGCAGGCCAGAAAATTGCCCTTCTCTTAGCAAGCTCTATGACATCCTGATATTCCATCGTAAATCACTCTTTGAATATTTCAAGAAGATCCGTATCGTAAAGCATTGCCACAAGTGAATCGTAAGAATCCCTTACGGGCAGCTGTGAAAAATTATTATCTATCATTATTTTTGCTGCTCTATAGGCAGGTGATTTATTAAGTACAGAAACAGGTTCTTTAACCATGACATCTGAAACTGGTGATTTTGGAAGTTCAATCTTTTCCTCCACATAAAGAATTTTTAAAATGTTTCTCATACCTTCCCATGTCCAGGAATCTTCGTCCTCACCAAGACCTAGCTGGCTAGTTGATTCATTCATTTCTACCTTTGCATTTTCGAAAATATCCCTATCTGTTATAACTCCCACAAGATTTGCATCATCATCAACAACAGGGAATGCATTTATTTTTGTTAATGTGATCATCTTGAAAACTACTTTAAGAGGTGTTGATTGGTGAACAAGTATGCAGGGATTTTTAATAAACTTTTCAACAGGGTCCTGAATCTTTTTTTGGTAAATTAGCTTAAGGTAATCATAAGGAGTAACTATACCAACAACTTTTCTTTTATCATCAATAACTGCAATATGCCTTCTTTTAGTTTTTATGAATAATTCCGCACCTTTTTTAACATCTTCATTTGGGGAAATCGTAGGTGCATCTTCTCTCATTATTAGAGCTATTTGATCCTCTTTAGGTTTTTCAAATATATCTCTCCTTGTGATCATGCCCAAATATTTTTTATTTTCATCTACAACCGGAAGGCCTGTAATATTATTCTTTACCATTATTTTTAGAGCTTCATTCCTAGAAGCAGGGGCAACTAGCAGAATAGGGTTTTTTGTCATTATATCAGAAATTTTTTCAGCCATTACCTTGTTCACCTCTTAAAGTTACTCAAAGTAAAATTTTTGCTAATATATTAAGTTATTTCTTAAAAAAAGTAAAAATTAAAAAAAATTATTTTTTAAATAATTCTTTTGCCTCTTTTGACTCTTCCTCAGGAGAATCACGGTAGCTTATCCACCAATCGTATCCCTTGTATTTTTTAAGTACCTCACCCGCATCGGATATGTTTGATGGAGGCTTGTTCAAGAATTTATCTCCAATAAGTTCATTGTAAGGCCAATTTGCCGGCATTACAGCGTTGTATTTATCCACCATTTGAAGAGCCTTAATGCTTCTTAGAATTTCGCTTATATTTCTTCCTATTTCCAGAGGATAGTACATTATTAACCTCACAGTTGAATTAGGGTCTACAATGAACACTGCTCTCACAGTTGATGTGCTGGATTCCGCATGTATCATGCCCAACGCCTTGGAAACATTTCCAAGTGAATCTGCTATTATGGGAAAAGGTATTTCCTTCCCTAGTTTTTCCTTAATCCAGTTCACCCATTCAATATGGCTTATATTTGAATCAACGCTCAAACCTATTAATTCTGTGTTTATTTTTTTAAATTCTTCATATTTTGAAGCAAAGGAATAGAATTCTGTTGTGCAAACAGGTGTGAAATCCCCCGGGTGACTGAATAAAACAAACCATTTTCCCTTGTATTTCTCTGGAAGACTTATCTGTCCCATTGTTGTCATTGCAGAAATTTCTGGAAACTTTTCACCTATCAATGGCATTCTAAACTCCATTTTTACCACCATGGATATATTGTATTATTGTATAATAATTTTTTCTTTTTGATCAAAAATTTTATTTTATCGTTTAAAAAAATTGTATTTTTGAATAAAATTATTATACTATTTTCCTATATGGTAATTATGTACGATGAATTGGACATAAAAATTCTCAGGGAAATGGAAAAAAGGCCTGATTTCTCACTGCAGGAACTGGCTGAAATTTTGGGTATAAGTAAAGGAACTGTAAGAAATAGAATTATGAAATTAAAAAATGAAGGCATAATATTGAATTATAATGTTAGAATAAACTATAGAGCTATAGGTGAAGAGGATGCATTCATAGGACTAGATATTTCACCTGAAGAATTCATTAATTCTTTAGAAGAAATTAAGAAAATACCTTGTGTAAAAGAGCTTTATTCAACAACAGGTGATCATGTTGCAATTGCCTATGTTGTTGATAATAATAAAAGTATAATGGATTGTGTAAAGAGAATAACCCAGGTAAAAGGAATAAGAAAAGTCTATCCCGCTTTTGTTCAGGACATTTTAAAATAAGATCAATAAATTTAAATAAACAAACTCTTTAAAGAAAAAACAATGGTAAATGATATTTCATTTAAAGTAATAAATAAAGGAAAAGATTTTATTGAGCTTGAAGTAGTTAATTCTGATAATACAATTTTAAGGCCTCTTGTGGAAGAGCTTAGCAGAGATCCAATGGTTCTAGAAACTAAATATCACATAGATCATCCTAACTTGGATAATCCTAAAATTTACATAAAAGTAAAAGAGGGTAAACCACAGGCTGCTGTAAAAAGGGCATTGAGGAAAATAGAAAAAGTTTTTGAGGATCTTGAAGCTGAGGCACTGAAACAGTTGGGTAGTTAAAATCAATTTTTCTTTACAATTTCTACATTTGGTGGATTTAGGAATGCTATTTTTCTTAGTTCCCTCGGTACATTAATGTTTATTTTAATGGGCCCAAACGGTTCATTCTGTTCCATTATTATTTTTCCTGAATTTTCAAGAAAGAGTAAAGAGATCAATACCTTTATTGAATCTTCTTTAGTTCCATCCTCAATTTGGTTCTTGTAAAATTCATCCTCCATCTCGCATATTCTTGACCATACTTCCTGGATATCATCTTCAATACTTTCCTGGTGGAGTCTTTCCTTAATTAGTATTCTGTATTTTTCCTCTATTTTTTTCTTCTCCTCATTTTCTTTCATTCTAGTTTCAGAATCCTTAATCGCGTCTTTCAAAGCGTTGATCAATTCTGAAAGTGTAACTGGCCTTTTCTCCATTCTTCTTACAGGTTCTTGAAAAGGATTTGAATCTATTATTGTATCGGTAATTTCCGAATAATCTATGCTTTCAGGTATTGAATCGTATGGATCCCATAATTCGTAATAATCCTCTTCCTTTGTTGTATAGATACTTAATATTCTTTCACTTTTCTTGAAAAGAATTTCCCATGCCATTAGGACCAATTTCCCAGCTGTGATGAAATCAAAAATATTCTCATCTTTTATTTTTTTAAGATAGAGTTGAGTAAATTTTACAAGGTCTATGTCCATTGGATTGAAATTTTCATCCAGGACAAGTTGAAATGCCACAACTATTGCCTTAAGATTCTGATCATTTATTGACAAATATAAATTTGTTTTTTCATCCTTTAAAATAGAAAGATAGTAATTTATCTGATCCTGTGTTAAATCCCTCTTCATTATTTCTCTTAATATTTCATTGTCCAATTGTGTTCACCTCTTCAGTATAAGTTTCTTCATAAACCTTTGAAATACCATCAGGCATTATTGTTACTCCAAGAATGTTGTCTGAATACTTCAGAACTGCTCTCCTTAGCGAAACAACTATGAATTGCGCCTTGTTTGAATTTTCTTTAAGGATCCTTGCCATGTTTTCAGCATTGTATCCATCAAGAAACATATCTGATTCGTCAAATAGGTAGAAAGGTGATGGATCATACTGCTGAATTGCAAGAATAAATGTAAGTGCAGTTAAACTCTTCTCTCCACCGCTTAGAGCTTCTAGCCTTATCATCTTTTTACCCTTTGGCCTTGCTTTTATTACAAGGCCTCCCTCGAATGGATCATTTTCATTTTCAAGGTACATTACAGCTTCTCCACCATTTGTAATTTCAGAATAAATTTTTGAAAAGTTTTCCTTGATGGCTCTATAAACTGAAAGTAGGCCATCCTTTTTCTTTTCATTCAATTCATTCATTAATTTTATTAGATTGCTTTTTTCTTCTGAAAGATTTGAATAATTAGATTTCAAATCCTGCAATCTAGCATTTTCGCTGTCATATTCCTCTATGCTTTTCATATTAATCGGTTCCATTGATTTCATTGTAGATTCACAGTATTCAATTGTCTTTTTCAATTCCATTGTTCCAGGTAATGGTTCTTTTATTTCTATACCATAAGAATTAAATTCCTTTTCAGATTCTTGGAGATCATTCCTTTTATCATTTATCCTAGATTTTAATGTTATAATAAAATCATCCTTCCTATTGATTTCCTCATTAATTCTTTGTATTGCCAACTCAATGTTAGAAATTTCATTCTGTATCTTTTCTCTCTCTTCCCATTTCTTTTTTATGTTCTCTTCTATTGAAGCATTTATTTCCTGGAATTTTCTTAATTTTATTTCATTTTCTTCTATTTCTTTTTTAACATTTTCCAAGTCTGATGCTTTCTGTTTTCTTTCATTTTCCAATTTTGCAATATTTTTTTCATCATCGTTTATTGTTTTTGTTATATCCTCTATATTATGTTCAAGATCTTTTTTAAGCAAAGTAAAGGCCGTATAATTATGCTCAATATTTTCTATTTCATTCTTTACCGATCTTATCTTTTCTTGAATTTCACTGGGTGCGAAATTCTCAAGCTTTATTTTCATGGAATTAATGTCTCTTTCTATAAACTCAGCCTTTTCCGAAAGTTTTTTAATTTCATCCTCTGCAATTTTTAGCTTTTCTTCCAATGACCTCTTTTCCTTATATTTATTTTCTATTGAAACCTTCAATTTTGATAATTTTTCTTTATTCTCATTGATTGTTTTTACATAAATAGAAACATCTTCTATTCTATTCTTTGATAGATCCTGAATCTCCTTGCTTACTTGATCAAGGTTTTTCAATACTTCCTTATACTCATTTTCCAAATTTTCTTTTTCAATGTTTGCATTTCTTAGATCTTTAGATATGTTATCCATTTCTCCCAGGTTAGAAGATTTTTCACTCCTCTGCACAAGACCACCAGTTATTGCACCACTTGCTTCAATGAGCTGTCCATCCCTTGTAACTAATCTCACACCACCCATCAATTTTCTTGCAGTGTTGAGATCTTCAACAGCTACTGTATCACTGAAAACATACCACAATGGTCCTTCTATTTCCTTTTCGAATTTTATTAGGTCCAGTATAAGACCTATGGCCTTTTGATCCTTTATTGCAAGCAATGCCTTGCCCCTTGGCCTTCCTGGTGCCATTTTGTTAATGGGAAGGAATGTGGCAGTACCTTTTTTATTCTGCTTTAAATAATCAATGCATTGTGCTGCAATTTCATCAGATTCAACAACGAGCGAATCTAACCTGTTTCCACCTGCAATATCAATAGCAAGTTCAAGATCCTTTGGAACTTCAATTAACTCCCTTACAGTTCCCTTAATACCTTTTATTATGCCCTTATCCCTCGCTTCCAAAATAGAATTAACACTTTCCATTGATCTGTTCATTTCAATTTTAGCTTTGTATTTTTCATATAACCTTGATAAGGATAGAATCTTAGTTTCCACCTTCTGTATATTTTCCCTTAGTTGTACCTCCTTGTTCTTTAATGTATAATAAAGATCCTGAAGATCCTTATTTCTTTTCTTAATATCCTCTTCCTTGTCCTTTACTGATTCCATTCTCCATTCTGCATCCTTTATATTCAGTTCTAAATTTTTTAATTCTTCTTCCTGTGTTGCTATAAATTCTATAATATTTCTATAATTTTCCTTGTAAGATTCAAGTTCAGCATTCTTTTTTGCAAGTATTTCCTTTATTTCAGAAAAATCGGTATGCCTCTTATTCAACAAATCCTGAATTTCTTTCAGGTCCTTTGATGAATTTGTAATTTTATCTTCAAGATCTTTTAATTCATTCTTTTTCTGTGCAAGCAATTTTTCAGATTCATTTTTTTTATTTTCAATTTCCTTTAGTTTAGAAATTTTTTCATCAAGTTCCTTTTTTAAGGTTTTTTTCTGATTTTCAAGAATTTTTAATTCTTCATTAATTTCATCTATCCTTGCTTGAAAATCCTCCATTCTCATCCTATATTTTCCCAGGGAAAGTCTAATATCATCTATCTGTGCCTTCACTTTAATGTGTTCGTCCCCACCGCCCTTGGAAATTTCATTACTCAATCTATCGAATATTTCCTTTTTTGATTTAAGATCATCCTCATTCTTTTTAATTTCAACCTTCAAATTTTCTATATCCTTGTTAAGACGATTCATTTCATCCATATCACCGTCTATTTCACTCTTTAATTGTTTTATTTTTTTGTACTCCAATGCAGCCCGAGATTTTGTTAATTCATTTTTTAATTCTAAATATCTCAATGCAGTTTTTCTATCATTCTCTAGGCTTAATAGCCTAGATTCTATTTCTTTAATTAAAATCTCAATTTTAGCCATATTGTCTTCTGTTTCCTGCTTTTTCCTTTCTGCATCAGCTATCTGTTCATCATATTTTGTAATTCCAGATATTTCTTCTAGGATTCTTCTTCTTTCCAGGGGAGACATTTCAACGATTCTTGTAATGTCTCCCTGTTGAACTATATTATATCCATCAGCAAATATTTTTGCTCTAGAAAGGAGAGATGTGAAATCCTGCAACTTAGCCTTTTCATCATTTATGTAGAAATAGCTATTGTAATCCTCCCCCTCACCAGATTTTTTAATTATTCTTGTGAATGTAACCTCATCAGAATCAACAGGTATTTCCCTATCAGAATTATCAAAAACCAAAGATACTTTGCAGTAATCAGCTGGTTTTCTGTCTTTTCCACCATTAAAAATCAGATCTGTTAATCTTTGAGCCCTTAAAATTTTTGAACTTTTTGGACCTAGGACAAAAAGTATTGCATCTGAAATGTTACTTTTACCTGAACCGTTTGGACCACTCACCCCAGTAAAACCCTTCTTAAATTCTATAATTGTTTTTTTACCGAAACTTTTAAAATTTTCCAAGTCCAATTTTTTTAGATACATATGACCACCATGTCATATTCATGTCAGCTATTTATATGATATACATACGCCATTATATAAACTTATCGTCATATATTACCAAATAAAAATAGCAAGAAAAATGACAAAGAAATTAAATATTGAGAATATATGCAAAAATTATGGTAAAAAAGGAAGATATTATAGATGTATTGAAAACTGTCATTGATCCTGAAATAGGCCTTGATGTGATAAATTTAGGCCTTGTATACGAAATAAAAGTTAATGATGATAATGTGTACATAAAAATGACAATGACAACACCTGGATGCCCACTTACATCATGGATACTTGCAGATGCTGAAAATAAAATAAAACAAGTACCCGGTGTAAAGGATGTACAGATAGAGCTGGTTTGGGACCCTCCATGGTCTGTTGACAGAATAAGCGAAGAGGCAAGGAAACTTTTAGGTCTTTAAATATCGAAAATAACCCTTAATTTTCCTGATGGATCTACAGCAATCATGTGGTAAGTAACGGCTTTAATTACAAGATAAGATCCATGCCTTGATCTATCATATTTTTCTCCACTAAGCTCAGAATAAAGATCAAGGTTTTGAATCCTTACCTTGGTCATTTTTGTTACAAATTGTTCTGCATCAAATAGATAAAGAATCTCATTTAAGAATTTCACAAGTAAAGATTCAAGGGAATTTGCATTTATTTTTATTTCCCTTTTTTCTTTAACATTCACATTTTCAATGTTAACAGATAATGAAATCATTGCATATGCTGCCTCTTCAAAAGCCCTTTCAATATTTTCGCTCTCAACTTCAATTCCAATGTCTGCCGTGTGCTCAAAAACTTTGTACATATTTAGCGGGCGCAGGGGGATTTGGACCCCCGACCTACAGCTTAGGAGGCTGCCGCCCTATCCATGCTAGGCCATGCGCCCTTCATCCTAGATCATGGTAATTTGTTATTTAATTTTTTATCTGAAGAATGCAAATATTGTTACTGAAACAGATACTAATATTAAAATCCAGGTGATCCATAAAATTAGATTTGTTAATTTTGAATTCCTGTAATTTCCAAGTATTTTTTTGTCTGATGAAAGTTTTATCAGGAAATATAATGGTATAGGCAATAGAATTGTGTTAAGAACCATTGCATTTATCATTAGGTTAACAAGATCTGGGAATAGGATTGTAAATATAGCTGATGGTATTACTTCAAGGAAATAAAATGTGTAAAATACCTTGGCCTGGAAAAATTTGTAATTTAAGCTGCTCGGTAAATTGAAATAATCTGCAATCGACCATGAGGAAGAAAGTGATATTACTACACCTGAAAGTATACCTGCACCTAAAATTCCAACACCGAATATGTAGGGCGATACAGTTCCAGCATATGGTGCAAATACTCTTGAAAGGTTAAGAATACCCACATCGTTGGACATTTTACCATAGAACATTGATGCTGATGTGAACATAATAGCTACCATTAATGCTTCACTTATTATTGCACCAAACAAAGATTCTTTCCTTTCATTTTTTATATCCCTGATTTCAAGTTTTTTGTCTACAACTGCACTCTCATGGTAAAAGATCATCCAGGGCATTATTACTGCACCAATATTTGCAAGAACAAGTTCAATATAACTAAAATTCAGGAAATTTGGTGATGAAATTATTGTTTTAAGAACTTCAATGGATGGTCTACTAACTATTGCAGATATGAAAAAGGTAAAGAGGAGGAGTGTAATGTATAAAAGAATATTTTCAACTTTTTTATAGCTGCCACGTATTACAATGAATGTATGGAATATAACTGCAAGCGTTATTGCTATTGGTATAGGAATACCAAAAATCAATCCCGCTACACCTATACCTGCAAATTCTCCAACGAATGCTATTAGATTTATAACTACCATTGCTCCAATGGAAAGAAAAGTAAGGGGCTTTCCAAAATTTTCTTTTATTAGCAAACCGAAACCCTTTTTTGTTATCATTCCGAGCCTGGCGGCACTTTCCTGAACAAAATAAAGTGGAATTACTAATAATAGAAGTAACCAAGTTAAGCTCAATCCATAATTTGATCCAGATACAAGTGCAGTAAAAACACTTGGTGCATCAACATCTGCGATCATTACTATCCAGCCTGGACCAAGTATTGAAAGGAGTTTCAGAATCTTATTTTTCATTCTTTCACCCTGATTATCAACAGGTCATCATTGTCTAGAATGAATTTTCCTTTTTTTGTATTTACCAAAGCACCGAATTCATTTTTTTCTAAAATTTTTATTTTTTCTCCAGGTAATATTCCAAAAGTTTTATATTTTATAAGAATGTCAGACTCTTCAAATGTTATTCTATTAATTATATAACTTACATTTAATTCAGCTTCTAATAGTTTTTTTTCATCCTTTGTATTTGTGATTTGAAAAGGATTTCCATGTGGGCATTGCTTTAAATTTTTTAACTTTTTCAATATATATTTTTCAAGTTGGCCATTTACTGCATGTTCCATATCTGACGATAATAAATGGCATTTTTCCCATGGAACATTTAATACATAATAAAGGAATGCTTCAGCAATTCTATGTTTTCTTGTTACATTTTCAGCTATTTTTTTTCCATATTCTGAAAGTATGATTCCTTTATATGGAATTCTTACTACAATACCCATTTTTTCAAACCTTTTAATTTCATCATTAATTGCACCTGTTGAATAATTTAAAATTTTAGAAAGATCTGTTAATTTTGTAATTCCAAAACTTTCTTCAAATTCGAATATTTTTATTATATAGTCTTCTTGCTCTCTAGTTAATTTATCGTTAACCATAAAAAAAGATAATGTTAACATTAATTTAAATTTTTTCTTATTAAAATTTTAAATGATTTTTTATGAAATAGATCTTTTTAATTTAATAAATTATAGCAAAAAATTAATATTTATTTAAATTATTTCAATTGCGATGTCGACTTCATGGCTAGGATCTCATCTACCTTCGATAATAACGTATTTAATAAATTTTCTATTGGAAAAATCAACTTTTTATGGCATAGTCATCATAATAATAGGAATATTGATGATCATGTTTTCAAAATACTTTAAACCATTGTTTTTTCTTTTTTATATATTATTTATGATGGCTATTTTAGGTTACTATTTTAGCTTGGTCTCAAAACTACTAATAGCTATATTCATTTCTTTATTAGTTTTCATGCCATTTCTTTACCTTGCATTTAAAAATGGTTATTCAATGACAGTCATAAATTTATTTATGCTAGGTTATTTTTTGTTAATTTTCCCTGCGATAAAATATTACCTAAATTCTTACCTTTTAATTTCAACATTTATAGTAGTTATATTTATAAGTTCAATAATAACTTTTTATATGTTTTTATTGATAAAAAGAAAATTATTCTTACCCGAGGGTGAGAGAATATGATAAATTTAAATTTTATACTCGAATTATTTAAAAATAATTTTGGTGCATTGATTCTTTTAATTGCTTTAAGCATAATAATCTCATTTGAGGTAATGGTCTATGTAGAATCGATTAGATACATTCTTGTGGGTGTCTTGTTATCAGGTCTTGTTTTTTTAGGCCTTGGTATACTTTTTTATGGTTATACGTCATCATATCTTTATGCAATACTTGCCCTGTTCGTTGCAGTTATATTCCTCTTTCTAGGCACTTATGTAATATTTTTAATAATATTTCTTTTGTATCTTTTTGATATATTGATTATAGAAATAGTTTATTTTTCAGCATCAATTTATAGCATCTGGACTTGGGTAATTGCAATTGCCGTTGCCATTGTTATGTATTTCATAATTAAACAATTAAATAAAATATTGAATAAAAAATTATTTTTATTAGATTCTGAAATAAAAAAGAATGAGAAGAGGGATTCACATGTACGAAATAGAAATAAAAGCGAAAATTGATAATCTTGATAAAATTGAAAGAAAAATAATTGAAAAAAATGCCACTTTTTTAAAAATGATTGAGCAGATAGATTATTACTATAACCATCCATGCAGGGATTTTAAAAAAACTGATGAAGCATTAAGGATTAGATATGAAAATAATGAATATTTCATCACCTACAAAGGGCCTAAAATAGATTTGGAAACAAAATCAAGAAAGGAGATTGAGGTAAAATCAGAAAAAAATATTTTGGAAATTCTAGAAAATTTGGGATTTAAGCTAGCAGGGAAGGTTAAAAAAATTAGAAAAATTTATAAATTGAATGATCTTGAAATATGTTTAGATAATGTTGAAAACTTGGGATACTTCATAGAAATTGAAACATTTGGGAACTTAGAAAAGGGAAAAGAAAAAATATTGGAACTAGCAAAAAGTTTAGGATTGAACAACTTAGAAAGGAGATCATATTTCGAATTACTGGGTGATTGAATGGATAAAAAAGAATTTATTGCCCTAACAATTAAATATTACAAGGGTGAGCTTAAGGACCACTATGTATACGATAAATTATCGAAGATAGAAAAGAACCCTGAGCTCAAAGAATCTTTAAAAAATTTATCTAAAGTGGAGAAAGAACATTCCTTATTTTTTTCATTGTTGCTTAAAAGCAATAATATAAAAGTGGAAGGAATTAGGCTTAGAAAATCATCAATATACTTTTCCATAATCTTAAGGTACATTTTAGGTCTCTCATTAACATTAAAGATCCTTGAAAGGGGAGAGACGGAGGCAATAAAAAAATACATGGATTATTTAAAAAATTCCGACCTTGATGAGAATCAGAGAAGGATATTAAAAAATATAATAAATGATGAAATTTTCCATGAAGATTTTTTCGAAGAGAGTGAAGAAAAAATAGCAAAGAGAACGGAAAAAATAAGGGATGCAGTTTATGGCATGTCTGATGGGCTTGTTGAAGTATTGGCATCAGTTTCCGGGCTAGCACCAGTTCTCATGAAATCAATATTTGTTGCCTTGGGAGGCCTTGTTGTGGGCATTTCAGGAAGTTTATCCATGGCCATTGGGGCATACCTTTCTGTAAAGGCACAGAAGGATTACAGTGATTCCCAGGTAAAACTAGAAAGGATAAAGAGTGAAATCAAAGGTGAGGAAATAAAGAAAGAGGATGAAAGTTTTTCAAATCCGTTATCTTCAGCAATAAACACAGGTTTGTTCTATATAATTGGTGCCATGTTCCCAATAATTTCATTCTTTTTCATAGGTGGAATTGAAGCTTTAATATTATCATTCATCTTGGTGATAATAGCACAATCAACAACCAGCATAATCATTTCCCTTCTCTCTGGAACACCTATATTAAAGAGCGCTCTTAGGACAGTGAGCCTAACAATCATTGCTGCTGTGGGCACTTACATAATTGGAAATGTCATCCATGCTATTCTAGGGGTAAGCATATAAAAAAATTATTTTTCTGTATATTTCCTCTGGGAGGTAAAAGGTTGAAAAGGTTTTCCATTTCCGTGGAAAAATTTTGAGAAGAATTCAACATAATGCAACCTTGCTCCCTGGATGCCAGGTTCAAATATTGCAATAAGGATATTTGTACCATGGCCTATGATAAGAACAAGAAATGCTATTATTATGTGAGTAGGGACACCGTAATGCAATGCCTTTATGAATATGTTGTCAAGAACAAAGGCCAAAATTACTGATGCTAGAAGGACACCCATTATCCTTGTAAATGAAAGGATGTGACTTATTATTGAAGCCATTTCCATTATTGAGAATATTCCCTCTCCAATAAGAAGAAGTGCAACACCCAAGGCAAGAAATGGTATACTTATGTAAACACCAAGAATAATATTCACCGGCGGCCATTTAAGGAGCCACAAACCAAGGAGTGTAAAACCCCAAGCGATAAATATCCAGCCTATCCTGCCGTACATTTCCTTCAAGTGATTTTTACCTTGATCACCATAATATTTGTACATTGTATAATGATTAATAGCACCTAATATTAACCCATATGTAACGTAAATTACACCTATCCATGCTGTTATTAGCAAGAGCTTTGATACCTCATGAATAGGATCAAGAATAGGCCTGTAGGGAAGGCTCATGCCGAAGTACTCATTAAATAGTATGCCGAAGACAATTCCTATTGTTGAACCCCATATCAATGCCCTTGCTAGTCTTCCCCAGCTCCAATTTGACATCATTGTTCTTCCAAAATTGGAAATTACCTTAGGTAACTTGCTTTTCTTTGGTGGCTTTGTTACCCTTCTCAGAAGCCAAATGCTAAATAAAAGAATTACAAAACCATAGCCCACATCACCTAACATAAAGCCAAAGAATATTGGGAAAACAATTGAGAAAATTAGTGTTGGATCAAACTCAAGTGAATTGGGCAAAGAATAAAAGTTTATGAAAAATTCAAAAAATTTTATTGGCTTTGGATTCTCCAATAGCGTTGGTGGCTCCTCATGTGTTTTTAAAACAGAGAATATAAACATCCTGTTTGTAATTTTGTCTAGATCATTTCCTATTTTTTCAATTTCCCTCTCTGGAACCCATCCTGTAAGTGCGAATGTTTTTTCTCCCATGCCAAACTTAACATTGATTTCCATCTTTTTTAGGTAAATTTCAAGCTCTTCAGAAATAGCGGATATGAGAGCATAATATTCCTCAGAAATTTTATCAAGTTCATTTTTTAAATTAATCTCCTCATTTTCAAAATTTTTTAATTCAGATTCAAGGTTTTTTATTAAATTATCTGTTGAATCATTAAACCTTGTTAATTGATATATCACAGGCTTAAATTTATTAACAATTTCCAAAGCCTTAGGTTCTAAGGGTTTAGGACCAATTACAATAAAATCAAGATGATGGTTAGTGTGGATATTAAAATTAAAGTCTCTCTGGGACGATATTTCTTTTAAAAATTGATCCCTGTTTTCAACATCGGCTCTCCCTATTATAAAAAATATTGATTTTGAATTAAGATTTATTGCATCAATCTTTAAATTTTTAAGTATGCGTAAACTTTCAAGATCATTTTCAATTCCTTTTTTTATTGTTTTTAATTTTTCTAACCTGTCTCGTATTTCATTTAATTTAACATCAATGCTTATTGAATTAATTACTTTTTTTAGTTCATCATAATTTTCAAATTTAAATTTTTTATTGGTTTTCTTTGGAATTAAATATTTTTCCATTCCTTTAAACCTAACAAGCTGTTCAGAAATTTCTCTATAATTATCTGGGATAGATCCCTGAGAAAAATATGAAAGTATTTCAGGTCCAGCGTTTTCAATCTGAATTACGCCCTTTTCGTGGAAATAATCTATGATCCTCCCTTTATAATCGTTTAATGAAATTACGGATATCTTTACAAGCTTGACAGGTCTCAGTACCATTATTTTTCCTCCAAAAGATTTTTAATTATTTCAAGAATGAAGTCCTTCTCAATTTTTATTTTTTTTAAATTATTCATTTTTTCTTCCCATTCTTTTTTTAATTTTTCTATCTCTTTTTCTGTTTTTTCATTATACTCTCTTTCAAGATCATTTTTAATTTTATTTAATTCCTCTTCTGCATTTTTTATTATTTCATCTGCCTTTTTTCTGGCTTCATCTATTCTTGCTTGCGCAAGATCATTTTCCTTTTTTATCATATTAGTGACCATTTCTTCCGCTTCTCTTATTTTTTTAAGATCCTCATTTAAATCTGACATTTATATCACCATCCTTAGCATGATCAATATCAACATCATTCCCACGAGCAGGTTAATTTTCCAGAGATTTTTAATTAACCAAAGTCTCAGCATTTTCCTTCTTCTCCAGATTACTCTTTATTTTTTTGAGTGTAACAAACGTATCCCTTTCCATTTCATCAAATTTCATTTTTAAATAAACCGCCTGATGCTCTAAGTTAGGTATTAAAATCTTTTCAATTGCATTTGATCTTCTGTTTGTTTTTTCTATCTCTGCAAGTAGCTTTCTAATTGAATTTTCGGTTTCAGCAATTTCCAAAATTATGTTGTGGTAATGTTCAAAATCCTTTATTACCTGATCTATTTTTGCAGAAAGCCCGATTAATCTATATTTTGTATCTATTATATTTTCAAATGAAGTTCTTCCAAGTTCTGGAATCCTTATACCCATAACATTTCTTGTTTTTAATGATATACCGGACATTTTTTTAACCATCATTGAAGCGCTTTCTAAACCTACAGTTCCATGATAAATTTCAGCTATTTTTATTGTTTCATAGGCTCTTTCAGATGCCCTTTGCAATTCTTCCCTTAAATTCTTAGATTTCTTTATTAATTTTAAGAATTCCATCACAAGAGCTGCCCTCTTGAGCTTTAACAGTTCAAGACCTCTTCTAGCAAGGATGATTCTTTTTTTAAGTTTAAGCAATTCCATCCTTGTTGGTTTAATGTTCTGAAGAGCCATCCTCAGTTCTAAACCTCCTTCCGTATTTTTCAATATGTTCGCGTTTAACTCTCTTTAATTCACTTTCAGGTATATTTGATAAAAGTTTCCAACCAAGATCTAAAGTATCAATGATTGATCTATCCTCATCTTTGCCTTGGCCAATGAAATTCTTTTCAAATATATCTGCGAATTTTAAGAATAACCTATCTTCTGGTGTTAAAGCTCCTTCACCGACAATTGCGCTCAGGCTTCTTAAATCCCTACCCCTTGCGTAAGATGAATATAATTGATCTGCCACACCCCTGTGATCCTCCCTTGTTTTTCCTTTGCCAATGCCCTGGTTCATTAACCTTGAAAGGCTCATTAAAACATCTATTGGTGGATAAACCCCCTTGTGAAATAGTTCCCTTGATAGTACTATCTGACCTTCTGTAATATATCCTGTTAAATCTGGTATTGGATGTGTTATATCATCACCTGGCATGGTAAGTATAGGAAATTGGGTAACAGAACCCTTTTTGCCCTTAATTTTTCCAGCCCTTTCATATAATGTTGCAAGATCAGTGTACATGTAGCCAGGGTATCCCCTTCTTCCAGGTACTTCCTCCCTCGCAGCTGAAATTTCCCTAAGAGCTTCACAATAATTTGTCATATCTGTTAAAATTACCAATACATGCATATCCTTTTCAAATGCAAGATATTCTGCTGCAGTGAGAGCCATTCTTGGAGTTATAATTCTTTCCATACTCGGGTCTGATGCTAGATTTAAAAACATTACAGATCTTTCAAATGCTCCAGTGCTTCTAAAATTATCTATGAAGAAATATGCTTCTTCACTTGTAATTCCCATGGCAGCAAAAATAACAGCAAAATTTTCACCTTCACCAAGGACTTTGGCTTGCCTTGCTATCTGAGCCGCTATTTCATTGTGCGGTAAACCTGATCCTGAAAATATTGGTAATTTTTGTCCCCTTACTAGGGTATTCATTCCATCTATTGCAGAAATTCCAGTCTGTATGAATTCAGATGGTTCATCCCTTGCATAGGGATTTATTGCATAACCAACAATTTCCATTTTTTCTTTTGAAAGTAATGGGCTTCCACTATCTCTTGGATTTCCAAGACCATCGAAAATTCTACCAAGCATTTCATCACTAACAGGCAATCTCACTATATCGCCAAGGAATTTTACGGTTGTGTTAGGCACATCTAGGCCAGTTGTCGGGCCAAAAACCTGCACTATTGCCAAGCCTTTTCTAGTATCAAGTACCTGGCCGCTTCTTTTTTCACCATTGGGTAATGTGATTTCAACTAGTTCATTATAACCTGCATTCTCAACATTCTCTACAAAAAGTAAAGGACCTGAAATCTGGCTTACTGTTCTATACTCAAGCATTTTTAAGCCCCCTTCAACGAATTGAATTCTTTTTTAATTTCATCTATTATTTGATTGATCTGATCTAGATTCTCTTCCCTTATTTCTTTCATCCTTGATATCTGATCCCTCACCTTCAATGAAAGAATAGATTTTAATGGTATTCCAGATGATATGGCATTCATAGCTTCCTGATGGAAAAGTAATATTGTCTTAAGCATGAGATTTTGCTTTTTAAGTGAGCAATATGTATCTACTTCATCAAATGCACTCTGTTGCAAATAATCTTCCCTGATCATTTTAGCTGTATCAAGAATTATTCTTTCTCTATCTGGAAGGGCATCAGGTCCAACAAGCTGAACAATTTCCTGAAGTTCCTCTTCCTGCTGAAGCAATGACATTGCATTATCTCTTATATCATTCCAGTCCGGGCTTACATTTTTAGAAAACCATGTTCCCACTGTGCTGTGATATTGAGAATAACTTGTTAACCAGTTGAGTGATGGGAAATGTCTTCTGTTGGCTAAAGAAGCATCAAGAGCCCAGAACACTTTTGTCAACCTTAATGTTCCCTGTGAAACGGGTTCAGATGTATCTCCACCTGGTGGTGATACAGCTCCAACTATAGTAACTGAACCCTGGGTACCATTCAGATTTATTGTTCTTCCTGCCCTTTCATAAAATTCAGCCAATCTTCTGCTTAGATAGGCAGGATATCCCTCTTCTCCAGGCATTTCTTCAAGCCTTCCAGAAATCTCCCTCATCGCTTCTGCCCATCTGCTAGTACTATCAGCCATTAAAGACACATCGTAACCCATATCCCTATAATATTCAGCTATTGTTACTGCAGTGTAAACACTAGCTTCCCTTGCAGCAACAGGCATATTGCTTGTATTTGCAATTAAAACTGTCCTATCCATGAGAGGTCCCTTTGTTTTTGGATCTATAAGCTCTGGGAAAGTAACCAGAACTTCTGTCATTTCATTTCCTCTCTCTCCGCACCCAACATAAACAACTATATCTGTATCTGACCACTTTGCTAACTGATGCTGTATTACAGTTTTCCCACTTCCAAATGGACCTATTACACAAGCAGTGCCTCCTTTGGCCACTGTGAAGAATGTATCTATCACCCTTTGACCAGTGATTAAAGGAGCTGTGGGTGGAAGCTTTTCTTTTATGGATCTTGGAAATCTAACATTCGATTTTTCTGAAAGACCAAGATCTATTGTTCTGCCATTACTTTCAACAGAATAAACGTGGTCCCTTATTGTATAATTTCCTTCTGAAATTTCTTTAATTTTTCCATTTACCCCTTTGGGGACCATTATTTTTGTTTTTATTGTCTGTGATTCTTGGACATAACCAACAATGCTTCCCTGAGAAACATTATCACCTACTTTAGCAGTTGGTACAAAATACCACTTTTTATTTTCATCAAGAGCATTGGCTGTAATGCCCCTTTTAATAAAATCACCACTTTTTTCCTTAAGAATTGGTAAAGGTCTCTGAACACCATCATATATGCTTTTTAATAAACCAGGACCTAGCTCAACTGAAAGTGGTAATTCTGTATTCACCACCTTATCGTTAGGTTTTACACCACTTGTATCCTCATAAACCTGTATTATTGAACTATTTCCCGTAATTCTTATTATTTCGCCTACTAGGCCTTCTTCTCCTACATAGACTACATCATACATTTTTGCATTTTCAACATCTTTAGCCACAACAACTGGACCTGAAACCCTGTAAATTATACCCATTTAGTATCACGCTCCAATATCTATACCAAGGACTCTTTTTACAATTTCTTTCAATACCTCTTCCTCTCCTTTTTTTGTTTTTATTTGTGATGGAACAAAAACAACAAGCGGTCTAGTTAAAAATTCAATTTTTTCTAATTCTGAGTTTGATAAATAATCCCTAATAAAATCAGACGCAATAATTATACCAATATCTTTTCTTGATAAGAGCGAAACAAGTTTGCTTGCACCCTCCTTATCATTCACCATGTAACATTCTGTGCATCCAAGGAGCCTGTAACCTATAACAAGCTCCCTTTCGCCTATGACTACTATTTTATAAAGTTCATCCATTTAAACCACCCTGATAAGCATAGATTTTATCCTATCATTGGAAAATTTATACTGTCTTCCATAAGCTATTTTCCTTATATTTTCTCTTTCAGTTTCAAACATTAGCAATAATCCAACTATTGAAGCAAGGCCTGGTGATGCAATCCTGAACGATGAAATATTTTTATTAACTATGTAATTTTCTAATTGTATTTCAAATTCTTTTATGTCCCCGTACTCATTGTATCTCTCCAGGGCTTTGCTTAAATCATAAATATCTTTGACTTTTTCAACAACATCTGAAATACTAGATGCATGCAATAGATCATCTAGCCTCTGACCTTTTAAATTTCCTCCCTCTATCATATATTTTTTAAGTTCAGGTGGTTGTATTCCAATATCCATACCTCTTATCAATGTCATGATATTTTTAGCATCTATTTGACTGGAAATTAAATGAAGAACAGGCAGTTCATTTCCTTGAAATAGCTTAATTTTTTCAATTAAATTTTTGTAATAAAATAGATCAAGTGAAAGGAGCATTTCTCCTGGATCACCTGCTTTTTTGAAACTTTCTATGTTATCCATAAGAACCTTTCCATAGGGAAATTTTAATAGATATTTTATTATGGAGTCTATATCCTGCTCTTCAATCATTATTTTAAAATCTTCTGGCGTCATTTGGCCAGCAACTATTCCTGCTGGGAGATCTCTTTCACTTAATAAAAACATTTCAGTTTCATTTATTTTTTTACCTAGCACTTTTGATGAAATAATAATTTTAATGTTAGCTATGTCCCATTTTGATATGTAGCTTCTCAGTGCATCTAATCCTATTCTGGGAGTAATATTTAAAGCAATCCTAGATATTTTAACTAAATTTGAATTCAGGCTCATTTCTATCAATTCAACACCTGAATACTTTGAAGAAAAATAGGAAATGTAATCCTTGTAGGATGTTTCCATGAGAATATTTATTATTTGCTGAACATCTGGAGCAGAAATCAACTGCTCTAAAATGGAATTATCTATTAAGTTAGATTCAATTGCCTTCGACCTGGCATATGCATAAGCATAGGAAATTAGACCTTGCAAGTTATAGTTCCTCCTTTACTTTCACATAAAATTTTTCCTTAATTTCCAATTTCTTTTCTTCAATAAGGTTCTTTATTGTTTTGTCAGAAAATATTTTTCCATCCTTTGTTGAAATAATTACTCCACCCAACTCGTCAAGGTCTTTGCTGAATTTGGCATTTTTATTATCCACGATTGATTTATCTATCTCAGATATATAGATTATTGAATCATTCTCATTGATGCCAATTTCCTGCAGCCCTTTTTCAATTGATCTTTTTATGTAATCTCTGTATAGCTGATTATTTCTCAATTCCTTCATATATTCTTTTATTTTATCTAAATATTCATCCATGATTTTATTAAGAAGATCCATGTATTCTCTTTTCAATTCAACGTTAACCATTGAAATTTTTCTCATTTTTTCTAGCTCAAGATCTTTTATGATCTTTCCTTTACCATCATCAATGATTTTCTTTGCTTTTGAAGATGCATCTTCAAGTATCTTTGATACTTGCTGTTCAGCTGATTTTCTTATGGATTCTCTCTCTAAATTGCCCTTATCGTATATACCTTTGATTACGTCTTCTGTAGCCATTTTTTCAACCGAGGATATGCATCAGTATTATAAGACCAAAAACAAAACCAAATATGAAGAGTGTTTCAGGTATAACAAGGAAAAAAAGAACCTGACCCATCTTCTCCGGTTTTTCAGCTACTACTCCCATCCCAGCTGCACCAATTCCTTGTTGAGCAAGTCCAGTACCTATAAGACCACCAGCCATAGAAACCGCTGCTGCAAGAGCATATATAGCAGTTGCAGTATCTAACATTTATTTACCTCCTGTGTTTGGAATTACAACTCATGATATAAACCTTTTTAGAAAAGATATAGAAAAATTTTTTATCTTTGAACAAATTGGATGTGAGTAAATGAATTTGGAAAAAATAAAAAAAGTAACGTACAATTTAAGATCTTACACAATTTATGGCACAGTAAGAGGTCTATTTTCTGAGAGTGAAGATATAAAAAAAATTTTTGATGAAAATAAATTTGATTTGGTGATGCTGGGAATTTCGCCAGAGGATTTAGAGGGTTTGAAAGTTTATATTGAAAAACCATTTGAGGTGGATCTTTCAGATTATGAAATAATTTATGGATTAAAATTACAAAATTTTGGGAAGGTGAAAATGCCCATTCCTTCATTTACAAGCGCAATAAAAATTGCTCAGGAAAATGGAATTAACATTTTAGCTATAGATATGAATGAAAATGAATATGCAAATGCATTCACAGGGAATGTAAAATTTTTTGACATATTAAGGCATACATACAGGAAAAAAAGGATTTTAAAAAAGGATTTTAAAGCTCAGACGCCCGAAGAGTTTTCTATTAAATGGGATATGGAAATAAATAAATTGAAAGGATACGCGAAGTTGGAAAAGAAAAGAGAAGAATACATGGCAGATAAAATAAAAAATAATACTCAGGGTAGCAATATCTTTGTTATAATAGATTATGAAAGAATGAACGGTATTATAAAAAATCTAAAGGGGGATAAGGATTGAAAATTAGAACAGTGTTAGGAAATGGAATAAGCATCATAGGTTCTATCATATTAGGTCTATTTCTCGTTTTTATTTTAAAATTGCTGGAACATTTAAATGTAATACCTGAAGTTTATGATGAAGCGATAACGGTATTAATTGCAATATTTATTACTTATCTTGTAACAAAATTCTTTGGAAATATATTATACGCTTATGCACTACAGAAATTCAATGAAAAGAATGCCAAAAATTTTAGAACAACATTTCAGATAATATTTTTCACAATAATTGCAGGAATAATAATATTTACTATTGGTACTAATGTAACAGTTGGTCTCATAAGTGCAGGTTTTGCAAGTATAATTTTGGGTATTGCTGCACAATCGGTTTTGAGTAATTTTTTTGCTGGTTTTTATTTAATTTTTGCAAAACCTTTTAACATAGGTGAAAGGGTAACAATAAATAATTCACAGTTCAGCAGTTTTTCATCCACATATCCACATGAATTTCAAATTCCTGATTTTACAGGTACTGTTGAAGAAATAGGTTTTTTGTACACGAAATTAATCAATGATGAAAATGTACTTATCACAATCCCGAATTCAACAATAATAGGTTCAATGGTATACAATTATTCAAAATTTGATAAAAGAGTTGTAAAGGTACGCTTTGATCTTCCTGGAACAGTAAATCTAGATTCTTTCAAGAAAAGATTTTTAGATACTTTTAATGACATGAATATAAAAATTCTTGACATAAAAATACTTGACTTGTTCGTGGATCATTATAATCTAGCTGTTTTAACTGAAGTATCAAATTTAAAAATGGATGATGTTAAGGATAAAATTTTAACACATGTAACAAATTTAACAAAAAATAATTAAATTTCAAATTTAAATTAAATTTTATCAGAAAAATTTTTATTTAGAGAAAACCATTACGTTGTCAGGTGATAATTAAATGCCAGCATTTTTCAGGAAAAAACCTTTAAAGCCATTAGATAAGCCGTCAGGAGGCGCTGAGCCTAGGAAATATCTTGATTTAAATGATTATGAGCCATCAATAGAGCTAGGGTCAACAGGCCCAGTAGTCAGGGTTGGAGAAGTATTCAGGTATGAAGATTTAAAGGATCTTACAGAATATGTCTATAACGGTGATATACTTATTTTAGATTACACGGCATTGGCTGATGATGAATTAACAATGAGAAGGATAATAAATGAGCTAAAAAGTGTAGCAAAAGACGTAGATGGAGATGTTGTGGCAATAGGAAAAAATTATTTGTTTATTACGCCTTCTGGAATAAAAATTGATAGAAATAAAATAAGAGCGAAGTAATCAATATGACAGGCATAAAATTCGTTGGAAGCGGTGGTCAAGGGGTAATACTTGCAGGTTTAATTCTAGGTAAAGCGGCAGCCATTTATGAAGGAAAAGAGGCAGTTTATACGGAAAGTTACGGGGCTGAAACAAGAGGAGGCTTTTCAAGCTCATCCCTCATCATATCTAATGATAAAATAGATTACCCTTATGTTCTTGATGCGGATGTAATAGTAGCATTTTCACAGAAAGGCTACGATTCAGCATTCAATACCCTTAAAAAGGATGGCATACTTATCTATGAAAGTGATCTTGTTTCACCTGAAAAGGTAAATAGGATGTATGGAATCCCAGCAACTAGACTTGTAAAAGAGAAATTCAATAAAACAACTTCTGTAAATATGGCAATGCTAGGCTATTTAGTGAAAATCACAAATGTAGTATCAAAACAATCATTGCTCAATGCTGTTTCAGAATCTGTTCCTAAAGGTACTGAAAAAGAGAACATGGAAGCAGTTGAACTTGGCTATAACTTCAGTTAAAATTTTTTATATTTTTTAAAGTGATGAAAAGAGGGTCAACTGAGCCCTTTGGGCTATGATGATCCCTATGAGTGCTGATATAGTAAAAAAATTTAGCTGAACATATGGCCAGGTATATCTGTTTCTCCTTTTGTTGATTTTGTTACTTTTTCTATGGCCTTGGTGAAGTCCTGATAAATTACATAATCCCTGTTATCTCTAATAGCGTTCATACCTGCCTCAGTACATATCGCTTTTATGTCTGCTCCAGACATACCATTTGTTAATTTTGCAAGGTATTTTAGATCAACATTGTTTAAATTCATTTTTCTTGTATGTATTCTAAATATCTTTTCCCTCGCATCTTCATTGGGTAAAGGTATTTCAATAATCCTATCAAATCTTCCAGGCCTTATAAGTGCTTCATCCAGTATATCTGGCCTATTTGTTGCCGCTATTATTTTTACATTCCCTAAAGGATCGAAGCCATCCATTTCTGCCAATAACTGCATTAATGTTCTTTGTACCTCCCTATCACCTGATGTCGACATGTCAAGCCTTCTCGATCCTATTGCATCTAGCTCATCTATAAAGAGAATAGATGGTGATTTCTCCCTAGCAAGATCAAAAAGTTCTCTAACAAGCCTAGCACCTTCACCAATGTATTTTCTTACTAGTTCTGACCCAACTGTTCTAATAAATGTTGCATTTGTATTGTGGGCCACAGCCTTGGCAAGCAATGTTTTTCCAGTTCCTGGTGGACCTACCAATAGAACGCCCTTGGGAGGTTCAATGCCAACTTTCTTAAATAGGTCTGGATTTATGAGAGGAAGTTCCACAGTTTCTTTAACTTCCCTTATTTGATCCTCGAGACCACCTATATCGTCGTATGTAATATCTGGTTTAGTAACAATTTCTGCTGCAACAATTGATGGATCGTAACTCTCAGGAAGAACACCTATTATCGCCAACGTTGTTTTATTGAGAGCTACCCTTGAACCAGGTTTTAATTTAGAAGGAGAAATTGTATCTGATACGTTAACAACAAAGGAAGGCCCGGTAGAGCTCCTAACTACCAATTTTTTATCATTTAATATATCTTCAATATATCCTAAAAGTAATGGCGGTGCCCTTAACCTATTTAATTCCTTTTTCAGTTGATCATTTTCATATTGCATTCTCTTCAATTCAGATTCTAAAAATTTTTTTTCAGTTTCAAGCAATTTTATTTGTTTTAAAAATTCATCCTTTTCTAAATCGTAGGATAAACCTGTTTCTACATCATCCTTAGCCATTCACTCACCTTTTATTCTTTATCTGGTTCTAATATATTTATTTTTTCTTTAAAACGATGTATATTATAATTTTATTTTTAAAAATAAATAAATTCTAAAAATGAAAAATAATAAATATGAAAAGAAATTCTTTTATTCTGAACAGGTGGTAAAAATGATATGTGAAGTGTGTGGAAAAAATGTTCCAAGGCTTAGAAAAGTATTGATTGAGGGAGCTGTAATGAATGTTTGCGATGATTGTGCAAAACTTGGAACACCAATTGAAAAAAATGATTTAAAGATCAATAAAAGTGTACCACATGTTATTCATCATGAACAAGAAAAAAAAGTACCAAGGAAGAAAGAAGATGTTCTAGATGAGGAAATGGTACTGGTTGATGATTATGGGGAAAGAATAAAGAATGCAAGATTGTCTATGAATCTATCTCTTGAAGATGCAGCAAAAAAATTGTTGGAAAAGAAAAATGTTCTTTCTAAAATAGAAAGGAATGAAATGAAACCCGATAAGGAATTAATAAGAAAGCTTGAAAAATTTTATAATATTAAATTAATGGAAAAGGTAACTGTATTGCCAGGGGAACAAAAGACAGTTAAAAATTCTTTAACACTTGGAGATCTCATAAAAAAAGATTAAATTTAAAAATATTTTTTTACTCAATAAGCCTTGACCTAATTAAGGATCTGAGTCTTACGCCTTCCACTTCATCCCTATCTGTTTTGTTTACAATTGTTAAGGCAAGAACGGGCACACCACCCTGATTTTTAATATCCTTAATTGCTTTGCTCATTGTTTCTCCAGTGCTGATAACATCATCAACGATTACAATTTTTTTACCTGAAACAGATGCGAAATTTGAACTGAAGGTTCCTTCCTTGTTTGTTGGCTGTGGTCTATAAACAATCAATTCAGAATTCAATTCCTCTGCTAAAAATGTTGCAATTGGTATACCATTTATGGCAATTCCAACGACTGAATCTACTTCAAAATCCCTATTATTCATTTCTTCTATTACAATATCTGCAAATATTTCAGCCAATTTAGAAATTCTATAAGGATAAATACCAATTGATCTCCATCCAATTTTAACATCCCTAGGAGCTGAAGTTTTTTTCTCAAAACCTCTTGAAAGTAACCATTGAACGGTTTGAGTAGAAAGATGTAATTCAGTGGCTATTTCCTTTTCAGGCATACCTTTATTTTTTAATTCCACAGCCTGTTTTGCTAGTTCGTCTATGCTCTTCATTTTAATCACCCTTATATCTATATTTTTTTCTCTTAAATTAATATTTTGGTAGTTTATCTTCAATTCTGAATAAGATTTTTAGCATTAAGATTTAAAAACATTTATTGATTTTAAAAATCCAATGAACATAAGGAGCAAACCTACCAATTGACCTATATAGTATAATGAATATATATTAAACATGGCTGCAGAGCCTATGGCAGAATATACAAGTGCTCCTGTACCTATTAAAGAATTATAAATAATTGCATCTCTATTTTTTCTAAGTTTAAAAGCTGAATAATAAGCTCCTATGATTAATACTATTGAACCAGGTATTACCAAAAGTAGGCTTAGCATTACCACTAAATTTGGCATGGAATTCAAATTATCTTGTAAAAGGAGTGAATAATTTACATTTGAAGTAAAATCAAAAATGGCGAAAATTAAAGAAATTAAAATTGAATAAATTAAAAAATAGAATTTCCATTTTTTTTGAAAGATGTAGGCTGTTCCAAGGCCTAATAGGAGAACCAATACCATGCTTGAAAAATAATAAATCTTGTAAATATTAACTGACCAGGACATTAAATCCGAATAAAAATTCAATCCGTAGGCAATGGACATAAATAAAAATCCCAATGACCAGAAAATATTTTTCAAATTTTTATTTTTTATATACCTTTCTAAAAGCCAAATGAAAAAGACGGAAGAAACGATTAATAGTGTTAAGAGATAATAGCTGAACATAAATAAATGCAATATAGATAAATTATTTATATTTTATCCTTGGAAAAGTATTTAAAATGATTATCATATAACAAATATGGTAATATGGACGAAATAAAAAATTTGCTTAAAAAATTGATGCTATTCTTAGGCCTAGATGAAGCATCGAGTACAATTTATTCGACTCTTGCTGTATCTGAAAAGCCTTTAACAATAAAGGAGATAATAGACAAAACTAATTATTCTATTGCAAGGGTTTACGCTTCTCTAGGTAAGTTAATAAAAGAAGATTTAGTCGAAAAAATAAGACAGAATGGAAGTATAAAATTCATTGCCAATATTAATTTCATAAATGTTTTTGAAAATAGAAGGAAAGAGATCATGGATAATTTTTTAAAGCCTTTGATTGATTATTCTGGTAGAGAGGAAAATGAGTCAATAAAGGAAATAATTGAATATGCCAAGAAGATATACGATTACTTTAAAATAGTGAATGAAAAAAGTGAAAATGTAAAAAAGGGCCGGTAGATCAGTTGGTAGATCGTTTGCTTCGCAAGCAAAAGGCCTCGGGTTCAAATCCCGACCGGTC
>JAGDXS010000003.1 GCA_023261755.1 Thermoplasmata archaeon | reverse complement strand
CTTAAAAGAATAATTGACATAAAGGAAAAAGCAGAAAACATTGAAAATGAAATGGCCAGAATATGAAAAGAGAATGAAAATGTAAAGAGGCTCATGACAATACCTGGAATAAACATTTATATTGCTTCTGGTATATTAGGGGAAATAGGAGACATAAACAGGTTCAGAACGAAGGAACAACTAGCATCATATGCAGGTCTTGTACCAAGGCAGGATCAATCTGGAAAAACTGACAGGAAAGGGCATATAACAAAGGAAGGCCCATCAATGTTAAGATATTTGTTAGTAATATCTGCACATACTGTGATAAAATACTCGAAGAAAATGAAGAAGAAATATCTCAGCCTTGTAAGGAGGATTGGAAAGAACAGGGCAATAGTAGCGATAGCAAGGATACTCGCTGAAACAATATTCACAATTCTAAAAAAGAACGCTGATTTCGTTGATGAGATAATTTCTTTAACTGAAAAGAAGCTAAGGAAAATGATTGAATAGGAAATTCAACACTAGGAGAATTAAACATTCAGGAAAGCATAAAATTAATATCCTCTAAAAGATTTAGATCATTGTCAAATATACCTTTTTCATAGGGGGAGAAGACAGGTTTGCCATTCGCGTTTGTGCAATGTGCAAGGGATAGGGGGTTATGGATGTACAGGTCATATAAAGAGCTTTATAGGGAATGGAAGCGTAGAATAGAAAAATTAGAGAAAAAATTGAGAAAAGAAAAGAATAAAAAATTGGAGAAGAAATTATTGAGAAATATTTTTCAATATCTTTTTAATAACCCACTCTATGATCAATATAGGGATATTAAACATACAAGGAGATGTTAAAGAACATTACTTAATGGTAATTAATGCATTTAAATCTTTAAAAATTGATGGAAAAGCTATTTTGGTTAAAAATAAAGAAGATCTAAGTAATTTAAATGGGTTAATAATTCCAGGTGGAGAAAGTACTACAATTTCTAAATTTATTAAAAAAAATGATCTATTTGATAAAATAAAAAATTCTGCTTTGGATAATGAATTGGGAATAATGGGTACTTGTGCTGGAGCTATAGTAATTTCTAAAGATACAGGTGATTCAAGAGTAGATCCATTAAAATTAATTGGCATAAAAATAAAAAGAAATGCTTATGGAAGGCAATATTCATCATTTCAAGCAAATTTAGAAATAAAAGGTCTTACTTCCACTTTTTCTGCTATTTTCATTAGAGCTCCAGTAATAGAATCTGTTGAAAATAATGTTGATATATTATCTAAATATAAGAATGATATTGTTTTTGTCGCAAAAGGTAAGATTCTAGCTCTTACGTTCCATCCAGAATTAACAAATGATAATAGAATTCATAAAATGTTTATAGAGAGGGCGGGGGGTATTTCCAC
The DNA here is from genome assembly GCA_023261755.1 of Thermoplasmata archaeon. Taxonomy (GTDB): domain Archaea; phylum Thermoplasmatota; class Thermoplasmata; order Thermoplasmatales; family ARK-15; genus ARK-15. The sequence continues at coordinate 70,274 of JAGDXS010000003.1, read as the reverse complement.
TGGAATTTCTTGAAAAGAGTTTATATCTTTTATTTATATTATCTTTATTTGGTGAGTAATTATGGTTAAAAAAACTCCTTTGTATGATGAACATATAAAATTAAATGCAAAAATGGTTGAATTTGCTGGTTTTTCTATGCCTTTGGAATATACAGGCATTATTGATGAACATTTAACTGTAAGAAAAAACGTGGGTATTTTTGATGTTTCTCACATGGGCGATATAGTTATAGAGGGAGAAGAATCTGAAAAATTTTTAAATTATTTATTACCTACAAATGTTTCTAAAATGAATTATTTAGAAGCAAAATATAGTGCTTATTTAAATGAAAATGGTATTATGCTGGATGATACCATAGTATATAAAGTAAACAATAATAAATTTTTGTTGGTACCAAATGCTGCAACTGCAGAGAAAATATATTCATGGATAAAAGATAAATCCTTAAATTATAATATAAAAATATATGATCGATCATTATTGTATTCAAGTATAGCTGTTCAAGGTCCTAAAAGTGCAGAATTAATGATGAAATTAACTAATTATGATTACTCAAAAATGAAACCATTTACATTTGATTTTATCAATTTCAACAACATGGAAACAAGATCGGATAATTTCATTCCTTATAATAAAATCATGATATCAAGAACGGGATATACAGGTGAAGATGGTTTTGAATTGATTTTCCATAATGAATATGCTGTTGAAATATGGAACGCTTTATTGGATTATGGAAAAGATTTTAATTTAAAACCATGTGGCTTAGGGGCTAGAGATACATTAAGAATGGAAAAAGGAATGTTATTGAGTGGTACAGATTTTAATATGAATAGAACTCCAATTGAAGCAGCTATATCATGGATTATAGATTATGATCATGATTTTATAGGCAAAAAAGCTTTACTTGAAATAAAAAACAAAGATCATGAAATATTCAGAGGTTTTAAAGTTTTAGAGCAAGGAATACCTAGACATGGCTATAATATATATAAAGATGAAAAACAAGTAGGAACTATAACTAGTGGAACTATGTCCCCATTATTAAAAATAGGAATAGGTTTAGGATATGTAAAAAAAGATATCAAACCAGGAGAAATAGTATACATAGATATAAGAGGTAAAAAGGTAAAAACCGAGGTTACAAAACCAAAAATAGTTCCATAGGAAATAGGGGGGTCTCCACCTTGAAAATAGCTATAGATAAATATGAAACTGAGAAAGAATATTGTATTATGTCAGAAGAACCACCAAAATTCGGAATTGGAATAAAAATAACAGAGCCTATATGGTCAAGGTTAAAAGAAGGAAAAATATTATTTGCAGATGGGAATGAATGTCATATAACTGATGAAATAGATATAGGAGATAGAACTTGGTTTGTATTTTCATTTAAAAATAATAAAATAGCTAAAAAATATTTAAAATAAATTTTATAAATTTATATTTAATTTATCTCTAAGCATTTTTCTTTCTTCTTCACTAAGTTTTAAATTTGGAAATACCTCTTTAAAGTCTATGTCTTCAAAGTATGCATATTTCAAGGCTATGTATATTAAAAGATCGTCCCATGTTAAATCCCCTCTTCCTATCTTATGCTGCACTTTAGACGATATATAGTTCAGGAAATCCTTCGTAGATCTCTTAACCCCAATGGAAACTCGTCCCCTATCCATAGGGTCAACAATAATTGATGATATAAAAACTTTTTTTTATAATTTTTATAAGAAATACATATTTTATATGATAAAATATATATATTTAAAATAAATTCTCTTTTTGATCAACATGATGAGATCTCCAATATTAATTATGATTATCATATTCATCGTAATAGGCTTTCAACAAACAACTTCTGCAGAATTGATCACTGTATATGTGCATAATCCAATTTCAGACAATGCAACACAAAATTTGACTAATTTATTAAACAGGCTCACTTTTGTCATTAATACAATAGCAATATCAATACTCTCGATCCTATGGATCTGGGAAGGACTTTTCCTATTCTTTCACAAGGATGATAGGGAGGGTATTTTAAAATTCAAGCATGATTTGCCAATAATGATCATTTCATCATTGATTATATTAGGAGCATCTATAATAGTCAATATATTAAGTTTCATTGTCCATGGTTAGACGGTGAAATATTGATTAACATTTACCAATTATTAAGTTTAATAATTTCTCTTTTATATTTAATTTATAATTCTATTTTAATTTTAGCAATCGGTTTTCTATGGAATCTTTTCATATATCCCTTTCTTAATCCAAATGTACTTTTTCCATCAGTACTTGAAAATGGTCATATTCCATCTTTGAATCCCATATGGTATCCACCGAACTCAGGTATAGGTTATGCCCTCCTAACACAGGAAGGCATGGATGCATCAGTTTATTTAAGCACAGTGATATTAAACTATATTGTTGCACCATTTTTCTCCATATTCCTTATACTTTCTGGACTTTCTTATCTATTCAAGCATTCATTTGGATATGGTGAAAGACTAAGAAATTATATTCCTAAAATTTTCATTAGCGTAATATTAGCCTATTTTTCAATCTACATAGCAGATGTGGTTATGATCTTTGGTAAAACAATTTATACATTTTTTTACTCAGGTTTACATATAGTTTGGAGCGGAAAACCTTCTCCAGTTAACGGATTAATTAGTCTTGCCTACTGGCCTTGGAATTATTTTTCCTCACCTGCATTTCTAATTTTTTCAGAAAATAGTCTATTGGAATTCATGGTTTTGGTTACTCTTATTACAATAATATTTATTTTCCTTATAATATTAGTAATGAGAATAGTCTGGATATATTTTCTAATAATGTTTCTACCTCTAGCATCACTCTTATTAATGCATCCAAAGACTGAAATGGTTGGAAAAAGGTTGTGGATATCTTTTATTGATAGAGTATTTGAAATTTGTTTCATGGCACCACTCTTAATACTTTTAATTTTTGTACAGGATCCGCTTATCTGGGCAGGAATATTTGCTGTTGCATCTGTTGTTCCTAGTATAGTATCCTTTTCATTAGCAAATATGGGATATCCTAGGTCATATTCATTTTTTCCCAGATTCTTTATTTTTGAAGATATAAATATAGGAAAAACAGCATATAGATCAGTTTCAAAGAGTTTAGTATCAGATTTTTCATTACTTCCGAAGGAGAGTGGTAAACCATGATAAGTGTTGATGTGCCCGAGCCTCTTGGAAATGAAAGTTATTTGGGTCCATTTTCCTTAACCCAGATTATCAGAATAATGTTTTATTCTTTGCCAATAATCATCCTTATAATATACATATCTGTTTTTTTAATTATTTTATTAATTTTACCTGTAATTTTAGTATGGAAAAAATATAATAATACGGATCTTGACATTTTTTTTATAAAGGCTATAATTTGGAAAATTTTACCAAAAAGAAAAGAAAGAAGTGATATTATAGAATTTATAAATTTTAAAACATTATCGAGAAATTCTCTAGTTTGGGAATATTTTGATGGATACATGTGTGCCATTGAAACATCAGGATTAAGTTTAGAATTTATGGATGAAAGCAGTAAAGAAAGCATATATAGCCAATATTGTTCAATCCTTAATTCAATAGATTTCCCTATTTCCATTTATATCTATTCTTATAAGGATAATTATGAAATTAAATTAAACAATGAAAATGCTTATCTTAAAAGAGTAAAGGAAGCTCAGGAAAAGTTATTAAAATATTACAACAATAAAATTTCAAAAAAGAAATTTATCATAGTCTTAGATTTGAAATATAGCGAAAATAAATACAAAATAGACTTAAAAAGAGCATCTGAAATATTGAATGAAAGAGCAAATTTGATAATGAATTCATTAGAAAGTATAAATTTAAGGACAAGAAGATTGAAATTCCATGAATACGGAGAATTATACTCATTTATATGGTGATTCCATGGAAAATTACAATTTACTTCATTTACTTACATTCTCATTATTTTCAGAATTATTAATTTTTATTTTTGGCACTTTCATGTGGGGTATATTTTTAATAAACATCTCTGCATTTTATTATTATCTTTTATCAAAGAACAAAATAAAACATATTATTATTTTATCATTATTCTTTGTTGCTATTTATTTAATTCTTAATTTAAAATTTTTTCTATTGATTAGCACATTTTTCCTTTTTACTTTCTCTATTTATTTAATTATTTTGGAGGCAAAGTATGAGGTCATCTAATTTTATATATCTTAAGAATAAAGTATTAGCTGGGAAATATATTTATTATATTTTAATAAGCAAGGAATTGCCTAAGAATGTTCATTTTGGAATACTAAAAAATTTTTTAAACTCTAATTTCTCGATTGATGTTTCTATGAATATAATTCCACTAAATGATTCTAAAATGGTAGAAATACTCGATATGGAAAATGAAACTATTGAACCTGAATTAAATTCTTCAAGGGAAAATACTTCTAGAAGAAGAAAACTAGAAAGAAAACTTGTAAGTACAAAGGCCCTTCAAGATTATATAATTTCAGGTAAAGGTCATTTATACCAGGTATCACTTTCATTTTATTCCAAAGCAGAAAGTGAAGAAGAATCAAAAAGTGGATTTAGTTATATTCAATGGGAAACAAAGAAAAGTATTTTTAATACATGGATTCCAATTTATGATCAGAAAAAGAATTTCCATAAAATATTTCCATTAAGTATATTTGATTCTAAAAATTCACAGCATGTTCACACACATGCACTTGCTACACTTTTTCCTTTTCTAGTTGATTACGTTACCATGGAAGATGGTATATTTTTTGGTATAAATGATAAGAATCAAACACCTGTTATTTTTAATAGATGGTCATTTCCATCAAGTCATTCAATAATTTCAGGTACAACCGGTTTTGGTAAATCTTATTTTGTCAAGCTTTCAATAATAAGAGAATTAATTTCTGATAAATATACTAAAGTATTCATAATAGATCCGCTGGGAGAATATAGTGACCTGATAAAAATTTTAGGTGGAAATTCAATTGACCTTGGGATAAAAGGCAACGAAATAAATATATTTGATCTTGGTAATGAAAAAAACACAGATGAGAAAATATTGCGCTTAAGAACATTATTTTCAATACTGTTGGATCTGACAAAAAATGATTTGGCTATTTTAGACGCGGCTTTAACAATGCTTTATTCCAGGAAAAAAATACCTAAATTCCAGGACTTAATAGATACATTAAAATCTTTCGGGGATGAAAGATCAATTGAGATATCTTACATCCTAGAAAAATTTATTTCAGGATCTTTAAAGTCATTGGATTCAGATTCTTATATTAAAATAGATAGGAACATAGTATCATTCAATTTAAGGAATGTGAGTGATGAATTTTTGACTTTTTATATGGTTATGGTGCTTGATTTTATATATGGTAGAATAACAGATGATTTAGAAAAAAAGCTTGTAGTTATAGATGAAACGTGGAAGATCCTTAAAAATGAATATGCTGCATCCTTTCTTGATACAATGTTCAGACATGTGAGGAGATGGAAGTGCAGTATGAATGTAATATCTCAAAAAGCAGATGACTTTCTTATTACACCTTTTGGAAAATCAATTATGAATAATGCTCTATTCCATATAATTTTCAAACATGGATACATAAGTGATGAAATGAGATCATTTTATAGATTTACAAATTCAGAAGAAAATTACATATTGAATGCAGAGAAACCAAATCTTTCAGGAAATTCCCAGGCGTATTTTATTTCACATCCACTAAGATTTCCATTGAGAATAATTGCAACTGAAGAAGAAAATTCATTAATTACAACTAATCCTGATGAAATAAAAGGAAAAAAATTTTAGAATCATTTTTAATGTAAAAATATGGATATTGATCTATATTCATATTTTTACGACCTTGTTAAACAGATACCCAAGGGAATGGTAACAACATACAAGGAACTTGCACTTGCATTGGGTGATCAAATTGCTTCAAGGGCTGTAGGTCAGATGCTTGCAGAAAATCCTACACCTATAATAGTTCCCTGCCATAGAGTGATAAAAAGTGATGGAACATTAGGTGGGTATAATCATCCATTTGGAACAAATAAAAAAATAGAACTTCTTGAATCTGAAGGTATAAAAATAAAAAATGGAGTGGTGGAAAATTTCAATGAAATAATATTCAAAGATTTCAAAACAGAATTTCCTCTTAAAAAATTAAGAAATGATGAACAAATTTTGAAAGAGAAAATTTCACTTAATGACGTAAATTATGATGGAATTGTTGCCATTGATGGATCATATAATGGAAGAACCATATATTTATCATTTGTAAAAATAGATGAAAATCTAAAAATATTGGATATTAAAAATTATAAAGATATTGTAAATTTTCCTTATATTCCAACATACTTCTCCTACAGAGAAGGTAAAGAGATCATAAAATTTTATGATGGAAATGATCTTCTTTTAATAGATGGTAATGGAATTATGCATCCTAGAGGATTTGGTCTTGCTAGTTTTGTTGGCGTTATAAAAAATATCCCTACCATAGGAATAGCTAAATCACATCTATTCGGTGATATATTTAATGATAAAATTTTATCAGGGAATGCACAGATTGGATGGTACATTCAAAATAGATACATTTCACCAGGGAGCAATATATCTATGGAATCATCTTTCATTCTTATAAAAAAATTATTTAAAAAAGGGGATCCTATTAAATTAGCTCACATCTATGCAAACAGGTTCATGGAATCAGAACAGCAGCGGCAATGACTGTTGTCCATTCACCCGATTTTTCAACAGTTGCACTTGATGCTACATGTTGTGTAAGCAATATCCTATCATCAAGTGCCCAAGTTTGATTTTTTTCATCCCATATGAGATGATGATCTATACCCATTGTTGATGCGAGCATTTCAGCTGCAAGATCTTCAGCAAAATCACCAGCACTTTTTTCAGTCTCACCGAAACTATGATGCTCGCTAAGATATCCATACAAATTTCTATCCTTGGGTATTGCCAATCCAACAGCTGCTGAAATTAACCTGTTTAATTCATCACTAGAATTTTTAGCAAGTACAACAAAAAGAATTTGCCCTGGTTTTAAATAGGTAAGTCCCTCATCCTTTGTTACAATTTCAGCATTAGGAGGAAATATAGAACTTACCTCAACAAGGTTGAACTGAGCAATACCTGCATCCCTTAAAGCTTGTTCAAAAGAACCAAGCCTTGATTTATGTCTTCCTACACCCTTTGTAAAAAAAACCTTGCTAGGTATAATTGTAAACATCAGCTTTCCACCTTAGTTACTTCCTGCTCATTCTCAGGTATTTTTTCATTAACGTCTGTACCTCTTTCAAGAATAAGATGTGAAACCTTCTTTGGATCAAGCACTTTTTGAAGGTAATCCAAAGCAACTAGTGCTTGATTGGGGTCCCCACACGTATATATATCAAGAGTTATAAGCTCATGTTCAGGCCATGTGTGAAAAGAGAGATGTGATTCTGCAAGCAAAACAATTCCACTACATCCCATAGGCCTGAATTGATAATAATCAGAAGATATCTTCGTCAATTTTGCATATTTTACAGTATCCTCAAAAATAGGTTTCATCTGTTCAACATATGTAATCTTATCTCTATCAACGCCGTAAAAATCCGCGATTATATGAATTCCAACGGCCATCTTCAGCATCCTCCATATTTCTTTTTCACCTCCAGAGTGAATACAGAAAAGGTTGAATTAAACATTATATTTGAACTTTACCCCTATTATTTCCTAAATTTTTGTTATAACAAAGGATTAATATGTGCACAACTATATCTTAAGTCAATGAATATTCTAGAAAAAATAATAGAATTAAAGGAAAAAATTTCTAAAGATGTTGAAAAAAAGATAAAGGAATTTGAAGAAATGAATAGAAAAGATGATATTCAATGGTTTTCAGAATTATGCTTTTGCATATTAACAGCAAATACATCAGCAGAATTAGGCTTAAAAATGCAAAGAAATATCACGCCAGAAGAATTCGCATGCCTTGATGAAATGTCCCTTGCAGAAAGATTAAAAAATTTAGGTTATAGATTTTACAATACAAGGGCAAAATATATCCATGAAAATCAAAAATATGCTCATTCGATTAAAAAAATTATTTTTGAAATGAATGATGAGGAAAAAAGGTATTGGTTAATAAAAAATATTAAAGGTGTAAATTTTAAAGAATCATCACACTTTTTAAGGAACGTTGGATATAAAAATTATGCAATCATAGACAAACACATTTTTAAAATCATGAAGGAAAATTCTTTGACAGATGAAATAAAAATAACATCTAAAAATTATTTAAAATTAGAAGAAGAGCTTAAAAAACTAGCGTCAGTTCTTAATATGGATCTTGCCACTCTTGATCTTTATTTATGGTACATGGAAACTGGAAAAATTCTTAAATAGATTTATATAGATAATAGATATATCTATGGAAAAGCGATAAATATGATTGAAATTAATAATGTTACTAAAATATACAGCAAAAATAATCCACCGGCTGTTAATTCTTTAACACTGAAAATCAATGATGGCGAAATACTTGGTCTAGTGGGTCTTAATGGCGCAGGAAAAACAACCACAATAAGAATGATTGCAGGAATTTTGCTACCCACATCAGGTAAAATCAGCGTTGATGGATTTGATGTTGTAAGAGAAAAAGTAAAAGCATCGAACAATGTAGGTTGGATACCAGAACTACCTAATTTTGAACCCAATGCAAAGCCACTTCAATTGATGCGGTACTATGCAGGTTTTTACAAAAACAATGATGAAATGGAAAAGAGAATAAGAGATTTGCTAGATATGGTTGGTTTATCTAACGATCTAAATAAAAAATTAAGGGAATACTCTCAGGGCATGAAAAAAAGGTTCGCAATAGCTGAATCATTAATAAATGATCCAAAGAATGTACTTTTTGATGAAACTTTAAATGGTCTAGATCCTGAGGGTGTTAAATTTGTAAGGAATCTTATACTTGAATTAAAATTACGTGAAAGAAGTATTTTACTTTCATCTCACATTCTTACGGAAATTGAGAATCTTGCGGATAGAGTAGCCATAATAAGTCATGGAAAATTGATCAAAACATTGACCAAATCTGAATTAAAAAATCTTGGAAAGATGAAAATATACATTGAAATAATCAATTTAAATGATTTTAGAGAGAATGTAGAAAAAATACTAAAAAAATATGGAACAATTGAAAAGACGGACGGGCAACTTGTTCTTACAGATTTAAATGTTCAGGATAATGAAATCCCTAATATTCTGGATGATTTAATTTCAAACAAGATTAAGGTAAGGAAATTCGAGCCCGTTGGAGAATCACTTGAAGAATATTTCTTTAAATTGATAGGTGAGAGACAATGAGATCCATATCATATGAAATAAAAAGAACAATGAGAAGCAGGTTTGTTATTATACTTATTATAGCAATAGTAGGTTTATCTGCACTTTTGGCATATGAAACTGCATCAACATCAAACTCATTAAATGTTCCTACAACACCTGAAGTTGCATATGGTTATTATTTAAATAATAACAACCTAACAATGGTTTCATATGTTTACGATGGTTATGGAAATCCGGTAAAGAATGTGGAAATATACTATCAATACAATGGTTCTGATTATAGGGCAATTTCATCATCAAAAGGTTATGCTAATGCAACATTCCAAGTAAAATATTCTAGTCAGATTAATGTTTTAATTAATTACACATATACAAGGTTTGGTACCAAAATTGAAACACCTTCAATAGCATACACAATTAATTTAGCTATGAAATATTCAGGATTGGAAATATATCCATATATTTTTAATAAATTAAATTCCACTAGGATGGGAATACTTGCAATGTATGTTGGTAACAATGGATCATCATCACCAAATCTTAGCTTTATATTCCTTGCAACAAATTCAAGTAGATCCATTCCTAATTCTTTCAACTATACATTTTATTACAATTTCACATCAATATCAATTAAAAAAATATTCCCCACAATTGAAAATATAAATGATACATACTACATTGAAGTTAAAAATAGCAATGGAACCCTTGTAAATATATATTCTGGCCTTGAAGGAGGAAAGTCATTCCCAATCATTTTATTGGGTAAACTATCAACATATTCACCAATGACACAATCTAGACTTCAGAGCCTAGTATTTTCAGGAATCTCATCAATTCTTGATCTATTTATTCCTATCCTTGCAATATTCACTGCATATCTTACATATGGAAAGGACAGGACAAGTGGTGTTATTGAATCAGTTTTAAAAAGACCAGTTACAAGGGGTGAATTAATTACAACAAGATTTCTATCAAATGCAATAGCAATATTCATTGCAAGTGCTGTGGCCATGGCCCTTGTTGACTTGATATACTTCTATTATTTCAGTATGTATTTCAGTGTAATATTTTTAACAGAATTAATATGGACATATTTTGTGGAAGGTGTGGCATTTTTATCCATTGTATATATGATTTCACACTTAGTTAAATCTCAGGGTGCCCTTCTTGGAGCTGCAATAGGTATATTTGTTGTTATGGATCTTTTCTGGGAGATTATTCCTCTAGCTGTTATATCCGCTTTGGGCATTTCATCTAGCAGTTCAACATATGTTATTACAAATATTATATTTGATTACATAAGCCCTGCAGGCTATTCTAATCTTTTCCAGACATTAATCACAAATAAACTAGGATCATTTGGTGGAATAACAATAAATCCTTCTGCTTATGGCTTAACATATTTACCATTAATTGCTGCTGGACTTCTTTGGATATTAATTCCATTCTTAATTGCTTATTTACTTGCAAAATACAGAGATTAAACCTTTTCCAAAATTTTTTTATAATCATCCCATGTATTTACATTTATAGATAAAAGATCATTTTTGAATATATGAATATCATCATTAATATCGTCAGAAACTATATTAATACCAATATACTCTATTTTTCCATTTTTTATGATAACACCTGCCATACTTTTACCCTTATAATCTTTCATGAATTCTTTTATGTCAAGAAAACTAATAAATGGTAAATCTGAAACTACTGTTAAGAATGGCTCTTTAATTTTATCAAAAATAAATTTAACATCAACACAGTAATCAATTCCAGGTGTGATCATAGTTTCATATTTATTTCTTACATAATCCATAGTATTTGGTGCATTGTGTGAAACTGCTACAATGCACTTTAAACCTGATTTTATTACCGCTTCGCAAGATATGTCAACAAATTTTTTTCCCTTGAATTCGAGCAATGGTTTCTCAGTTCCCATTCTTGAACTTTTACCTCCTGCCATTACAAAACCGAGCATAGTACCACCATTGTAATTGACCTAGATATCTCGTTCATTGCACCCAGGCAATCACCATTCACCATGCCAAAATTTTTCTTACAAATTTTTGATATTATTAGAGATATTAAAAAGCCAACAAAAGAGAAAAAATAGTAATAATGGAACAAAAGAAAGAAAGGTAAAGTTATCAAGATAGCGATAACTAGAAACCATTTTTTAAAATTTTTTTGAAATATTGCACCTAAACCCTCACCTTGAGGCCTGTTTATCAAACCTAGGGACATTGAAAACTTTGCTGAAAATTCAGAGATTATGAAAAATGACAATACATTTAATAGAGAAATTCTTATAGAATAAAGGGAAAAAATCTCTAAAAGTATTACAAAAAGGACTGAAAATAGGCCAGCGATCCCTGTATTCACATCTTTCAATGCCTTAATTTTTTTATCTTTCGGCCCTTTTATCATAATACCATCAGAGAAATCCGCTAGTCCATCAAGATGTATAATTCCATTTATTGCATATATGAATAAAATACCAATAACAGCTCTAATAATAGATGGTAAAAAAAATAGGAAATAAAAAACAATAGCAGATGGAAGGGATATAATTAAAGCTATTATAGGCAACAAATAAGTTTCTTTGGAAGCATTTTCCAAAGTGCCTTTTGATGGAATGTTTGTAAAGAATGAAATTAATGAAAGCATCAAAATATTAAAATACATTTTATCTATTTCAACTTTGCTTTAAATATGTTCATACTTGTTATATCAAATACGGATGTGGCGTCCATTCCTGGAATAACAGTGGCGGGTAAGGAACAGGACCTCATTAAATATACACCAATAGCAGATGCTGAATTCCTTTTTTATGGTAGACCTAAGTCAATAGATGCAATACCCGTGACTCCAGAAGGTCATCCTACGCCTGGGATAATTACAAAAGCATCGAAAATACTTGCTAATTTTCCATTGCTTGTAGTAAGATCTGGAACTTTAATTGAGCCCAAAATACCATTTGTGAATATAACAAACATTCCAGGAAACAATATAGCAGAAAAAACTGCATTACCATATCTGGAAAAAATTTTAGAAAATTCAGAATTATTTGGTCATGAAATGTCTTTTTTGAATGAAATTTACATAGGTGAAAGTGTTCCAGGAGGAACTACGACAGCTCAGGCTGTTCTAACTGGATTAGGATATGAATCCACAGTTTCTTCTGCATCTCAAATAAATCCAATTGATCTTAAAATGAAAATAGTAAAAAAAGCAATTGATAGAATAGGAATTAAAAATTTGGACTGGTATACATCATTAAAAGAACTTGGTGATCCCATGATGGCATTTATTGTAGGTTTTTCACATGGATATTCAGGCAAAATATTCCTTGCTGGAGGAACTCAAATGCTTGCAGTAGCAGCCCTTATGAAGGAATCTGGAAAAATGCCAGAAAAGATACTTACAACAAAGTATGTAATAAATGATAAAAGTGCTACATTTGAAAAAACAGCTAAGGAGATAGGTATTGATTATTATAAGGCGAATCTTGACTTTTCAAAATCCAAGTATAATGGCCTAAAAGATTATGAAAAGGGTATTGTTAAGGAGGGTGTGGGTGCTGGAGGATCTATTTACATAGCTGAGAAGAAGGGAATAAATGTAAATGAGATAATTCAAAAGGTAGAAGAAATTTATGGTAATATCACTGGAAAGAAATGAAAATTACATTTATTCAGAATTTGAGAAAAGATTAAAAACTTTATCCTCATCATTTTACAATGGGGGATATGGTGAAAGGTCAGGTTTTTTCATAATTAGAGTAAAAGAAGATTTTAATGAGGACCCGTACGAATTGGCTAAAAATTTTGAAAAAATTAAAAATATTCAAAATTTTGTTGGTTTTCTCACAGCTGTTGATCTAATAAAAAATTCTTCCTTTTATGAGGATGAAAATTTTTTCATTGTTCTTACACTGGGTCTTGGATACATATGTATTCCAGGAGAAGACTGCAAAAAGTCAAGGACAATAAATTCCATTCTTGTTGTAAAAAAAGGTATAGAGCCAAGCTGCGCAATGGATCTATTGAATGTGATGATATCCACGAAAGTTTATGCTTTAATGCAGCATGGTAAAGGTGTTGGCACGTCATCTGATGCATTTTTATTGGCTTTTGAAGAGGAAAATGGTACAAAGTATGGTGGATTCGCAACTAAAATAGGTAAATCACTTTCAATTGCATTCTTAAAATTAATGAATAAATCGATTGAAAAAGATGCATAAAATAATCTTTTCAATTAAATTTTTATTTATCTTATTATAAACTTATATAGAAAAATCTATGAATAAAATGGGTGTTTTGGGAATAGGGCATATACTTGCAATTATCGTGCTACCTATAACAATCATCTTATATATAATAAATTCATATTTTTTTAGGGCATTAAAATTTTCTGGAAATTTATTTTTAATTTTAGGAATTATTATGATTTTAATAGGCACAGCGATAATCTATTTTTCAGTTCTGGAATTACAGAGTGCTTTCAAATTTGGGGAACTTGTTACTGATGGCCTTTATGCCCATACAAGGAATCCTCTTTATGCTGGGTGGATTCTTTTTATTATACCAGGTATAGTATTAATCTTAGGTCTTATTTTTTTAATACCCGTTCCATTTATTGCATATATAATTTTCAGAATATTAATAAAAGATGAAGAAAAATACCTAGAAGATGCTTATGGCGAAAAATATATAGAATATAAAAAAAGAGTAAATATGCTAATACCTAAAATTAAAAAATAGAGTTAATCATTAAGGATAGATTCAACATCCAAATACTTTTTAAATATTTCAGCAATTGAATTTATTTCATCATCAAGATTGTAATTAACAACAATTTTATCCAATCCCTTTTCCTTTGCAATGTCATTTAAAAGTTTTTCAACAAAATTCAAATTGAAAAATAAATCATGGAAATATGTTCCAAATGCATTTTTAGATGCACTACCATCATATCTGTTAACATTTTTTCCATTTTCATTAGTTATCAATGAGAAAGGATTTTTAGAAATTGATTTTCCAAAATGTATCTCATATCCTGAAATATTATAATTAAAAAATTCTTTATGCAAAACCTTTCCTCTTATCAATGATACTTTTTTTCTACGATCAAATTCCGTTCTGCTTTCTAAAATTTTTAAACCATCTATTTTTCCATATTTTGTTTCAAATTCGTCAATAATATATTCACCCATCATTTGATATCCGCCACAGATACCGATTATTCTCGTTCCATCCTTGTAAAGTTCAAGAATTTTATCCTCGAATCCCTCGTTTCTTAAAAAAATTAAATCACTTATTGTAAGTTTGCTTCCAGGTAAAATAACAATATCAGCATTATTTATTTCATCCGGTGAAGTTGAAAAATTGAAACCTATTTCCCTTATTTTTGAAAATATATGAAAATCTGTTGCATTTGCTAAATGTGGCAATTTAATAATTGAAACATTTATTTTTCCTTTCTTCCCATGCCAGGAACGCAGTGAATCCTCCTCTGGAAGATTATTTTCCAGGTATGGAATAGTTCCGTAGTGCTTTAAACTGTATTTTTCAAAAAGAAAATCGTAACCATTTTTGAGAAGATTTTCATTTCCCCTGAATTTATTGAGAATATATCCTGAAAATAGATCTTTACCAAGTAATTCTACGGTTCCAACAATGCTTGCAAATGATCCCCCCCTATCAATATCTGATACCAAAATATTCTTTGATTTAATTTTTTTTGCTAATATGGTATTTGCAATATCATGTTTTATATTAATCTCAGCAGGAGACCCTGCTCCCTCGATTATTACAAGATCATTTCTATCACTTAAATATTTAAAATCCCTAAGAATTATTTTAAAGAGATCATTTTTACTTGATTTCATATAATTCTCAGCATTTATTGTTCCATAATATTTTCCATTAAGAATTATTTGGGTCTTATCTTCTTCTGGTTTAAGAAGCACTGGATTCATTTTAACATTTGGAATTTTCCCGCATGCTTTAGCTTGCAGGACCTGAGCGTATGCCATTTCACCTCCTATACCTACTCCCGCATTCAATGACATATTCTGAGCCTTAAAAGGAACAACATTGATACCCATATTGGTGAATATCCTACATAAAGCTGTTACCAAAGTGCTTTTTCCAGCACCTGATGAAGTTCCCATTATGAATATTGGTTTATACTTCATAAACAATTCCTTCCAACGGTTTAAGATGAAATTTTTCTATCTCTTTAAGAAGAATATCATTTTCCCTTTTTTTCTTAATTGAAAACCTTATTGCATTTGGAAGGCCAAAGGAAGAGCAATCTCTAACCAAAATTCCAGATTTTTTTAGAATTTCATTCAATCCTTTAAATCCTGCATCAGCAAGGAAAAAATTTGCATCCGTTTTTAGACCAGTTATATTCTCTATTCTCTTTCTTTCTTGGCTAATTTTTTTAATTGAATTTTTAAGGTAATAATAATTTTTTAAAGCAAGCTCTATGAATTTACAACCAAGAGATCCCAAGGACCAGGGCATTCTAAACTCTTTCATTTTTTTAATAACATTTTCATTACCAAATGCATAACCTGCCCTTATACCTGGTAAACCAAATGACTTTGTAAAACTTCTTAAAACAATCACATTTTCAGGATAATTTACATTATCATAGTCAACAAAATCAATGAATGCCTCGTCCAAAACAATAAATGAATTATATTTTTCTGCTGTTTCAAAAAGAATCTCTATATCATGATAAAATTTTCCCGTAGGGTTGTTTGGATTTGCAAAAAAAATAATTCCGTTTTTAATATCAAAGGATGTTAAATCAGGATCAATACTTTCAACATAGTGTTTCCTCATATTAAAAATATCGGCCATTCTTTCATATTCACCATAAGTATGAGCCATAAACATTGCATCCTTTTTCCTGAGGGCATATGATACCATGTATAAGAGCTCTGTAATACCCGCACCTATAACAACTTCTTGTGAAATTTTTAATCTTTCTTTAATTTTATTTTCGAGTGAGTCGCAGTATGGGTATGAATTAAAATCCACCTTTAAGAGATCACGCATAAAAGGTACCTTGTATGGATTCACTGAATAGGAGAAATCCAACAAACCCTTTTCATTTTCCTTAGCTCCACCATGGTAAACCATAAACAAGCATCACCGCCATTACAATTCCAATCCAAATAATACTTACAAACAATATATAATTAATTGTTTTTTTCACATCCAAAGGTGTGCAATCCTTTTTTCCCTCTATTCTGTAATATCCAATCTTTTCTAAATTAACATCTAGAATAGCGCTAATGGATGCAATTGTATACATTCCATTCAATTTTATTTTCCTATATTTTTTTAGATTTCCGTATACCCTTTTAGGTGAAAATATCATTAAAATTAATCCTGTTATTCTAGCAGGAATAAAATTCATTATATCGTCCATTCTAGCAGCAAATTTTCCAAAGTATTCATACCTTTCATTCCTGTATCCAATCATTGCGTCAAAAGTATTTACAATCCTGAAAAAGAATGCACCATAGATACCGAAAAACATAAAATAAAAAAGAGGTGAAACAATTGAATCTACTATGTTTTCAGCACCACTTTCTATTGCTGCAGAATAAAGGTGATTTTTATCGAGATTTTTTACATCCCTGCTCACTATCATGGATACATTTTTCCTTAATTTTTCAATATCATCCGTTTCACATCTTTTAACATGCCTAATTAAGGATCCAATTGAAAATGAAGATTTAAGTAAAAATACTTGTATAATTATATAAATAATGAGATTTTTATAACTTAAATTTAAAATAATATATATAATAAGAATAAAAATTGAAGATTCAAAAATGAAGAGAAAAAAACCCTCAAAAAATTCAACATATTTTGATCTTCTTTTCCTTTTATTGTCAAAAAAATAGATAATTTTTCCTATCCATACAACTGGATGTATTGCATTTGGATATTCACCAATTGCATCAATTGCAATGGCAATAATTAAAACAATTATTTCAATATTCATGGATAGAGCACTTTTGCATTTTTTCCTTTACCTTTTATTCTGAAGGCCTTTACACTAGTTGCTTTAGAAACCATTTCAATGCAATTATCTATCTCGTTAATGTCTGGAATGGAAAATTTGTCATTAACAGGTATTAATGGATCTACTCTCAATGTTACTCCAACTTTAAATTTTTCAATGAATTTAGCAATATTCAATACATTTTTGCATCCAAGTTCATTTAAATATACAGTTTCAAATGTGAATTTTTCATTGAAAAATTTATTTAAATTTTCCAATGATTTAGCATTCGATCTGTGTACTATTTTTTCGTGGGCATCATTATCCAATGTCTTTATGCTGAAAGCTATTCTATCTACAAGATCAACAATTTTATCATTGAGCAATTCACCATTAGTAAGAATATTTATTTTTATATTATGGAATTTCAATCTTTCTAGTAATTCAATTAAAGCAGGATCTATTGTGGGTTCACCTCCCCCTAAAAAAACTTCAATTATTTTGTTTTCTTTTAAAATATTAACCACGTCCTCAACTGAAAGGAATTTTAAATTAAAATTTGAAATCTGGCTTTCTGGCAGGTGTATATCAAATTTATATTTTTTCATTATACAGAAATCACAGTCCCAGTTACACCCATTAAAAAAAATGTATGATGAATGATCTAAAAATTTTGTTATGTGGTATATTCTTGTTATCATACATTACCTGGAAATAGTTCTTGCAATGTTATTTTTGGTATCTCATTTGCCAAATTTGGATACATGGTCTGGAACAAAATTTCAACACCAACGAACATCTGTGGACCTGGTTCTTCTATATAATAATCATCAAGTATTATAAAATGATGCAATCTGACAGCTGTGATATTCTGAAATGCTGAATTATTCTCAAACTCTTGGAGCATCGAATATTGATTCTGGGATACAAGTATCCACTGAGGATTCTCCTCTACCAATGTTTCAGGGTTCATAATGAACCATGAATATCCTGCAGAAGCTATGTTTATTCCTCCAGCTTCAACTATCATATCATTAATGAAGGTATCTTCACCTGCTGTATACATATCAGGATACCATCCAAGATAAAATACTGTTGATCTATTAACTATGCTAGATGTGGCATTGTAGAGATCAGTCATAAAATTTTCAATAGTATTTACAACCTTAGTTGCATTCGCCGTTGTATTCGTAGCATAACCTAGAATCATTACATCATGTAAAATATCTAGCAAATTACTTGGATTCATAATAATTACTGGAATCCCTGCCTGCTCAATTTGCGTTATTGTATTGGGATTGCTCAATCCACCATAGGCAAGCACAAGATTAGGGTTCAATTCAATTACTTTTTCAACTGAAACATTTGTCACTCCGCCTATTTTTGTAATATTCACAGCCTGAGGAGGAAATTCATCGTATATTGTATCTCCAACAATTCTGGGGCCAAGACCAATAGAAAATGCAATTTCTGTGCATGATGGTGCTAAAGAAACTATTCTATTCACTGGTTGTTTTATTTTAACTATGTTATTTTCATCATCTATCACAGTTATATAGAAAGCATGATTATTTAAATTGGTACCGGTAGTTGAGTTTGTTCCACTATTTGAATTTTCTTGGTATTTTGATAGTGCAAATCCTCCATAGAATGATGCCAATATTATTATTACTAATACTATCGCAACAATGCTGTTTTTCATTTTTTGCCTCCAAAAAGTAAATATACTTGAATTATTTAAAGTTTACTTGATGTCCCAGGAAATTGATTTATATTATAAAGTTGCTGAATCTATGGTTTGCATGAAAAAGTATAGTTACGGAGCTGAAATATACAAAAGAATTTTTGACATGGAAATAAAAAAATCAACAATCTGGATAGCAGGAACTTGGCATGGATATGCAGATTGCTTAGAAAAGATAGGTGACATTGATGGAAGCAAGACAGCTTATGAAAAGGCTTTTGAATACCATCTTATAGACATATTTAATGATAAAAATAAGAATAAGGCACATGCCTATTTATGGGGAGGATGGTCTGCATTAAAACTTGGTAAAACAGAATTAGCATATTTTATGTTCAAGAATTCAGTTAAAGAGGATCCTAATTATGCATATTCCTGGCTTTCTTTATCTGTGGCTTGTACAAAATTAAAGTTATATGAAGAGGCAAAAGAGGCAAGGGAAAATTATAATAAATATTTAAAAATAAACCCATACAGGAAGAGGGAATGTGAAGGTAGATCCATGCTTTTAGATGCATACGGTAAAGCAACAGGATGGCTGAAGGAGTTCATTGAAAAAATATTGCCTGAAACCGAATGTGAAGAATAATGAAAAAAATCGGAGGTTTAAAATTTATTGCCTTCTCAATTATTTTTTTTATTTTAGTGATTATTATATCCATTGGAATAGGCCCAGTGCCAATACCTTTACAGGAAATTATATATGAACTTTTTAATCCATATGCATCTGGTCCGTATCATATAATAATATGGGAATTAAGGATGCCTAGAATAATTCTTGCATCTTTAGTAGGTGCATCTTTAGCTGTATCAGGCGCAGTTATGCAGGGCATATTTAGGAATCCACTTTCAGATCCTTACGTAACTGGTACTGCTTCAGGTGCTGCTCTTGGAGCAACGATTTCAATCATAATAGGTCTTGTTTCAATAAATATCTATTTTTTGCCTCTTTTAGCCTTTTTAGGAGCTTCGGCCACAACAATATTAGTTGCTATTATTGCAACATATTCAACAGGCCCAAAAAGCGAAAACATGCTTCTTGCAGGTTTGGGAATTTCAATATTTTTTAGTGCAATAGTATCATATTTAATGTACATGGACGGTAAGGACCTTCAGACAGTTTTTTACTGGTTAATGGGGAGTTTTAGTGGTGCTCAGTGGAATTATGTTTACATAATGATGATATTTGCCATTCCATCAATGATTATTTTGGGTATTATGGGGAGAGATATTGATCCGATGATGATAGGTGAAGATCATGCATATTCCCTTGGAATAGATGTAAAAAAATCAAGGCTAATTTTTTTCATCCTATCATCTTTGATAACCGGGTTAAGTGTAGCATTTTCAGGTATTATAGGATTCGTTGGTTTAATAATACCTCATATAGTTAGAATTATAACAGGGCCTAATAATAGGATAGTTATATTATCTTCCATATTTATAGGTGGAGGTTACATGGTAATTGCTGATACAATTGCAAGGTCGTTTTATATAATTGAAGAATTGCCAGTTGGAATAATAACTTCAATTATAGGAGTTCCAGTTTTCCTATACCTTTTAATGAGGGAGAGGGATTACTGGAGGTAAAATTATGATAGAAGTAAAAAGTTTGAAGTTTTCATACAATGATCATTCAGTCCTGAAAGGAATTTCCTTTATTGTCAAAAATAATGAAATTTTAGGTATTCTCGGTCCAAATGGATCAGGGAAAACAACTCTTTTGAATCTAATTGGCGGAATATTGAAAAAGAAAGAGGGAGAAATTTTAATTAATGGTAAAAAAATAGAAAATTATTCAAGAAAGGAATTGGCAAGGATTATGGCCTTTGTCCCACAGGATACATCTACAGCATTCGATTTTAACGTATTTGAAATAGTTTCCATGGGAAGGTATCCACATCTGGGCATAATGGATTCTTTAACTGAGAAAGATAAAAATATAATAATAGAAGCATTGAAAAAAACTGAAATTTATGATTTAAGAAATAAAAGCACTAGACAAATTTCAGGAGGAGAAAGGCAAAGGGTATTCATTGCAAGGGCAATTGCCCAGGATCCAGAAATAATTCTCTTAGATGAGCCAACAAGCAATCTGGACATTAAATATCAGATTGAAATTCTCGATATAATAGAGAGGATGAGATCCCAAGGCAAAACAATATTGATGAGCATGCATGATGTAAATTTAGCAGTAAGGTACTGCACAAAAATTGCTTTAATTCATAATGGTAACATACTAGCATTTGGAGAGCCTGAAAATGTGATAAATGAGAAGAATATAGAAATTGCCTATGGAATTAAGGGAAAGATTATAAGAAATGGCGGGGAAAAGATAGCTTATATATTACCTGAAAAATTCAACGGGTTTTGAGAGATGCCTTCTTGCAATTACAGGTACCTGATATAATCCTGGGTTTATGTTTCTTTCAATTTTTTCATATTTTATTTCATTAGTAAATGTGCCACAATTTCTGCATCTATAGCCTTTATTTTTACCAGCGGATTCCATTTTTTTTCCACATTTTGGACAAATTGGTATTACCTTTATTTTTATTTCAGCCAAATTCTTTATCAATATTTTTTCAATGTTCAATGTTTTAGGATACTTTTTTACGCTTCCGAATATTTTTATTTCATCACCAACATCTAGATTTTTTATAATTTCCCTGAATTCCTTAGTTTTTTCATAAGCGGCAGCAAAAATTTCACCTGTTCTATCCTTTACCTTGAAAATTACATGTCCTCCAGGAATTGTTTTAGGTTTTTCCAACACCTCACAATCTAGTATTACAGAATCATATGGTTTTATTTCTGAAATTTTCTTTTTAACAAGATGATCGTCAGTTCCCTGGTTTGTTTCAAAAATTAAATAAGAAAAATATGGATCACTTTTAACAATTTTTCTTGCCATTTCAAGGTCGTTCACATTTGTACCTCTAATGCCAAAAAGAACTGGTGTTTTTGTTTCAGGTTTAATGGCAATATGATCGTTGTTGTAATCAAAATTCTCAAATGTTGTTTTTATTTTTTTATCCATCAAGATTACAGATTTTTTATCTATGAATCTCTCTCCGTTCCATTTATCTTCAGGCAAATAAGTCAAAAGCTCGTAAGTTTTTCTTTTTGGTTTCCATGATATTGCTGAAGAAGCGCCTATCAAACCCCTTTTATATTTATATCCAAAGTATGATGCATTTTCCAGATAAGAAAAAATTTCATTTAAATCAATTACTGACCTTACCGCTTTCCAATACAATTTTTCACTTATTTTTTTTCTTGTAACAACTATGCCAGGAGAAGTTTTTTCCTCATCCATTACTGCATATTTTTCCACAATTTTTTTTAATTTTTCTAGTATATCTCTTTCATCAAGGGAAGAATCATCTCCATATTCATATGAATAAATTTCATTTGAATTGAATTCCCCAATTTTTATTTTTTTTCCTTTGCCTATTCCAACATTCAATGAAATTGCAGCATTACCTCTTGTTTTCCATGGTATATTCGGATTTAATCTCACAAGCCTTGGAAATTTAATTAAATCTAGGTCCATGGTTCCTGCAATAACCATGGCTAAGTAAGTTGTACACATACCAGTACTGGAATCTGTATCATCTATTCCAATCCACACGTTTTTTAAAAAATATGTTTACTTATTAAAACTTTATATTCCCATTGAATATTTGTTAAAATATGATAGCAGAAATATTGGCGGGCATATTATTGTCATTGTCCATATTTTTCCTATATCTAGGAATAAGATCATGGAGAAATATGAGAGAAAAGAGATTCATCTATCTTTCTTTTGTATTTTTTATTTTTTCCTTGAAATCTATAATATTTATTATTTCTGATTTTACTGGAATTTCTTTTCCAATATGGTATTATTTTATTCCAGATATTGCAGCATTGATTATTTTATACCTTACCCTTATATTAAGGTGAGGTATTTGCCTCTCGATATAGAAAAGAGGAAAAGAATATACGAAGCAATCAAAAAGAATCCTGGATTGCATTTCAGGGAATTGATAAGAATACTTGATATAAATGTTGGAGACCTTCAATATAATCTTTCAGTTTTAGAAAAGGAAAATCTTATTGTGGGAAAGGAAGAAATGGGATATAAGAGATATTACCCAAATCCAATGGAATTTCCACAGGAAAAGAAAATATTACCATACTTAAGGCAGCCTGTGCAAAGAAGCATAATTGTAGAAATTTTAATGAATGGGAAAGAAAGTTTAACTGACATTTCAAGGAATTTAAATTTAAAGAATCAAACTATCTTATACCATATTAAGAAAATGGAATCCTCTGGAATATTGTTAACGGAAAAGGAGGGAAAAAATGTTTTTTATTTTATTAAAGATCCAGAACTTGTCTCGAGGACATTAATTAAATATAAAGAAAGTTTCTCAGACAAAATAGTTGAACGCTTTATTGAGTTCTGGCGTTCAACTGGTAAGATTTAAATAATCTTGGATAATTATTAATGCATGTACAGCGAAAAGTTTGAGAAAATTAAGCTAGGTCTTACCTTTGATGATGTGCTTTTAATTCCATCAAAAACTAGGATAGATCCAAAAGAGGCAGAAACAAAAACTGAGATATCAAAAAATATTGTATTGAACATTCCTATTGTAAGCTCTCCAATGGATACTGTCACAGGCCCAGAGATGGCAATAGGTATGGCACATCTTGGCGGTATAGGTATTATACATAGAAATCAAACAATAGAGGAGCAGAGGAATGCAGTAAGAATGGTTAAAAGGGAAGAGAGCCTCATAATAAGGGATGTAATAACAATTTCACCTGGAATGGATGTTAAGGAAGCAATAAAGATAATGAAGGAGAAAAAAATTGCAGGTCTTCCCGTGATAGATGATGATAAATTAGTTGGAATAATTACAGAAAGGGATGTGAGATTTTTAAAAAATTTAGATATAAAAGTGAACGATATAATGAGCAAAAATCTTATTGTTGGGGATGAGGACATAACATTAGAAAAGGCTCTTTCAATCATGCAGGATAAGAAAATAGAAAAACTACCAATAGTTGGAAAAGATGGTAAATTAAAGGGATTAATAACGGCAAAGGATATTTTGAAGAGAGAAAAATATCCAACATCAATAAGAGACAAGGAAGGTAGATTAATTGTTGGAGCGGCTGTAGGTCCATTTGATACAAGAAGGGCTGAGATCTTAGAAAAAGAAGGTGTTGATGTGATTGTAATAGATACAGCCCATGCTCATAACACTAAGGTAATGGATGGTATTAAAGAAATTAGAAAAATTTTGGATATTGATATAATTGCTGGAAATATTGCAACATCAGAAGCAGCTGAAGACTTAATTTCTCTGGGCGTAGATGGTCTAAGAGTAGGAATAGGTCCAGGATCCATTTGTACAACAAGAATAGTCGCTGGAGTTGGGGTCCCTCAACTTGAGGCTATTTCACAGGTGGCAGATGTTGCTGAATCATATGGAATTCCTATCATTGCAGATGGAGGTATAAGGTATTCAGGTGATATTGTAAAGGCAATAGCAGCTGGAGCAAACGCAGTAATGCTTGGGAATCTTCTTGCAGGAACAGATGAATCGCCAGGTCAGGAAATAATTATAGGAGGAAGGAAATACAAAACATATAGAGGAATGGGTTCTTTGGGAGTAATACAGAAAGGCATATCTGATAGATATGGTAAAATAGGAGAAGCAAAGTATGTTGCTGAAGGTGTAGAGGGAGCTGTACCGTATAAGGGAAAGGTGGAGGATGTTGTATTCCAACTAATTGGTGGATTGAAATCGGGGATGGGATATGTTGGAGCTTCCAATATAGAAGAATTAAGGAAAAATGCAAAGTTCATAAGAATGACAGGAGAAGGTCTGAGGGAAAGTCATCCACATGATGTTACAATAATAACGGAGGTACCAAATTATCCTCACAAATAATTTTTTATATATATTATTTTTAAATATCATAAAATAAAATATAAACAAATACATATTGGAATTAAAAATTCCACTTAAAGTTCCTGCCCACATAGAAATATTATTCAGAAAGCAAATATAATTAACGCAGTTAGCATTATATTATGGCTCATTTAAATTATTAATGTAATTAAAATCAGATTTTAAAAATAGCTTCTTGTTAATTAAATAAATTTAAAAATTCATATAATTTTTTAATTATTTCTCAATATATTTTTTATAAATGCTGTCATTTAATATATTTTTGTCCAACTTTGAAGCGTAAGAAATAAAATTTCTGTAGGCATTGAAATCCTTATTTTTATAGGCGATTACTGCCCTCAATAACCAAAATTTAGGTTCATTTGGGTTTTTTGAAATTAGCTCCAGGCTTTTCTGGTTTGCCTTTACGAGATCACCTGAGTCTATAAGATTAATTATATCATTTATGGGATTTTGATTTAAAATATTTTTAGTTTCAGGCATAGTGTTCAATTCTTCATTATTTTTAATTTTAATTTCCAACCTAGATTTCATTTTTAAAGCATCTTCATTATTTGGATAATCTTTCAATAAATCATTAATAATTTGCAAAGCCATAATAAAATTACTCTTTTTTTCATAAACATCAGCAAGTTCCAATGCCAGATCTATAACTTTTCTATCTTTTAAATCTACGTTTTTTTCAGTTTTAATAATTTCCTTATTTTCTGTTTTGTTAATCTGTGTGTGAGATGTATTGAACTGGTTAAATACATCCATTACCTCTTTATCATTACCAAATATATTTTTTATAGTCTTTATAGTATTATCTATGTTTATTTTTTTGTTATAAGCATTTTTTATTAATGTTATTGCCCTTGGTTTGATTTGATTTAGATTCGCCCTAAGAGCTACCAAATACTCAAATGTTTTTGCAGCATTTAAAAAATCTGATATTGAGATATAGCTATCAAAGAGATTAAAGAATATTTTATGCACCTGGCGAAATTCAGATGGCATAACACCCTCCTCATCTACCATCTTAAAAATTTTTTCCATTACCTTTTTAGCATTATTTATATCATTCTTTTTTAAATAGGTCATATATTCTATTTCGTAACTGGATAGAATTTCTGTTAAGCTTAGCATAATTCTTAATTAAGTAATTAATATATAAACATTATTTTTATTAATTGCATATACAAGCAATTAAAAATTTAAAGCCATAAAAAATATAAATAGATTTTGGTAAAGATATTATATGTTAGAACATTATATATATTATGGAAAATGATATAATAATGGTTTCGATGAACTATGTTCCTGGAAAAAGGATAGCAAAGGTAATAGGCCCTATATTGGGGCATAACCGTTAGAAGCAGGGGAATTGGACAGAATATTGCTGCAATATTCAGATCCTGGGCAAAGGGTTGAAATAGGGATATACACAAAAATGCTTTCCGATGCAAGAAATACAGCCATGGAAAGACTAAAGCAAGCTGCTAAAGAACTTGGTGCAAATGCTATAATAGAAATAAGATTTGATACTTCGGAACTTAGCAATTATATGAATGAAATGGTAGCTAATGGAACTGCTATTATTGTTGATGATATAAAAAATGAGCCCGAAATAGTATCTTTATCATAAATTTTTTATTTAAATGTTCAAAAAATCATTTTTAAATAATTGTACAAAAAATCTAAAATAGTATGAAAATAATAATTAAGTAAAATGAAACTTCTAGCATTAATAATTACTATTTTAATCATTTCGCCTGGAATCGTTTATTCAATAGCTACAGGAAACAATTTAAAAAATAATGGAAATTATGTAAATTTTCAAGGAACATACGACGGAAATATTCTAAATTTATCCTATGAAAATAAAATATTGATTAAATCGATTAATATATTTCCAAATTTAAATGGAAATTGGTTAAATAACAAAATAGTTAATGATTTTATTTCAAAAGATTTTAAGTTAAAGATAATGAACATTAAAACCCCTATTATAGATATTGAGGGGAAAGGTATTTACAAAATATTAATTAATTTTAATAATAATACTACCATTTATAAATCAATTTCATTTAATGGTTTTTTAATAGATAGCATAAATTGTGTTTCTTTTGTTAATAATGCAAATATATCCATTTTAAATTCTACTGTATATATAACAACATTTAATAATTTTTATATAAAAATATTTCTTGAAATAAATAATACAATGGGATATATGAGCCAGTATATTATGTCCAATGAATTTGATGGTTATCTCTATTTTAATAATGGGAATATTACTTCTGATTTTGTTAATTCATCCATAGGAATATTATCATTTAAAATCATAAATAATCTATTTTCCCTGAATTTAAATTTCACAGAAGAAAATGGCTTTTTAATAATTATTATGGAAAATTTAAGTAATCCTTTGAAAATTGAAATAAACAACGTAAATTTTAAAGAGTCTCAACTTTCTAGCGTCTTAGACAATGATCAATTCACATACAATGAGAGCAATATAAACGGCACATTTGTATATCTTGTATCTTTGGCCGGCTTGAATATGCCTAAAAATAATTTAATTTTCGAGAATTTGCCATTCATAATTTTAATTTCAATTATTTTAGTGGTAACAATTTCAGGTGCTTTTGTTATTAACAGGATGGTGAAAAAATGAAGAAATTTATCATCATAATTTTAACAATTTTTATTTTTCTTTCATCAATTTCTCAGGCATCAGTTTTTGAGAATATCCACTCAATTAAAATTGAAAAAAATAATATTTCAATTATATTCTCAAAAGATTATCCTTTCGTATCAATTAACTTAAATGGAACTGAATATAATTTAATAATATCATCTATTCTTTTTGGAAACAGAGGTCAAATATTTTTAAAGGACATAATGTGGCATTCTAGCTTTCTTACCCTAAAGAATGGAGTAATGAATTATAAAATGACTTCAAATTTTTACGAAGATAAAATAAATATAAATTATTTTATTTTAAATGGACAGAAAATGTTCAATTATTCAGGATATGGTCTTCTTATTAATATAATAATTAATGGGCCAAACCAGGAATCTATAATAATATTTGAACATTTGGTTAAAGGAAATATTAGCAATTCAACTACATTAAAAGATGTTTTGAATATACATGCAAAATCAAGAATTGTTGGTTTCAATAGAATTAAATATTCATCAAATAATCAATCACTTTACATCTCATCCAGCAACGGAACTGAGGAATCTTTTTATCAGATCCTTCAGAACAGTAATGGCACTGTTGAATCAAATTCATTTATTTCATTCGGTTCATTAACAAGCGTGAATTTATTAAATTCTGATGCTATAATATATTCAATAATAGGTATATTTATTGGCTTAATATTCATTATTATGGGTATCTTCTTTTTAAGAAAAAAAGATTAAATATTAATTAAGCATGTGAGGTATGATTTAAATGACATTCGCTGAAGCTGTTAATAGAAAATTGAATAAAAAAATATGCATGAAATGTTATGCTAAGAACCCACCAAATGCCACGAGATGCAGAAGATGTGGTTATACAGGCTTGAGGCCAAAGAGAAAAGAAAGGAAAGGAACATAAGCATCAGAAAGATCCACCTTTCATTAAAATATTTATAAGCAATTCTTTTATATCATTTTTCATATCAAGTGAATTTATTTTTTTTATCGTTTTTTCAACATCATATTTTATTCTTTTTATATTAAATGATTTGTCATTGGTATTTATTGTTGCATATGATGCTTTCCAGTTTCCATCCCTGGGCTGACCAGCGCTTCCAGGATTTATAAATATTGTTGAATTCAATTTTCTCCACATTGGCAAATGTGTGTGGCCAAAAATTACAAAATCAGAGGTTGAATTTTTGAATTTTTTGATTAAATCAACATCACTAACGGATGGTAATACATAATCGTATAGATAATCCTCCAGAGATGCATGAACCATTGTGAACTTTATTCCATCAATCTCAAAATTTTTAAAAAGTGGTAGTGATCTTAGAAATTTAATATGTTCATCTGAAAGAAATTTTTTGTAATAATCTCTTGTATAAACGGATAGATCATGAAACTTTTCAGAACATCTGCAATCAATATTAAATCCATTAGCAGAATCATGGTTACCCATTACAGCGAAATTAGCTTTATTTTTTATTTCATCAATTACCAGGTGAGGTTCAGGACCATAATCTGTAAGATCACCTGAAACAATGAGGTAATCAAAATCTTCTGAAAGAATGGAATTTAATGCATCATAATTACCATGCAAATCTGAAATTACCAATATTTTACTCATGACAAGAATTAATTAATAAAATTATTTTAAATTTTTTTAAGATGAATTTTAATCAATTGAAACATATTTTAGTTGTTTTTGAACATATTCCCTTATATTTTTTGCATCCGGTAAATCAACTTTTAATGAACCATTTTCTATAACTGTTTCCATTGCATTCACCATTTCAGAGCCACATTTTTCGCATATTGGTGCATTTGAGCCATGTTTTACCACGGAATAAGTACCACAGTTTTCGCATCTATATACGTCCTTTTTTCCTGCAAATTTTCCCTTTTTTGCAATAGGTTTGCCATCGATTTCAACAATATCCATTGCATAATCTATTGTAGAAGCACTGGAAATTGTGGTACCGATTCCAAAACCATCTGCACCAGCATCCATTAACTCTTTAATATTCTCCTCCTTAATTCCACCTGAAACTATTACCTCAATATTCTTATAACCTCTAATAGAAAGCTCCCATTTAACTTCCCTTATGATGTGTGCAAAATTTCCTCTTCTAGATGATGGCGTGTCTAACCTAATCCCACTCAAATTTTTTACCAATTCTGCTGCCTTTATTGATGCGAATTTTTCATCCCCAAAGGTATCTACAAGAGCTATTCTCGGTACGCTTGGATCCAGATCTTCATCAAATTTTTTCCAGGCATTTTCTTCACCCAATACAAGAATAAGGGCATGTGGCATGGTTCCTCTAGGTTTTAAACCAAGTTTTTCAGCACCTATCACACTTGAAACAAAATCACAGCCTCCAATGTATGAATATCTATCTATCATAGGTGCTATTGCAGGATGCATCCTTCTCACACCGAATGATAATAAAGTTCTATTCCCAATCAATTTTTTGAACCTCGCTGATTTTGTTGAAATCCCAGAAGCCTGGCAAATTAAACCAAGCAAAGGTGTTTCATAAATAGCAAAATTTTGATAATCACCTTCCACATCCATTACAGGTACTGGAATTCCATGCTGATCAAATGGCGTAAATATTGACCCTTCTTTAACCGACCTAAGATTGATTTTTTTTCCAATTAATAGATTTGCAACTTCTTCAAGACCTGAAAAAACAATCCATTCATTATGCTGATCTTGGGTGGTTACTTCTGCAACTACTTTTTTATGAACATTTTCTTTTTTTAGAATTTCCATTGTCCTTAAAAAATAAACATCTGTTGTTTTACCCGAAAGTATATCATCTTCACTTGAAATATAAAATTTCATAAAATTTCACCTATTTCCTTTATGCTTATTATTTTTGTACCATAAATGTTATTCATGTATTTTAAACCAAAGTCTTTATTACTTTCTTTAATCGATTCAGTGCATTCTTTTACTATGTAAGTTTCATAACCAAGGAAGAATGCATGTGCAACAGTATGCAATACACATATGTCTGTACTTACTCCTGAAAAAAATACTTTATCCACATTTTTGCTCTTAAGAATTTCGTTTAAATTAGTTTCAAAAAATGCATCGTATGTCCTCTTTTCAACCACTATTGCATTTGTGTCCGGCTTTAAATCATCTATGATTTCGGATGAAAAGGAGCCCTTCATAGCATGGTTGCCCCATACTTTGAGTTCTGGATCACCATCAATATGTGAATCCTTTGCATAAATAACAGGTAAATTTTTTTCATTGAATATTTCAATTAATTTTTTTATGTTCCCTACAATAGATTTAGCCCTATCAGATCCAAATTTCCCATTAACAAATTCATTAATCATATCAATTATTACCAGGGCTTCCATGATTAATTATAATGATCATAAACTTATTAATTTATCGTCAATTTATATCATATTGTAAGAATTTTTAAATATGAAAAAATATTAATACATTTATGCAAAAATCAAAAAATTTCATCGGCATAATTTCAATAATTTTGATATTGGCAATTTCAATATTGATTTTTTACGCCATATTAATTCCACCAAATAAATTCAATGATTTAATTTTTTTAGGCATTATTTCCATAATATTTTCCATAATTTCTTATCTTCTTCATTCCATTTTTAAAAATAAAAAAATTGTTAGTTCTTTTGTGTGGGGTTATTATTTCCTTGGTATAGTAAGTCTTTTACTTGCAAGTACAATTATTAAATATAATTTATCATACATTATAGTTATTTTATTTTTTATTCTGTTATCACTAGTTTTTATATACTGGCGTATTAAATCATTGAACTCATAATTTTATATTAAAAATATTCAAATATAAATAAAAAATAAAAAATTTTTTATGGTAAAAACGACGATACTGAAAATATTGCACCAAATATCATCAGAAGTTCTATTCCAATTATGATGATTGATACACCAGCTAATATTGTAAAAACTCTTACCCAGCGATCTCCTTCGTGCTTATTCCATGCAGGAAATATTAGTCTAAGTATGCCTAGTAATAAAAGCATTATTATTATAAGTGTAATACCAAGTGAGAAGACGATCATACCGCCTTCTATAATTCCAGTTCCATTGTTAACTCCTCTTCCCACAACGCCAAGAAGATAACCTAGCCAAGCAAGAAATATGCCACCAATAATGAATAAAACAATCATGCTGTCGCTGGTAAGTATTTCAGATATGTTTTTTCTCTGCTGATAAAAAGGTGGAGCCGTAGGCGGATACTGTTGATGTTGATCAGGTGGTTGGTTATAAATTCCTCCAGAAGGTTGATTCATCATTTTTATACCTCCTATTAATAATGCACTTCCTATTATTTAAATATTTCTATTATATATATTATTTATAGATAAAATCTATTTTTATATAAATATATTTAGTTTTAAAATTTATAATTTTTTTAATTCTTTAGATTTTAAAAAATTATTATAGGTAGTAAAGAAAATTTTGATATATGGGAGTTTTATAACTATTTATATGGAAAATATTAATATAATTGACTTTGAATCTGGCTTTATAAAAAATTTTAATGTTTTGCAAGAGAGACATTTAAGTGATCTCAAGGATTATTTTTATTACCAAGAAGATGTTGAAAAGATATTAATTAAAGAAGATCCTTTAATATACAAAGTATATGAAACAAAATATGAATTGCCTGGTTCTTTGTCATATGCAGTTACAGAGATAGAACCAGGTAAAGTAGGTCCTGAATATTATTTTACAAAGGGGCATTTCCATTCAAAATCTGCTGCTGAAATATACATTATTTTTCAAGGTGAAGGAATTTTACTTCTTCAAAACAGATCGGGAGATAAGAAAACATACAATATGTTCAGAGGTGCTATTATTAATGTTGAACCTGATTTTGCGCATAGGAGCATAAACACTGGCAAAGAAAAACTTATATTTCTTGCAATATATCAATCTGATGCTGGTCATGATTATGAAAGTATAAAGGAGAAAGGTTTTTCATTTCTTGTAATAGATAGAAATGGGCCAACACTGATAAAAAATCCTAAATATTAACCTATTTTTGAGTATATACTAAAAATTAATTAACAGTTTTGTATTCTGCATCTTTATGTTAAATGAACAAGTATTTGAAAAAATAAGAAATGGATCGCCCGTATTAATTTTTGATTCAGATAAAAGAGAGGGTGAAACTGACATAGTTGTACCTTCTCAATTTATAAAAAAAGAAAATATACTTGAAATGAGAAAGTATGGAGGAGGCCTCATTTGCACTTCTTTGACTTATGAACATGCCAAAAAACTTGGCCTGGATTTTCTAGTAAACATTTTCAATAAAAGTGGTATGGAAATTTTCAAATATCTTTATCCAAACGATATTCCATATGATGAAAAATCTTCATTTTCAATTACTATAAATCATAGAAAAACATTTACTGGAATACCAGATAAAGACAGAGCACTCACAATTTCTGAATTCGCCAAATTGATTTCAAATTTAGATTCTATGGATGATAAGCAAGCTAAAATTGAATTTGGTAAAAATTTCAGAGCGCCAGGTCACGTTCACTTATTGATAGCATCCGAAAACCTTTTAAAGGGTAGAAGGGGACATACAGAATTATCTACAACATTAATGATCCTTGCAGGTATTATACCATCTGCAACGATGGTAGAAATGTTGTCAGATGATGGTTCATCATTACCATATGCAAAAGCAAAAAATTATGCAATCGAACATAATTATCCATTCATAGAAGGAAAAGAAATAATCGAAAAGGTGGAAAATTGGTAAGAGTGATGGCATCTGGTGTGTTTGACATACTTCATCCAGGTCATGTGTTTTTTTTAGAGGAGGCTAAAAAATTAGGAGATGAACTTGTTGTAGTTGTAGCAAGAGACTCAACAGCAAGGAAACTAAAACATCAACCAATAATGAATGAGGAGATAAGAGCCAAGATGGTGTATGCTCTCAAGCCAGTTGACAAAGTTGTTTTGGGCCACGAAGATGATATGTTTAAAACTGTTGAAGAAATAAAACCTGATATTATTGCATTGGGCTATGATCAAGTGTTTGATGAAAATAATATTATTAAAGAATGCAAAAAAAGAGGAATGGACGTAAAAGTAGTAAGGCTTCCAAGATTCACAGATTCTGATTTAAACGGTACAAGAAAAATTATTGGAAAAATATTATCAGCTTATGCATTTCAGAAAGAAATAGAAAATTTTGAAAAGGAAGGTAATTACCATGAAAATAATAGGGATAGCTGATACAACATTTGCGAGGTACGATATGGGTAAATCTGCGATAGATCAATTAAAGAGCATGGGTACGGGATTCAAGATTGTGAGATATACAGTGCCAGGAATAAAAGATTTGCCAGTGGCGAGCAAAATACTCTTTGATAAATACAATTGTGATATTGTTATTGCATTGGGTATGCCTGGTGGTAAGGAAATAGACAAAATGTCAGCGCATGAAGCGGCCCAAGGGCTAATACAGGTCCAGATTATGGAAGGGAAGCATGTTTTAGTGGTATTTGTTCATGAAGATGAAGCAAAGGATGAAAAGGAACTTGCTTGGTTAGCAGATAAAAGAGCAAGGGAACACGCTGAGAATGCTTATTATTTAATATTTGATCCTGAGCACCTGCAGAAATATGCAGGAAAGGGGCTTAGACAAGGTTTTGAAGATGTTGGACCAGTAAGGGAAAAATATTAATATAAAAAATTTAAATTAAAAAGAGGTGTAATATATGGAAAAAATAAAACTTGGTTTGGTAGTTTCGGAATACAATTTCGATATAACCATGATGATGCTAGAAAGAGCAAAAGTGGAAGCTGAATTTCTTGGAGCAGAAGTATCACAAATACTTTTAGTTCCAGGAACCTTTGAAATACCCCTAGGTGTAAAAAAGCTTCTTGAAATGCCAAAAATAGATGCTGTTGTAACATTGGGAGCAGTGATAGAAGGTGAAACAGAGCATGATGAAATAATCATGCAAAATGCAGCAAGGAAAATAGAAGATCTTCAGGTTGAATATGGAAAACCTGTTGCCCTAGGTATAACAGGGCATGGAGAAACTAGGTTACAGGCTCAGGAAAGAATAGAAAAGGCAAGAGAAGCTGTGCACAGCGCGATTAAAATGGTCAAGAGGTTAAAGGAATTGGGAAACATTTAAATAGTAGTACTTCTTAACTATTCGTTGATAACTAATGGCTAATAACCGAGGTGAATTAAAATGGAAAAGAAAGAGGTAGTTTTGAGAGTACATGAAGCTCCTCAAATGGATGTTGGCCTAGGAAGGGCCAGGATAGATTCACAGTCAAGAGAAGAGCTCAACATAGAGGTAGGGGAAATTATAACAATTACAGGTGTTACAAGCAAAAAAACAACAGCTGCTAAGGTTTACAGGGTCCCCGTTGAAGACGAGGGAAAAGGAATCATAAGAATTGATGGTGATATTCGTAGGAATGCAGGTGTAACGTTGGGTGATAAGGTAATAGTTGCCAAGGCGAATTATCAACCTGCAAAATCTGTTACATTTGCACCTTTGATAGAAAAGGATCAGAGGCTTAGATTGGGAGAGGGCATTGAGGAATTTGTAAGAAGGGCATTATTGAACAGGCCAATCGTTGAAGGTGATATTTTAATTATTCCTGGTCTCACACTCATAGGGAGAACGGGCTTGAAATTTAAAGTGGTGAGGGCTCAACCTAAGGGCGTTCTTGTAATAAAGGAAAATACTGAAATAACAGTCAAAGAAGAGCCTGTTGAAGAGTATATATCAGAAACAGGAAGGGTAACTTACGAGGATATAGGAGGTCTCTCAGAAGAACTTCAAAAAGTAAGGGAAATGATTGAACTTCCTCTTAAACATCCAGAAATGTTTGAAAGGCTTGGTATAAAGCCCCCGAAGGGTGTTCTTCTTTATGGACCGCCAGGTACAGGCAAAACACTCATTGCAAAAGCTGTTGCAAATGAATCAGGTGCAAACTTTTACCTTATTAATGGCCCTGAAATAATGAGCAAATATTATGGTGAAAGTGAAAAATTCCTGAGGGACAAATTTGACGAGGCAGAAAAAAATGCTCCATCCATAATATTCATAGATGAATTAGATTCAATTGCGCCTAAGAGGGCAGAAGTTCAAGGGGAAGTAGAAAGAAGGGTAGTAGCTCAATTGCTTACCCTTATGGATGGTCTTAAAGAAAGAGGTCAAGTAATAGTAATAGGAGCTACTAATCTTGTAGATTCAATAGATCCTGCATTAAGAAGGCCTGGAAGGTTTGATAGAGAAATTGAAATAGGCATTCCAGATAAAAAAGGCAGGCTGGAGATACTTCAAATACACACAAGATTAATGCCGCTTGACATGACGGATGAAGAAAAATACAAATTCCTTGATGAACTTGCATCAATGACTCATGGATTTGTCGGTGCAGATCTTGCTGCACTTGCAAGGGAAGCTGCAATGCACGCCTTAAGGAGATATCTTCCTGAAATAGATCTAGATAAGCCAATTCCAGTTGAAATGCTTGAAAAGATGGTAGTAAAGAAAGAGGATTTCAAGGAAGCGCTTAAGGATATTGAACCAAGTATACTGCGCGGTGTTCTAATAGAAGTACCAAATGTAAAGTGGGATGATATAGGTGGTTTGGAAGATGTGAAGCAAGAACTTAAGGAAGCAGTCGAATTACCTATAAAGAATCCAGAGAGGTTTAAAAAACTTGGTATTAGACCACCAAGAGGTATATTGCTTTATGGTCCTCCAGGAACTGGTAAAACGTTACTTGCAAAGGCAGTAGCTACAGAAAGTGAAATGAACTTCATAAGTATAAAAGGTCCTGAAGTACTAAGCAAATGGGTAGGGGAGTCAGAAAAAGCAATAAGGGAAATATTTAAGAAAGCAAAGCAGAGCGCTCCTGCTATTGTGTTCCTAGATGAAATAGATTCAATTGCGCCTAGAAGAGGTTACTATTCAGATTCTGGCGTTACAGAAAGAATAGTTAATCAGTTACTTACATCAATGGATGGTATTGAAAATATGGAGGGAATTGTTGTAATCGCATCGACCAACAGACCGGATATAATAGATCCAGCTCTTCTTAGACCAGGAAGATTTGACAGATTGGTATATATACCACCACCTGACAAGGAAGCAAGGCTAAAGATATTACAAGTACATACAAGAAACATGCCATTGGCAAATGATGTGGATCTTAAGAAAATAGCTGAGAGGCTTGATAATTATGTGGGTGCCGACATAGAAAATATTTGCAGAGAAGCTGGAATGTTTGCTATCAGAGAAAACAGGGATGTTGTAACAATGAAGGACTTTGAGAAAGCCATTGAAAAGATACCTCCATCCATGAACGAGGAAAGTATAAAATACTACGATGCAATTGGTAAATTGATATCCAAAATAAGCACAAAGAAGGAGGATTTGCAATACTTCAGGTAGATTGGAGGTGTAAATAATGAGAAAATTCATTACAGAACTTCGTGGTAAAACGGTAATGTCCGCGGACGGTATGATTCTAGGAACACTAGATAATTTCGTAATAAATACAGATTCAGGTGAAATTCAACACCTTCTAGTTGTTCCATCAGAAGATCTTGAGGTAAGAGGTTATCAAACTGATGCTCAGGGAAGGCTAATACTTCCCTTTAAGAGCATGAAATCCGTAAAGGATGTGGTTGTCCTCGAACTCAAATAAACTTTTATTCTTTTTTTCTGTACCTTAATATTGCACCTATTCCACCAAATCCTTTCAGAAATAATTTTCCCTCTTCACTCTCATCCGAGACAAGATATACCTTTGAATTGGACTGTTCTGCTAAGTTAAAATATTCATCTATTATATCCACTTTTTCAACTACATTCATAGGTATATTACAAGTAGGGCAATATTTTTCAGGTATATTTCCAGTTACAATTTCTTCCAATCTTTGTTTACAGTTTGGGCATTCCCATATGATCTTGTATTTTCTAAGTGCTTCTGAAATTATTAGAGTATCAACCTGATTATTTTTTAAGGCATCAATTACCTGTTTTTCACCGTATACTGCAAGAGAACTATCAGGTTTTCTTACCTCGCTTAAAAATCTGTTTATTACCTTTTTCTCCTGTGCAATTTCTAAATCCTCAAGGACCTGGGATGCCTTTTCCACAAGTTCTCTAAGACCATATTCATCCGTATAACCTGTGTCAAATAAATCTATAATTTTCTTCTTAAGCTCATGGTGCAAGTAATCCTTTTCAGCAAAAAATTCCTTTGTTGCACCTGGGCCACCTATTAATATACCTTTTAAATTTTTCTCGTTTAGAAAAGCCTCGTTTGCTATTTCACCCACCTTCACAAAGAATTCATGTGCTGCAATTTCTATCAACCTTTCAAACCTTCGCGATGATTGCCCACCCTGGTGGTGCTTGCTCGGAACTTGTGATTGAACATTTTTTACAACTTCAATTCTTGTTCCTCTTAAAAAGCCTATTGTTGCTTCACTTCTATCAATAACTATAAGGCCGTATACATCCTTTTCGCCTAACATTGCATATAATGGTTCCAAATAAAATTTAGAATCACATCTGTACAACATTGATTGAATAGGTTCTGGTGGCTCTATAATATATGTAACCATTTCAGTTTGATCCCCTCTAGTTGGTACATGACCTATAAAAAGTGCCAGGCCATTTTCTGGAGGCATTTTATATATTTTCAGCCTGCTCATCATTGATTCTATGGCGCTCATTACATTTTTCCTTGTGGTTTTACTTTTTATGTTTGAAGATGTTGAATATTCATCCCTCAAATATGCTATTACATCAGATATTGGTCTTTTTGGTGGGATATAAAGTGAAATGAGCTCCGTTCCTTTTCCCTCGTACTTGGAAAGTTCTTCCAGATCCCTTTTGAAATCGTATACATTTTTACTTTCCATTTTCAAACACACACTTCCGAAATTTTTTTAATGTATAAAACACTTCACCTATATAAGGTAATCATGAAAAATATAATAATTTCAATGGGAGGATCACTAGTGAATATTCATAATAAAGAGTACCTTGAGAATTTTTCAAAAATGATAAGTTCTCTCATGAAGGATTACCATTTCGTTATAGTAGTAGGTGGAGGAAAAATTGCAAGAGATTACATTTCCATTGCCAGGGAAAATGGTGAGAATGAATTTTTTTTGGACAAAATAGGAATAGAAATAACGAGAGTAAATGCACTTTTACTTAAATCATTCTTTGCAGGCATTGATGGAGTAAAATTTTTAAATTCCATAGATGAAATTGATAATTTCAATGTGGCAATAACTGGTGGCACGCATCCAGGTCATACTACAGATGCTGTAGCCTTATTGACAGCAGAAATGCTAAATTCAAAAAAGGTAATTAATGCAACAACTGTAGATGGCATATACGACAGGGATCCAAAAAAATACAAAGATGCAAAGCTATTTGAAAATATATCATACACTGATTTGCTTACAATTTTTATGAAAAATTTATCTAGCGCTGGACCCAATCAAGTCCTTGATTTTCTTTCAATAAAAATTGCTGAAAGAAGTAATATAGAAATAGATGTCATAAATGGCCTAGATATAGAAAATTTTAAAAAGGCAATAAGGGGAGAAAAATTCAAAGGTACAGTTGTGAAAGAAAAATGATATCAACAGTTAAGATAGTTTTTTTCGGGACTGGAGGATCATGGCCCAGCCCTGAAAGGAATTTACCTTCAGTTGGTATTCAACTTGATAGAGAAGTTCTTTTATTTGACGTGGGTGAAGGTACACAAAGGCAAATGATGTTTACAAGTATTAGTTTTATGAAAATATCAAAAATATTCATTACACATTTTCACGGAGACCATTTCCTTGGACTTGCAGGCCTGATCCAAACAATGGTTCTCAATGAAAGGAAAGAAAAACTTGAAATATATGGTCCTGAAGATTCCATAAAGCAGATATCAAATTTTCTTAATTTGGGCTATTACTCACTTTCATTTCCAATTTCAATAAGGGAAATTAAAAGTGGTGAAACAATTGATTTTGGAGATTATATTGTTTCTGCAGTTAAGACTATACATCCCGTTACAAATTTAGCATATTCTATCAAAGAGAAGGATAAGAAAAGAATATCTCAAGAACTCATGGAAAAATATTCTTTAAACAGTAGGGATGTGGATACAATAATAAAAAAAGGGTTCATAGCTAAAAACGATGCTAAAATTACCATAGACGATATTTCAGATGGAACAAGGGTAGGAAGAAAAATTGTTTATACAGGTGATACTGCTCCATGCCAGTGCATAGTAGATCTCGCTAAGAATGCCAAGTACCTCATACATGAATCCACAGTGGATTCATCTCTTGAGGAAAAGGCAAACGAATACGGTCATTCGTCATCAAGGCAAGCGGCGGAAATAGCTAAAAAAGCGGATGCAGAAAACTTATTGCTCACTCATATAAGTCCAAGGTACAGGTCAAGCGATCTAAAAATACTTGAAGAGGAAGCAAAAAAAATTTTTAAAAATACCATTCTTGCAAAGGATTTAATGGAAATGCTCGTTCCTATTTAAATTCTAAATTTACAAAGCCCTGCTTATTTAGATATTTAATGCTTACAATGCAAGGATTAGGATTAAAATTATGCATTTTTTGATATTCAGTTTGTTTCTGCCAAGTTGATGCATTTAAGAGTAAAATACCATAATAATTGAATTCCTTGTGCACGTGGATATGCCCGGTCACGAAAATATCCGGAATTTCATCCATGACCATGAAATCATCATTGAGCGGTACTATTGGCACGTTTTTTCCATAAAAAGGTGCCAAATGCCTTCTCTTAACTAGTTCAATCATTAACCTATCTGCCATTTCCAGCTTCATGCCTTTAATAAGATCAATGACATCGTTTAAGCTAGAGCCATGATAAATCAAAATTTTCAAACCTTCTATTGATATGTATGATGGATTAGAAAGAAAAATTACATTATTAGTGAACATAGATCTTATATCATTGCCTAATGCTGGCTGAGGCTCAGCTACCCTAACAAGATCGTGGTTGCCGGGTATCATAAAAATAGTAATATCATCTCTTATTTTGGAGATTAAATTCGCAAGATAGTTGTATTGGTCATAAATATCATCAAGTTCAAGATCCTTTTCCTGGTTAGGATAAATTCCAATTCCATCAACTAGATCTCCAGCTATAACCATGTACTTGATCTTTTTAGCATGATCCTTACCAGAATTTATCCAATCAAGAAACCTCAAAAAATTCTCTTTCATGAACATTTTACTTCCAACATGAATGTCAGATAAGAAAACAATTCCATTTTCACTTTCAACAATTTTCTCTTTTTTGTTAATGTTATCTATGCCTGGATATGTTATCTCTTTTATTGTTAATTTACCATTTTTCACATATCCCTTAATCCCTATTATATCATCTGGAAGTATTTCCTTTCCCACATTTTGATCTGAAAAGGCTACAATGCTGCCTGATAGATCCTCTATTTCAAAAATATAACCGAATTTTGATTCCCTTTTATCAAGGATCATACCTATTATTGTTACATCCCCCTCATTTTTTTTAGCATATTCTATGTCCACCACAGAAGAAATAGATACCCTTGATTGCAATATTTTTCTAATTTTGCTGTATCTGTCCTGGAATAGTTTTTTAAAGCTTTCAACTTTTCCTGCAGTTGCATCAAAAACATCCCTACTCTTTAAAATTTCATAATTTTTTTCATTATTATTTTTCTTTGTGAGCATCTCAAGTGCATAACTAACACCGCCATTTTTTATTATTTTGTCAACGTCAGACGGTGTGGCAATTATTCCATTTTTCCATAGAAGTTCTAGAATTTGTTTTTTTTCATTCATAAGAATCTATTCTCCTCTGGAAATAGATATTTTTTGCCGTTTTTGATCTCAATAGAATATTTTTCACATTCATATTAATGTTCAATTCCTTTATGTTTTTTTCATTTAAAATAATTGTTTTTTTCAATGCATCCCTTACAGTTTCTCTAATTACCCAGACTCCAAGTGGTATTTTATAATCACTTTCAATAGTCCTGTAAACGATCACTGAAGCCTGTTTTTGCATTTTATTTAAATATTCCAGAACAGCAAGCCTTGCTGCATAATATGCCCCACCAACCACATCAGCATATCTTTTTCTTCCTTCAAATTTTTCATAATCACTACTTTTTTCAACATTAATATTAAAATAATTTTTACCATACCAATTTTCTATCATTTCAAATGACCAAGGGCCAGGCAAAAATATAATAAGAAAATTATTCCACATGTAAGAATTTTCAGCTAACATGATAGTATCCAATTGATCGTAATTTTTAATTTTTTCTATGAGCATTTTTCCCAAAATATCATCAACTGCAGTAATGGCCCATCTCGTTGGTACTAATTTTCTTTCCGTTTTTTTACCTAAAGTGCCACCACTCAACAACCTTGTTATGTATTCATTTGAATACCCATGGGTGTATATTTCCCATATGGCATTCATTGCATTTATATCATAATCATCGTATATATTTTCTATTCTATTTGGTATTTTAGGTTCATTTAGAATATCTATCTTTGCTGCAATTATTTTTGGGCCCATAGGTGTTGATATATGATTTATGTCAAGAGACAAATCTATTTTGTGAATTTCAGCATTTATATCTAAAGAAGAAATTGAGAGAGAAATTTCCATAATCTTCTCAACCATTTTTGAATGTTTATCAATCCTTTGAACGTTCCCTACTCTGTACAATGAAGTTCTGTATTTTATTATATCATCAAGATTTAATGGATAAAGTTTTTCTGGAACATTTATGTTTGATGATAAAGTGGAGACCATAACCTTGGGATAATTAAATCTACCAATAAATATGTCAGGTGGAGAAATACCTGTATAAAGGTCACTTGCCCTTGGAAATATACTTGTATATTTTAGCAAAGGACAAGATTTTAAACCGCACAGGTTTTTAATGCCTCTGCACCTTATACATAGATCAGGGTCCACATTTTATCAATCAATTCTATAAGAAAAAGTTTTTCATAAAGTAAAATTATCTATTCATATGGAAAAATATTCTAGGCAAATATTGCTTGACAAATTTGGAAATGAAGGGCAGAAAAAGTTAATGGAAAAGAAGGCACTGGTTATAGGTGTAGGAGGCACAGGTGGACTTGTTTCACAGCTTCTTGTTAGGGGTGGAATAGGTGAATTGTTCATTTCTGATTTCGATAGTGTTTCCTTATCAAATATACACAGGCAGCTTCTTTTTAGTGAAAAAGATATTGGTAGGGAAAAAATTGAAGCTGCCTATGAATATTTAAAAAACCTTAATTCAGATGTGAAAATTATTCCAATTAATGAAAGAATTGATAATAAAAACATTGAGGATTATGTAAAAAAAGTTGATATTGTAATGGATGGAACAGACAATTTTCTAACAAGGTATATAATTAATGATGCATGTGTTAAGCACGGAAAGCCATGGGTATATTCTGGTGTTCTTGCCACTTATGGAATGGTTATGCCAATAATACCAGGCAAAACAGCATGTTTAAGATGTTTAATGAAAAACCCTCCAAAAAATGAATTTTCAACTTCTGTTCTAGGAATAATGAATTCCATACCTTCTGCAATTGCATCTATTGCAGTATCTCTCGCCTATAAAATTCTTCTTGGGTATGAAGTGGAAAGTTCAATATATTATTTTGATGGTTGGAACATTAATCTTGAAAAATTAAAAATTGAAAAGCAAAATGATTGCCCAGCATGTTCGTTAAAGAAATTTGAATTTCTGGAAAAATAATAAAATAACCTTTGAATTTATAATCCAACAATATTTAAATATATCAGGATAATTACATTTACGCTTAAGGGCCGGTAGATCAGTTGGTAGATCGCTTCCTTGGCATGGAAGAGGCCCGGGGTTCAAATCCCCGCCGGTCCATTATAATTTTAGTTTTGCAACACCATTATAAAAAATGTCTCTGCCATTGAAGGTCAGTTTTACTGGAAAAACATCTATACCTAAATCCAAAGCTCTTTCAAGGTATGTTGAAAAATTTTTATCAGTTTTTCTATTGGGAGAAAAATACTCAGCATCTCTGAATATTAAAAAAAGTATTCCGGCTTCTGAACCTGATTTCTTGATTTCAATTAGATCATTCACATGTTTAGTTCCTCTTAATGTTGGTGCATCAGGAAATTTTGCAATTTTTCCATCTAGCAAAGTGCATCCTTTTACTTCTAGAAAATAATCTTTGGCATTGTTATCCAATAGAAAATCCAACCTACTTTTACCGTACTTAACTTCTCTTCTCTTTATTTTAAAATTTTTTTCTAATAAACTGTGCAAAATTAAAGATTCAGCAATGGAAGAATGGTATTTAGTATTAATAAAAACATTTTCTTTTCCATTAATAACAGATAAAATTTCGCATTTTAACCCAGAATTTTTATTCAATGCCAATAATTCAGCATCTGGAATAAGGAGCTCTTTTAGACGTCCAGGATCATGAACATGGCACAATTTTCCTTCTTTTGTTTCAATAACAAATCTGTTAGGTCTGTTTAAAAAATGGTATTTCGCTAAATTACCTTCAATTGAAAATATTTTTTCCATAAATGTAAATTCAATCTATGAGAAAAATAATTCCCCAAAATTCACTAAAATTAAATATGAGGGTAAAATTAAGGAATCTATGAGCACCATTAAAAATTACCTTGACCTGGGAAAATACAAAGAAACACTTTTACTTGTTTTTGGTGGTGCTGCAGGCGGAGCACTTTTAACACATCCATTTAATTTTATATATTTT
Organism: Thermoplasmata archaeon; assembly: GCA_023261755.1. GTDB lineage: Archaea > Thermoplasmatota > Thermoplasmata > Thermoplasmatales > ARK-15 > ARK-15. The sequence goes on along the minus strand of JAGDXS010000003.1, from coordinate 25,571 downwards.
TATTCCATCTTATTCCTTTTTTTTGCAGTGATGGGAACAAATTCAATTACAAACTACATAGATAGGGATATAGATGCTATAATGGAAAGAACAAAGAACAGGCCAATACCAAGTAAAAGGATATATCCCCCCGAGAAAGCTATCTATTTTGGTGTAGTCCTAATAATCATAGGTGTTGTAGGATTTTTATATTTCTCACTTTTTTATTCTATTTTATGGTTAATTTTTGGTATTATTTTTGATCCTATTTTATATAATTATCTCACAAAAAGGAAAACACCGTGGAACATAATTATAGGATCATTTGCAGGAGGAGCTCCCGTCATGGTAATATGGTCAGCGATGACAAAATCATTTTTTTCATTAACACCATTCATATTAATGCTCACAATAGTGGTATGGACACCTATTCATATATGGAGTCTTGCAATAAGATACAGCTCAGATTACAAAAGGGCAAATGTACCCATGCTACCTGTGAAAAAAGGCATCAAATTTACAATCAGAATAATTGCCATATCAACAATATTACTTATGATATTTTCACTCTACATTTTTTATGTACTTTCAATCTATTTGTTTTTCATAATGTTGATTGCAAATATTTTAATCCTTTACCTTGTTATAAAATTGTTAATAAAGCCTAATGAAAAATTATCATTTATTATTTTTAAAACAACTTCACCTTATCTAGCTGTTCTTTTTCTCCTAATTATATTGAAACAGATAATATAAAAAAATAAAAAATTTATTTTTCTTGATGCAAGGATTCGAGATAATTTTCCAAGGACTTTGTTTTTCTACCAGATACCTGGGACCAGAAATAGATGATTAAAGAAAATATTCCAAGGACGATAAAATCCCAAGGAAAAGGAACTATGTTAATACCTCCATACTGACTAGGCCCAATGTATGAAAATACTGCAACAAAAATCAAAAGAACAATGATCCACAATCCAGATTTAATTTCATCGAAAGAAAACTTATTTTTATGGTAGAAATAAGCAAACATTATTAAGCCACCTAGTACAGCGACTACAACTTCACCTGAGAGTGGCCATCCTGACCAGTAGATGATCATAAATGTAAATATGAAAGCTATTGGAGCAATAATCTTTGATCCTTTAAGTGTGAATGGTCTCTCTAAATTTGGTGCAGTCTTTCTAAGAATATTTACAGATGCAGGCCCTATAACATAGGCAATTACGAGTGTAGATGTCAATATTCCAACAAGAAGACTCCATCCCGGGAATTCATAGATGAAGAATAAACCAACAATGAAATTAAGAACAAGAGCTCTAGCGGGTATCCTTGTCTTTTCATGAAGTTTCTGAAAATATTTTGGTGCATAACCAAATTCTGCCATTGATTGGAATATCCTAGCTGGATAGGCCATATAACTTATACCTGCACCAGCTGGCGATATAATTGCATCAATGAGCAAAATAACCACAAGCCAGCCAAGACCCACTGCTGCAGCTTCCTGAGCAAAAGGTCCGCTAAGTAAGGAAGAATTCCTTAAAGCATTCCAGTTTCCGGGTGTAATACCTGCATTTGACCAATTCAATGCACCTATAAATGATACCTGCAACAACAAATAAAAGCCTAAAACAGCTATAATTGCAATTATTACTGATTTCCATATGTAATCCTTATGTTTTGATTCAGCAGCCATATTTATTGCTCCTCTGTAACCTTCAAATGAAAATATTATACCTCCAAGCACCATGGCATAGAATATACCTGAATAACCTTGGTAAAACGTTCCGTATGCCGAAAAATTATCTGGATGGAAAGCAAGTGTTATAAGTGTTATTGCTGTAAGAGCTGGAATAACCCATTTCCAAATCATTATTCCACTTGTTATGTTTCCAAAAATTTTAACTGCTTGTAAATTGATTATCAGCATTATTATTAGAGCAATGATTGCTATCAAATATCCTAAAGGCAAAAGAGTTCCTGAAGATGATATAATTCCTTTTATAAAAAAGGATGAATATGTTACTATTGCTATTGCTTCTATTGGTGGTGTCATTAAATCAGATAGCCAAGCTCCCCAACCTGCAACAAAGCCCACAAGCTTACCGTGAGAGAACTCACCGATAGGCGTTGATCCACCTGCAAGAGGGAAAGCAGCCGATACTTCCATAAATGTAAGAGCCATTAGTATTACTATTACTCCAGCTATTATCCATGCAAAAATTGCACCAACAGGTCCAGCATATGAGGATGCATAAAGTGAAGCAAAGAGCCAACCTGAACCAATCATCCCCATTGAATTCAGCATTACAAGGTTAAACAAAGTTAAATCTTTTTTATAGCCTTGCGATATTTTTTCTGCCATAGTAGGTTAATGCATAACATCATTAATTAAAGTTTCTATTTGATGTATTGAGAATAGATAAGAAAGATATATATACTAAAAGAGATTTTGACAAAAAAGGTGATTTAAATGGCACTGATAAGTGAAGAGGATAGAAAATATTTGATGGAAGAATTCGAGAAGAATCTTAAAGAAGAAGTTAATTTATATGTGTTTACTGTCAATGATTCTTCCTGTCAATATTGCAAAGAATCTGTAGATATTGCTAAGGAACTAGGATCATTATCAGATTTAATAAAAGTTGAAAATTTTGATCTTAACAGTGATATGGCAAAGAAAATGGGCATTGAGCACGCACCAACTACTGTTGTAACGGATGGGAAACAGTATGGTTCAAGGATAAGATATGTGGGCATACCAGCTGGATATGAATTCTCAAGCTTGGTAGAAGATATCATGAGTGTTTCAAAGAGGAAGGTCCAGTTTGATGGTCACGTGAAGGAACATCTTGATGAAATTGATAAACCAATAAAAATACAGGTTTTCGTCACACCTACCTGCCCATATTGCCCTAAGGCTGTAAGAGTAGCTCATAAATTTGCGCAATATAATGAGAATATAACAGGTGAAATGATAGAGGCTATTGAATTCCCGGATTGGGCAGATAAGTTTGGTGTTTCAAGTGTACCGCATATAGTAATTAATGAGGATGTTCAATTTATTGGAGCATACCCAGAGGAAAATTTCATTGAATTTGTAATGGAAGCATATAAAAAATCTAAATAAAGGAAAAATTTTTCTCTAACTATTTATTTTTATTTTTATGCTTGGATTAGTAAAGAAGAGAAATGGTGATTTTGTTTTATATAGTAGAGAAAAGATAATAAACGCAGTTAAAAAGGCATTGAATGAAACTAATGAAATTTCTGGCATTCAAGAAGAAAGTGAAAAAATAGGGGAAATTGTGGAAAAAAAACTAACAAAAAAATTTGATAGAGAAATACCCAGTGTTGAAGATATTCAGGATTTAGTTGAAGAAACATTGATGGAAGAAGGTCTTGTAAAAACAGCAAAGGCATACATTCTTTACAGGCAAAAGAGAAAAGAACTAAGGGAAATAAAATATCTTTTTGGCATTAAGGATGATTTAAAGTTAACAATCAATGCAATCAAAGTTCTAGAATCTAGGTATCTTCTAAGAGACGACAATGGCAGAATTATTGAAACACCAAGAGAAATGTTCTGGCGTGTTGCCAGGTATGTTGCATTGGTAGATATTCTTTACCACGATAGTGTTTTTGATATTAATAAAAAACAGAAGGAAAGAGATATAATTTCCTATTATTCATTAAAAAAGGTATCAATTTCACCATATGAGAGAGAGATGTTACAGAGAGCATATGAATCACTAAATAGGGAAAGGGCAATGAAAGTTTCATTCGATGATCTATTAAAAATTCTTGATAATAATTGGGATTACGTTGAAGAGATAGCAAAAAAATTTTATGAAATAATGGTAAATCTCGAATTTATACCGAATTCACCTACGCTTATGAATGCTAACACTTCACTCGGGCAGCTTTCAGCATGCTTTGTTATACCTGTTGAAGATTCCATAGACAGCATATACGATGCTTTAAAATATACGGCACTTATACACAAATCTGGAGGTGGCACAGGTTTTTCATTTTCCAAGCTAAGGCCTCAGGGTGACATGGTGGGGTCAACAAAAGGAGTTGCATCTGGTCCTGTTTCATTCATGCAGATATTTGATGTATCAACAGACATAATAAAGCAAGGCGGAAAGAGAAGAGGAGCGAATATGGGCATTCTAAGGGTAGATCACCCGGATATAGTTCAATTCATAAATGCGAAGGGATTTGAGGGTAGATTTAAGAACTTTAATTTAAGTGTTGGTATAACAGACGAATTTATGGATGCTGTTGAATCTGATGAAGAGTATGAATTAATAAATCCTAGAAACAAGGAAGCAGTTTCCAAGATTCCAGCAAGGCAGATATGGAATCTTATAATTTCACAAGCATGGAAGACAGGTGATCCTGGTGTGGTGTTCCTTGATGAAATTAATAGACACAATCCTACACCGTTGCTTGGTGACATAGAAGCCACAAATCCATGTGGTGAACAACCACTTTTACCATACGAATCATGCAACCTTGGATCAATTAATTTGAGCAAATTTGTTGAAAATGGATCAATTAACTGGGAAAAGCTGAAAAAAACGATAAAAATTGCAGTTCACTTCCTTGATAATGTAATAGATGCAAATAAATATCCATTGCCACAAATAAATTACATGACAAAGCAAACAAGGAAAATAGGTCTAGGAGTAATGGGTTTTGCAGAAATGCTCATAAAACTTGGAATACCTTATGCTTCAAAGGAAGCACTAGATATAGCAGATGAAGTGATGTCATTCATTGAAAAGGTAAGCCATGAAGAGAGTTCAATAATATCAACAAAAAAGGGAACATTTAATGCATGGGAGAATTCTATTTGGTATGAAAAGGGCATAAGGATGAGAAATGCTGCTACAACAACAATAGCCCCAACAGGATCCATTTCCATAATAGCTGGTACTTCGTCAGGAATTGAACCCTTATTTGCTTTAGTATTTATAAGGCAAGTACTTGAAAATACAGAGCTCCTTGAAGTAAATTCAATTTTCGAGGAAGAGTTAAGGAAGAGAGGTTTATACTCAGATGAAATTATGCGCCAGGTGTCAAGGTTGGGAAGTATACAATCACTAGATCTTCCTGAAGATATGAAAAGAATTTTTTTAACAGCGCATGATATTGATTATAGATGGCATGTGCTTATGCAAGCAGTGTTCCAGAAGCATACAGACAATGCTGTGAGCAAAACGATTAACATGAGAAATGAGGCAACAATAGATGAAGTAGAAAAGGCATATATGCTTGCATACAAGCTCAAATGCAAAGGAATAACAATATACAGGGATAGAAGTAAGAAGGAACAAGTTCTTTACAAAGGAACAAGCGAAAAGGAAATAGAAGAAATAATATCAAAGAATATTTCATCCAAGAAAGAGAATATTACACAGGCTAAGCTCTGAAAGGTTCTTAGGAAAATTTATTAATGGAATCACCTTTTCTAAAGTGAAGCGGGGTGGGGTAGCCAGGAAATCCCGACGGGCTCATAACCCGTAGGTCGGTGGTTCAAATCCACCCCCCGCTACTCTCCAAATTTGTCAAATGTTTCAAAACCATCATCATTTATATGTATCATTCTTTTTATTCTGAAACCAAACTTCTTCTTGATGTATAAACCAGGAGAAAATACGAACACATTGTTTCTTTCAAGATAATCATTGCTCCCAGGATAAATGTTAGGCTTTGAAAAACCTCCCAACGGATAACCTGAATAATGTGGATACGAAAAACCCAAATTTTGAATATAATTTCTTGTTATAGAATCTATTTTATTACATTCCACCCCTGGTTTAAGATATGGTGAAACAATTTCAAAAACTTTGTTATATTTTTTCCATAGATCCTTAGTATTTTCATTCAATTCTGTGAAGATGACCCTTGCCATTGAAAATTCATATCCATTTAAAACTGGTGAAAAATCGATTTGAATAATATCCCCGTTTTCTAGGATTCTATCTGAAGTTTTTCCCAAAGGTATAGATGTTCTTTCTCCTGTAAGAACAACAGTAGGATATGAAAAAGATTCAAAACCCATTTTCATTATTGCATAATCTATTTCAGCCTTTATTTCAAACTCTTTCATGCCAATCTTTATATTGTTTATAAATTTTTCAAAAGCCTGGTCTATTAAAGATGCTCCATTTTTAAAAATTTGTATTTCATCATCGTAAGGCTTTCTAAAAATTTCTGTAAGATCAATAAACTCAGCCTTTAAGTTACGAAATTTTTCTGGTTCTGGAGATAGAATTTTTTTGCCAAGAACAATTTTTTTTAACTCGCTGTCCGGATCTATGGTTAATATTTTATCATTTGCATCGATTGTATCATCATCCTGTGCTTCATGGACTATATAAAATATGCTATCATTAGAAATTACCATATATGTAAAATTTAATGATTTGGATAATTTTCTTACAAGCCTATCTTCAGGTGTAAATATTATTGAATTTTCCCCTGCAATTTTTTTTATTAATTTTTTCCTTATATCATAAGCATCCATAATACATGCTAAGCAAATCAATTAATATTTTTTTTGTAAGAATTTAAAAATTTGGTATATTGGTGGAAAATTTAATATATAGGGGGCATCATGATGACAATTGTCAGACGAAAAGATGGTGATAAAAATGGGATGGGACTTATTATTTAATGAAGCTATGGAATTTGATTCAAAATCATACGATTCAAAGGTAACTATGCTTGCGATTGGAGTGGGTGGTGCAGGTTGCAACACCATAAACACTCTAAGCGCTATTGGTTTAACAGACCTTAAATTAATATCCATGAATACAGATAAATTGTCCCTAGATTCAAGCAATGCACCGGTTAAATTTCTTTTAGGTAAAAAGATAACAAATGGGCAGTCAACAAGCGGTGACTTGGAATTGGGTCAACGTGTTGCAGAAATTTCTGCCAATGATATAAAGGAAAAAATATCCGGCAATGACATAGTTTTCATTATTGCTGGATTGGGCGGTGGGACAGGTGGAGGTGCAGGACCGGTTATTGCACAAATAGCAAAGTCCACAGGAGCGCTCGTGGTATCAATTGTATCCTTACCATTTTCAGCAGAGGGTACAAAGAAATCTGATGTGGCGAAACTTTCACTTGAAAGATTTTTCAAATATTCAAATACGGTAATAGTGCTTGAAAATGACACACTTTTAAAGATTGCACCGAAATTACCATTGCAGAAGGCTTTCAGGGTTATGGATTATCTCATAAGCGATATAATTAAAAATATATCTGAAACAATAAACAAACCTTCCATGATACACATAGACTTTGCTGATCTAATGAAAATAATGAAGAACGGCGGATCATCAACCATAATGTACGGTGAAGGTGAATTAAATAATATACAGGGCCTTGTTGAAGATACGCTGAAAAACAAGTTTTATAATGTGGACCATACAACCGCTAGCGGCGCACTAATAAATATTGTATCCGGGCCCGATATGAGCTTAAGCATGATGAATTCTATAGTTGAAAAGATAACAGATGGAATGGACAGCAATGCTGATATAAAAGTAGGAACGAGAATAGAGGAAGATATGACAAATAAGATAAGAATAACTGCCATATTCACAAACGTAAAATACAAGGGACAAATAAGAAAAGTTTCATTGGTCAAGGAGGAGTCATTTTCTGGCCTTGATTCAATTTTTCCTTAATATCTTTTAGGACACCTATTAACACATGGTATTCCCAAGCAGTTATAGCAGATCTACCTAAAATCCTTCTTATCATTCTAAATGTATTCTTTTTTTTATGTTCAGGGTATCTTGTTAAATTAATTATTTCAACAATTGTATCAAAGATCCTGTCAAGATCGCTCTTTTTTGCAATATTAATATTCTTTCCCAGGGGTTTTATCTTAAATATTTCATAAAAAATTATAGCAGCAGCATGTGTAATATTCATTACAGGATAATCAGCACTTGCAGGTATTGTTAAAAGCATATCTGATTTTTCTAGCTCTTCATTCAATAACCCAATGTCCTCCCTTCCAAAAACGAGACCTATTTTACCATTAAAGTCTTTTGCTAGCGATGCTATTTCCTCCGGTGTTTTTGAAATTCTAAGGAAATGTTTTTCAGATTTTGTTGAAATTGCACTTGTTGCTATTACCAAATTCAGACCTTTTATAGCATCATCAAGTGAATCAACAACCTTAGCATTTTTAATTATATCTTCCCCATGCATTGCATATCTGTAAGCATCATCATCTATTTTTGTCTGTGGACTCACTATTACAAGATCATTAAGATCAAAATTTTTCATTATTCTAGCGAGTGATCCAATATTACCTGAGTATTTTGGTGATACAAATATTATAACGAAATCTGCCATGCAAAAGTACAATTTCTTAACAATTAAAATATTTTCCTATTATTTTAAATTTATTCCAAATTATAGGAAAAAGGGACATAAAAAAGTATAAAATATATGAAATTTATACGTATATTCATGAATGATTCATATGGTAATGAATATTCTTTAAAATTATTTTCTGGCGGTAAATTGAGTACTACGCAATATGCCCTTTTTGCGATACAGATTGCAGTGGTTATACTCCTTTCCTGGCTAGGCGTTATTGCAACCCCTGTTGTTGGTCCTGGTATTGGATTTCTTTATTGGGCATATCCATTTTTCATAGTGTTTACTTGGTGGTGGGGATTGTGGGGTGTTTTGGCTGCATTTTTGGGCTGTTTTATTGGAGCAGGTCTATTAACTGGTTTGCCCTTAATACCATCTCTTGCATTTAGCATAGGAGACCTTGTACCTGCACTTCTTGTTCTTCTTTTCTACCGCGGTTTCCTGAATAAAATAGGTGTAGACCCATTAGGCAGAGATATTACAAAGAAAAAAATGTCCGCATTCTGGTTTGTTTTTTGGGTAATGGGCATTACCAATATTATTGGAGGCCTTTGGGGTGTTTGGGTTCTTGTACAGCTTGGTTTTGTTCCTGCGAATGCCTATTGGTATGGCGCAGGGCTATGGATACTTGGTGATGCAATAGTTTTGATTATTGCACCATTCCTGGCAAGGGCGCTTACACCTATTGTGGAGAGATTCGGTTTGACAACAAAAGGTATTATTTCATGAGTGATACGATGGCTGAAAGAAAAAACAGAGAAGGCCAAAAAAAATATCTTAAGACCATACTATTTTCTGCCAAAGCAGATTCAGTATTCGTAAATCTTCACCCATTTACAAAATTTGCATTATTTTTTATTTTATCAATTGCTGTAATATTGGCAATGACTAAAAGCCATCCAGATCTTGTTTTTTCTTTGATTGTTTTTATAGTGGTACTTGCATTACTGCTTGAATCAGGCACATTGAAATATGTAATTAAGAGTTATTTATCATTACTTTTTGTTGCGTTCATTGTTTTCTTAATATGGTGGCTAATTTTTAACCAAATAGGTAATAGCATTTTATTTTCCATGCACATAGGCAATTATTATTTTAAAATAACAAGAGAATCCTTATATGTAGGAGTTGCAAAAGTTTTTGGATATGCAGCTATGGCATTTCTTACATTATTAATATTGATGACCACAAGGGACGTGGATATTGTTGATGCACTAAACCAGCTAAAAGTTCCTTTCAAGCAGACATTTTTTATAAGTTTAATATTTAGAAGTCTAAACATAATGGAAGAGGATTTGGAATCAATCAGGCATGCCCAGTTTGCCAGGGGTGGAAAGGCAGCAAAGAAAAATCCCCTATCAAGGGTAAAGGAATTTCTGGCTTTATCCATACCACTTACAGCATTAATGATAAAAAGGGCTGTAGAGATGGGTTCTGCCTTGGAAGCGAGAGGATTCTCAAAATCAAAAAAGCTTTCAGAACCTGTTGTTAAAAAGAGAATTGGATCTGCAGATTATTTAGCAATAATATTTTCAATCATTGCGCTTTACATTTCAATAACTATGAACGTAACAAATGTATTGGGTGGGCATATATGGACGAGCCTATTGTAGAATTAAAAAATATAAAATGGCATTATCCAAACTTTGGCGGAATGAAATCAAACTTTTCCATGGAGAATTTTAACTTAACCATTTACAAAAATGAATTTTTAGGAATTACAGGTGCAACAGGTTCAGGTAAAAGCACTTTATGCCAGTTAATAGCTGGCTTAATTCCGCACCAAATAAAATTACCCTATGGAAAAGCTAATGAATATTTTGATGGTGAGGTAATAGTTCTTGGCAATGTTGTATCAAAGCTTGATAAGAAAGGAAATGATTACATAATATCTGGAAAAGGTGCTATGGCACCTGAAGTAGGGCTCGTCATGCAGGATCCTGAAAGTCAATTCCTTACCATGAGCGCCCTGAACGAATTATCACTTGGTTTGCAAATCATGGGTTTACCAAAGGATGAGATTGTTAAAAGGATTAAAGAGGCACTGGAAATGGTCGGCCTTGAAGATCTTTTTCCATTGATAGATAAGCTTCACCCTTCCGAGCTTTCAGGAGGTCAGAAACAGAGGCTTGTAATTGCAAGCTTTTTGGCAATGAGACCAAAAGTCTTGATTCTCGATGAACCCACTTCAGATTTAGATTCTGCAGGGAAAATCGAGGTTATAGAAGCAATATCTAGACTCAGGGAAAAAGGAGACATTACAGTTATACTTGTTGAGCATGATCCAGAAATTCTAAAGAAATTTGTTGATAGACTTGTTGTTTTACATGAGGGAAAGATCATTGCCATAGACAAGCCAGATAATATATTTTCAAACCCTAGCCTAAGCAAGTATATTGAAGTATCCGAAATTGAGACTATATTTAAGAATGATGAAGATCTAGTAAAACAAATTGATCTTGAGGCAGCCAAAGTTTACAGGCCTAAAAGGCGCTTTGAAAAGATTGGTGAGCCTGCGCTTGAAGTTAGGGATCTTAAGTATGAATACCCTGATGGTTCCAGGGCATTGAATGGTGTTAATTTGACTGTGAACAGAGGAGAATTCATTGCGCTCATAGGTCAGAATGGTTCAGGAAAAAGTACTTTCTCAAAAATAATTTCAGGTTATTTAACAAAATGGGATGGAGAGGTAAAAATATTTGGGAAGGATATTTCAGAAAAGAAGGTTAGATTATCAATACCTGAAACGGTTGGATATGTTTTTCAAAATCCTGATCATCAAATATTTAATAGAAGGGTGGACGAAGAAATTGCCTATGGTTTAAAAAACATTGGAATGAAGGAAGAGGAGATAAGGGAGAGGGTAGATGAAACATTGAACAGAGTAGGGCTAAGCAATAAAAAACAGGAAGATCCATTATTTTTGAGCAGGGGAGAAAAAAGGAGATTAGCTTTAGCAAGTGTCATTGCAATGAGACCTGAAATCCTCATTGTTGATGAGCCCACTACTGGTCAGGATTATAGAATGTCTAGGGAAATTATGGAAATACTGCTAGAACTAAATAGGGAAGGCTCAACTATTATTGTAATTACCCATGATATGAGGTTAGTCGCAGAATATTGCAGAAGAGTAGTTGTAATGAAAAGGGGAAAACTTATATTCGATGGCACCCCTGAAAAATTATTTGAAAATGAAGAATTGTTAAAAGAATCATCCCTATTACCGCCAAAAGCAGTTCAACTTTCAATGAAGCTAAAGGAATCTGGAATAATACAGGACCTTTTGCTTAGCGCCAAAGAATGGTTGGATTTTCTTAAATTTGAGAGTGAAAAGAAAAGGTATGTCCTTCTAAGTTTCGATAGTATGAAATTCTATGGAAAAAAGCTTTCTGAGGAAATTCTTAAAAAATATGGCAAACCGGACATCATTATTTATATAGAAAGAGGTGGAATGGTAATAGCAAGATTGATTAGTGATTATCTAGGCGTTAAAGATATGCTAAGTATAAGGGCATCCTATTATACAGATGAAGGTGTTCCGAGCACGCATGTAACTTTGGGAAGTTTCGATTACAACTTAGATGATATAAGAAACTATATTTTACTTGTAGATGATATTGCAGATACAGGAAAGACATTGGAAGCAGTTCTTGATAAAATTAAAAAATTAACAACAAAGCCCATAATTGTTTGTACAGTTGCATACAAACCACATTCTGAATTAAAGCCAGATATTTTTGCGTATACTGTAGATAATGATACTTGGGTTGTTTTTGAGTACGAGGAACAGGAAACGAGGAGGGCTTTTCTAAAAAGGAATAATGAAATAGGCCTGAAATTTATGGAAGAAGCTTTCGGGAAGAAGGAAAATAACTATAAATAAAGATCATATTATGGTTTGAATGTTCATGGCAATTATAAATTTTAATTATTTTTCAGATGGAAATTCAAATTTTAATTTAGATAGGATAATATTCATACAATTGTCAAAAAATTTTATTATAAATTTTGAATACATAAAAAATAAACAATTTCAATTCAAGAATCAAAAAAAGATAAGTTTTTATAAGAAAAACATCTGATATGTGATACATATGGATGATAAAGAAATTGAAAAATATGTTGAAGAAATATACGCTATACTAAATGGCCAGATAACTAAGGAAGAGATAAAGAAGCTCTTTAATCTTTGGCTTTCTTTCCATTATCCACCAGATCTAATAAAACAGAAAATAATTCAGAAGTATGCGCCTGAAAAAGCCATGAAAATATTTGATATTAAAGGTGAAATAAGGAATTTAAATCTAACAGCAAAGATAGTTTCATTGAAAATTAATGAGAAGGAAGGTAGAAAGATAGCATCCGGTTTATTGGGAGATGAAACAGGAACAATACCCTTTACAACATCAATTAATGTGTCTATAAAAAAGGGTGATGTAATTAGGATATCTAATGCATATACATCTACATTCAACAATGTCTTAAGGTTATACATACCAAGCAATGGTAAAATAGAGAAACTGGATGAAAAAATGATAGAAAATGTGAAATATTCTTTAAATTCGTACACAATAGATAAACTTCAAAAGAATTTCAGAAACCTGGATATAAAAGGCAAGGTACTTTACATTGAAGAAAAGAATGGTAAATCAAAAAAAAGGTACACAGGATTAATTGCAGATGAAACTGGAGCAATACAGTTTACCTCCTGGGGAAGAAAACTTGAAGCGGGAAAAAGTTACAGGATAAAGGGTGCATACGTGAGGGAATTCAAAGATAAGATCTCATTAAACATAGATGAGAATATGGAAATAACACCTATAGAGGACATTGAGGTCAATGAAAATTATCTAAACCTAATAGATTTATTGAATAAAAATGTGCAATTTGGAAATTTTGAGGGTGTAGTAATTGATGTCAGGGATGATACTGGTATAATAGCAAGATGCCCTATTTGTGGCAGAACATTAAAAGGGAGAGAATGCCCCGAGCATGGTGAAGTCACACCAGTTAACGACATGATAGGCAAATTAACATTTGATGATGGTACTTTGGCATGCACTCTAATATTAAACAAAAGCCAGATGGAAGATATAATAGGAAAGAGCTTTGATGATTTGGTCAAGTTAGTCATATCTGCACCTGGTATACCAATAGTAAAAGAGGAACTTGAAAAAAAAGTGCTTTTTAAACCCTTTAGTATTTTCGGAAGGATTTCTATTAAGGATTCAAATAGAATAATTTTATATCCATACCAGATTAACAGCATAGAAGAATCTTATGTGAAAAAAATGAAAGAGAATATACAGGGGATGTTACAATGACAAGAGAACCTGCCTGGAGAATTTTTGCTCGAGAATTTAATGATAGTATAGTTCTAGAAAAAAAAGGAGAGGAAAAGGAGGCAAATTATATTTTAACAAGGTTAGGGGCCAAAATAAACAGAATTCTTGTTGTAGGTATAATGGAAAATAGGAATATCCTAAATGAAAATTCATTTATTACAGGTACCGTAAATGATCTTACTGGAACAATACATTTCTCCGCAGATAAAAATTATTCTAATCCTTCAGTATGGAAATTTTTAACTTCCAGGGATCCGCCTGTAAGAATTGCGCTTGTGGGAAAAGTAAGAACATATGGTGAATCAAAAAATTTAGATCTAAGAATTGAAAATATAGCAGAAGTGGATGAACTCATGGAGGAGTATTGGAAGCTCACAGCTATAAGAAATCTTCTTTACAGAATAAATATAATAAGGGAATTGCAGAATTCCACAGACAAGGGTACGCTGGAAAAATTGGGTTTTCCAAAAACGTATATAGAAAGTTCTTCATTGGCAATTGAATTGTTTAAAGATTTAAATATTGACTTTTACTTAACCATGGTAAAAGAACTTATAGGCATGAAGGTAGAAGAGAAAAATGAGAATATAGATCCTGAAAAAAGTATTCTTGATCTAGTTGAAAAACTTGACTTCGATGGTAAAGGCGCAAGATACGATGATATAATGGAAAATGCTTTAAAATTCAATTTTGAAAGATCGCAGGTGGATGAAATCCTAAATTCACTTCTTGACAAGGGATTGATCTATGAACCATCAGTAAACTATTTTAAAATATCATGATGAATTAAAATCTATTATCAAATTTTTTTATTTCTCCAATTTTTCCCATATCAATAAGTCCAAGTTTATCGTCCAAAGCATATATGTTCAATTCATCAAGATTAAAATTTTTAAGTACAGGTGAAAGTATATCCCCTCCCAGGATATCTGAGCCAGATGAATAAATGCTAGGGGAAGGTAGAACTGTAATATTTTTTCCATGGAGGAAAGCAGGCATGCTTAAAATACCGCCCACATTATCCCTTATTTTGATTGATGGATGCTCATGGCCTATAATTATATTTGAATCTTTATATTCCTTATCACCATGGATGAGAACATAATTTTTTAATTTGAACGATCTTATCATATCAATTCCATATTTTGAGAGTATAGTTTGCAAATAATTATCATGGTTCCCCCTTATAACAATCAAATCAGATTTTTTTAAAATATAATTAATTATTTCTTCTATTTCATTCCATTCCTGTTTTACATTTTTGGAAAATTCGTGTTTGAAATCACCATCGATTATAACTTTTTCAACATCATAAAATTGAAAAATCTTGTCAAGAAGATCCATAATCCTTCTTTTTTGCATTTTTGGTAAAAGAAGGCCCTTTTGGGCCATTACCTCTTCAAATCCTATGTGCAAATCACTCATAACTATTATTTTTTCATCTTGAAAGTAAATTGAATAATATCTTGTTATTACAAAATCTTCTAATTTAATTTCATCCACACTTACAAAAAATGTTTATTAGTATTAAAACTTACACTTTATTCATGAAGCTTCTTGATCTAGGGGAAAGGTCCATAATAGAAAAATTGGAAAAATTATACGGAACCGTTGTAGAGGATGATTCATTTTACTTTAATGATGGTAAAAAATTTGTATTGATTACCACCGATGTAATTACCAAAAAAACACATATCCCTGATGATGTAAGACCTGAAAAGGCAGGATATTTTTTTGCATCATTAAACCTGAGCGATATTGCAGCTATGGGCGGAAATTCTCTCTATTTCCTATCATCCTTTTCTGTTAATCCTGAATTTGATTTCAATTATTTCATGGAATTTAATAAGGGTATAAAGAAATGCCTTGAAAAATATGATACAAGGATGGTAGGTGGTGATACAAAGGAGGGTGATGATTTCACAGCTGCAGGAATAGCTTTAGGAAATGTGAGCAAAAAAAATATAATGCTAAGAAAAAATTTTGTTCCTGGACAAGTGCTAGCTGTAACAAATTATTTGGGTAAAAATGGTGCTGGTTATTATTTATGGAAAAATGGCATAAAAGAAGGAGCTGAAAAAATGTTAGAAATAGAGCCAAGGATATTAGAAGGAAAAATAATCTCTAAAAATGGAGTCAAGGCCGCAATGGATCTTTCAGATGGAGTATTCTCCTCAATATTGCAGCTTAAAAAACTTACAGGCGTAGGTTTTAAGATTTACTATGATAAATTACCTTTTCATCCTTTAGCATTGGAAGTGAGCGAAGAGTTCAAAATATCATTGGAAGAAATAGGTTTGAATTTTGGCGGTGAATATGAGCTTTTATTTTCAATAAATAAAAATTTATGGCCAGAATTTAAAGAAAAAATGAAGAAAAAAGAAATAATAGTTAATGAAATAGGTGAAACCTGGAATGGTGAAAATATAATGGTTAAAAATGGAAAGGAGGTGAAGATTAATTATCATGGATACGAACATTTTGAAAGAAGCACTTTACTATAAAAAATTGGAAAGTAAAAAAGTAAGATGTGAGCTTTGCCCTCATAGATGCATAATAGAAAATGGAAAAATAGGAATATGCAATGTGAGAAAAAATATTGATGGCTCATTGTATTCACTTGTTTATGGTAAGGTCAGTGCAATTGCTATGGATCCTATAGAAAAGAAACCACTTTTTCATTTTCATCCTGGTACGTGGATTTTTTCAATAAGCACAGTAGGTTGTAATTTAAAATGCAAGCACTGCCAAAACTGGGAAATAAGCCAGGCCACAATAGATAACCTTCCACTCAGGCATATGAGCCCTGAGGATGTTGTTAAACTTGCTCTTGAAGAAGGATCAAGTGGAATTGCTTGGACTTACAATGAGCCAACAATATGGTTTGAATTCAATCTTGAAACAAGTAAGATTGCAAAAGACAAAGGTCTTTATGGTGTTTATGTGACCAACGGATATATAAATGAAGATCCCTTGAAAGAAATATCAAAATACATAGATGCCATGAATATAGATGTAAAGGGTTTTACAGAAGATTTTTACAGAAAAATTGTATCCGGAAAACTCGAACCTGTGCTAGAAACAGTAAAAAGAGCTAAGGATCTGGGCGTACACGTTGAAATTACGTATCTGATCATACCAACATTGAATGATAATACAGAAGAAATAAGGAAATTTTCAAAATGGGCATTTGACGTATTCGGAGAAAATGCAATTGTTCACTTTTCAAGGTTTCATCCAGATTATATGCTTTCTAATTTATATGAAACACCTATGAAAACAATGCTTTCTGCTTATGAAATAGCAAAGGAAGAAGGAATTAATTTTGTATATTTAGGAAATGTATGGGATGAAAAATATGAAACTACTTACTGCCCAAACTGTGGCGCTGAATTGATTAAAAGGTCAGGTTATAGGATAGAAATAAGAAATCTAAATCCTGATGGAACTTGCAAAGTATGTGGCAGGAAAATTCCCATCATTGGAATTCATCAATAATTTCATCAGAAATTTTCTGTGTAAATTCTACCTTTACGCCCATAGATCCTGTAATACTTCTGATCACCCTTTTTCCTTCATCATCACCTTCATAATCATAAATATCAAATTGTTTCTTTTTAAGCTTTCCTCTGAATGATGCTATTATGCTTGTACCCTTCATTACGATAAAATATCCTGGTTTAACATATTTTCTCAGGTCAGGGATCATGTATTGGTATAATATGTCATGAGGATCCAAAATGAATTCATAATCAATGTTTCTTGATTTTAACATTTCTACTTCATCAGGATTTGCATAAAATAATTCATCACCAAAGAATATTCTTTTTAGATTCTTGTAGTTTGCCAATTTTTTTATTGAATCCTTCAAATCCATCTGGCTTACAAATCCCTTTAGAAGGTAAGCTGATCTTTTAACATTTATGACACCGAACATCCTTAAAAGATTTTCAATATATTTATTAAGTGCATTTTTCCTTGCCATATCAGATTCAATTAGAATAAGATCATCCTTCGGGCCCTTTGCAATGAAATTGTTAATAAAAAGATAATCAATAATGTCAGATGTTATTTCCCTGCCCAAAGGTGATTCATCTATTATTTCTTGAGGTGATACAAAGCCCTTGTTTCTTAGCATATTTATAATTACGAGATGCTTTTTATCAAGCTGTGAATTTCTTATTGATTGGAAAATTTTAATATTCTTTGAAGAGGCGTATGTTTGCTGATCTGGTATACCTCTAGTTAAATAAAGCAAATTGCTTCTTTTTAATCTGTCTGTTGAAATGTAATGCCAGCACCTTATTGGTATTTCAAATTCTGTTCTGATCCCCATATTAAGTGTATCAAGATCCATGGGTGTTTTTTTTCTTGTTTCAATATCTATACCCTGGTGGTAAAACATGATTTTTAAAAGATCTGAAGATTGGAAATCTTTGCTGTATATATCCCCTTTAATGAGATATTTTCCATGCCTCTTTAATGAAAATTTTCTCAAAATTTTAGAATATTCGGAAGCATTCTTCCCATTAATTTTTTCAATAATTAGGACATCATTATCGTAGAATTTCATTAACTCATTTATTCTGTTCATTAAAATTTCCATGAAATCATCAGGTATGCTCATATCAACAATTAAAAGATTATCAGAATTTTCGTCTATTGAAAGTGCCCCTAGAATTTCACCATCTTTTACCAGATAAAAATTAAAATCAGATCCAAACTTTTGCAAAAGTTCAATCCTATAAGGGAATAAAAATGGATCCTGAAAATCCAAAAGTAAAGATTTATTATCATTTTCCACCTCTCCGATTTCGCCGTAATAAATTACACCAGATATTTCAAATGAACCTACATTTAAATTAAATAATGCGTCCCTTATTGTTGATTTGTCTATGCCAAGCATTTCTGAAAGATCGTTTATAGAAAATGGCCCCAGGTTCTTTATTAAGTCAATCAATAAATCATGAATATTTCCTGTTTTGACATCAACAGTTGTGAATTTTGAACTTGGATATTTAATTTCATCAGGAGCATATGATCTTGAAACGTAAAGATTATTTTCAAGAATATTTATATAATTTCTTACAGTTTTCGGATGCAAATTTAGATCTTCAGATAATTCTTGAATGGAAGCTTTTTCTTTTGTAGCGAGCTTCATTAAAATATTCCTTGCATTTTCATCAAGATCCAAATTTTTAAATTTTAATTTATGTCCATTCAATTCATTTATGTACACGAGCCTGTTATTTAAGAATTTACCAAAAAGTATTTTATTATTTATTCTTAATTCTTCCCAGTCAGTAAAATTGAAATTCTTCACTCTTACGCTTGCCTCGTAAGGAGTTGAAAAGAAAATATAATTATTGAATGCATCTTCTATGCTATCAAAAATCCTTGTTGTTTTAAAGAATCTATATCTTTTTAAATCATCCTTTGTTTTTGATGCCTTTGGCTTTATATTATCAAGATCTCTTTTAAGCATGTATTGTTTTTCATAACCGGGCAGGAAAAATCCACTTGATATTATGCCCAATTTTTCAAGATCTTCCAACACTTTTATTATTTCATCCTCTTTCGAATTGGAATAGTATGCAATTTCAGATAAATTTAATGGGCCGTAGTATTCCAGAATTTTTTCAATTATGAACTTTAATGATTCATACCTATCTGCCAATGATACTTCCCTTTTAGACCATAAAATTTCATTTTCAATGATATCTTTTCTATATATTATATAAGATTTTTCAAGATCTCTTAAAATATCCAAAAATTCTTCCCTTTTTAGACCACTTAATTTCCATGCCTCTGTAGTTGTTTTTCCCTCTATTATTGATAAAATTTTGTTTATTTTTTCATCAGGAATCTTTTCTTTTCCATACAATGTTTTGTAATATGGTAAATAATCATTTATTGTAAATACGGATCTATCTGTATAAGCTGAAACAATCTCTCCATTTCTTATTAGGTTTAAGGCAATTGATTTTAGTTCTTCAAAGGGGAGTTTTGAAAATGAGTATATGTTTATACCCTTCTCTGATAATACATCAGCGGCACCAACTTGCTTAATGAATTTAATTAAATCTTCATGGCCATTTATGGAAAATTTATTTTCAAAGTATTCCTTTATTATATCGCTCGTAAACATAGACTCATATTCTTCAGGCAGTACTTTTTTCAATATTTTCATATGAATTTCCTTGAGTAAAGCTGATCTATCTTCCATTAAAACAATATCAGAAATACTTGAAAGTATTACATTATTAGAAAAGATAGAAGGTTGATCAGAATAATCCTTTATTTTTACTTCTATGCTTTTATCTTCAATACCTTTCAATATTTCAATTGCATGAGGCATGTCCATTACAATATTGAAAATTTCATTGTAGGTCTCTTCAATTACTGGAAAGTTAGGAATTTCTGAAAGAATTTCAAGGATTTTATCACTCTTAAGCTGCTGTTTTGTTACAGATATATCAGCACCCTTGTATTTTTTAAGTATCATAAAAGACCTTGTAGCACAGTGCCTGAACCTTTGCTTGAAAAGTTCGGTATTTTTTAGTGAATTTTTTAAATCCTTTGTAAAATTTCTGGAGCTCACAAGACTTAAAATTGAATTTAGTGGAATTTCTTTTGATACTGTAATCATAAATGCGTCATCAGTTATGGTTATCCTTGTATTAAGGCCATATTTATTTGCTATGTTGTGAGCATAAACCCTTGAAAGTGCATCATTTACCCTTCTACCAAATGGGAAATGGAATATTATGTTGTACATTTTTGAAGGGTCAATATATCCCTCAACAAGAAGACGATCATTTGTTGGAACCACATCAGCCATCTGTTCAATTATGTAATTATATATACTAGTTGCACCAGATCTGTCCATGTAATATTCTTTCATTAAATAATCTATTACATTTTCCTTATTTCTTATCTTTTCTTCAATTTTTTTTCTGAATTTCCCCACTTCAATGCTCAAATCAAAACTTCTTGGAAGCATTTCACCAGCCCATGACGGTACTGTTGGTCTTCTTCCCTCCGCTTTTTTTACATATACTTTCGATCCCCTGGATCTTAAAAATTCATATGTCCTCCCACCTAAAACAAATATATCGCCGGGTCTCAAATGCTCAACAAATTTTTCACTTAAATCTCCAAGTGGTATGTTTTCCTCGTCAAGAACAACATAATCAGCCTCTTCAGGGATAGTTCCAAGATTCATGAAATATATCATTCTTGTAGACTTCTTTTTTCCAAATTTTCCATCTTTTTCATCAAACCATATTTTTGAATAGAATTTTTCACCATACGTTTTCCCAGAGAGATAATCAATTACTTCCATGAATTTCTCAAATGGAAGATCCCTAAAACAGTATGATTTCTTAATTAAAGAATACGCATCGTTTATGTTCCATACATCTTCAAGACTCATACCTACTAATAGCTGGGAAAGTACATCCAATGAATTTTTGGGTACAAATACCTTGTCTATATTATTTTCATAAACTTGTTTTGTCAATACAGTGCATTCAATGAGATCATCCATATCAAATACAACCATTCTACCTTTTGATATTCTACCATATGCATGACCTGATCTGCCTATCCTTTGAAGGCCTTTGGCTATGCTTTTAGGGGAACCAATCTGAACTACAAGATCAATGTATCCTATATCAATTCCAAGCTCTAAACTTGTTGATGATATTACACATTTCAATTCTCCCTTTTTTAGCATTTCTTCTACCTTTAATCTAGTTGATTTGCCAAGGGATGAATGGTGCGCTTCAAGACTTTTTATGCCCTTTTCCTTAAGTTTAAATGCAACGTGCTCGGTACCACTTCTTGTGTTTGTAAAAATAAGTGTAGTCCTATGGGAATTTATTAAATCTACCAATATATCATACATTTTTTCATTTGCTATTTCAAAAGGTGTATTAACAAGATCTGGAACAGGCGTAATTACCCTCAGATCAAGCATTTTTTTTGCTTCAACTTCTGCTATGTAAATATCTCTTACATCTCCATTTTCATTGAAGCCTGCAACAAATTTGGCCATTTCCTCTATCGGTGATTGTGTTGCAGAAAGACCTATCCTTATCAAATGACCAGAAAGACGCTCTAGCCTTTCCATGTTTACTGAAAGCATAACGCCTCTTTTGCTTGCAGATAATTCATGGGTTTCGTCTATTATTGCAAATTTCACGGATCTGAATTTTTCCTTGAATTTTATGGATGATAAAACCAAAGCAAGTGATTCAGGGGTTGTAATAAAGATATGCGGAGGTTTTCTCAACATTTTCTGCCTCTGACTTTGTGGTGTGTCACCGGATCTTACTCCTACAGTAATTTTAGGAATTTCAATTCCCTTTTCCTTTGCAAGTTTTTTTATCTCTTCCAAAGGTTCTTCAAGATTTCTGTGAATATCGTTGGCTAGAGCTTTTAAAGGAGATACATAAACACAATAAACTTTGTCTTCTAAATTTCCATTTTTTGCAAGTAAAAATAATTCATTAATTATTGTTAAAAAACCTGTTAATGTTTTTCCTGAACCAGTTGGTGCAGAGACAAGTACATTTTCTCCCTTATGTATATATGGTATAGCATATGCTTGTGGTTCAGTAAGATCCTTAAATTTACTTTCAAACCATTCCCTTATTATTGGATCTAAAAGGCCCAGTACCTCGTCCTTTGTATATTTTTTATTTATTCTGTAAATCATTTTAAATGCCTCTGCAGAATTGTAAGGTAAAGAATTATCGTCTATTTAATTTTTTTGAAAATCTTTTTTAAAAATCATAAAATAAATAGGAAAAATAATTAATTTTAATATCATTATCTAATAAGGTGAAAAATAATGTCAATTGAAGAATTGCTAATAAGTTCAGGTGCTGTAATGTTTGGAGAATTTACATTGACTTCAGGTAAAAAAAGTAATTATTATATTAATATAAAAAAAGCAACAACAAATCCCGCAATATTGATTGAAATAACTAAGGCCATGGCAAAGTATGTTTTGAATGAAAAGATAGCCGGTATAGAGCTTGGATCTGTACCATTGGCTGTCGCACTTTCAATTCAAACTGGAAAGCCCTTTGTAATTGTAAGGAAAGAAAATAAGACCCATGGAACGAAGGAGATGATTGAAGGCGATCTTTTAAAAGGCGAAGATGTCCTTGTTGTTGAAGATGTTGTAACCACAGGTGGCTCTGTTGTGAGGGCCATAAATGTGTTGAAAGAAAATGGAGCTAATGTTAAAAAGGTGCTTGCTGTAGTTGATAGAGAAGAAGGAGGGAAGGAAAATATAGAAAAAGAGGGAATTGAATTTATTCCTTTATTAAAAGTATCATCTTTACTTTCAAAGATAAAAAAATAAATTTTTTTACCAAGGGACCTCTTTTTTACCTATTTTAAAGCCGATTATATTTACAAGTCTATGAAGAAGAGGGGTAATAACTATGAGCGTTATTAAAGAAACAGGGTTCCATAAATATTTTATAAATGATGAAGAGAAAATTATGAAATATAATAAAAGTGAAATAATAAGAAATGGGTATTGATCAAGAAATAGTGCATTTGCACCACTTTCAAGCTTAATTCTCCTTTTTATGAAGGATCCAAAGCTGTCTCCAAGCATTGATCCAAAACTGATTGTTATAATAATTAAAAATGCTTGTATCTGACTCTGTGAAAACTGCACAAAATAAACATTTGGAAATATTGTAGCCAGAATTTGCTCTATTTCGCCAATAACTATACCAGAAAATGCACCTCCAAAGAAACCTTTCCAAGTTTTTCCTTTGCCTAATATTCTTCTGCCATCAAAGAAATTTTTATTGAAATCAATGGGAAGCTTACCCTTAAAAAGTACTGCTGCAGGATTAGCTACATAGGCAGGAAGCATTATCCAAAGAGCATTTATTATTTCCTGAAGAATCATTGTCTGTTGTATAATTAATAAT
Organism: Thermoplasmata archaeon; assembly: GCA_023261755.1. GTDB lineage: Archaea > Thermoplasmatota > Thermoplasmata > Thermoplasmatales > ARK-15 > ARK-15. The sequence goes on along the minus strand of JAGDXS010000003.1, from coordinate 1,867 downwards.
TTAATTAAATGTTTTCATTATATTTGTAATTCGAATTTTTTAATTTTTCTAAAATTTCTTTTGTACCATCAGAATATTTTTTATTGGAGCACATCTTTGAAATTTTTTTCAACTGATCTATAGAATTTCCTATACAGATTGGAAGGCCAGCTAACTGAAACATAGATACATCATTTTCTCCATCCCCAACTACTGCAACATTTTTCTCATTAATATCAAGCATTCTTAGAACCTTTTTTAAACTATTTCCTTTATCAATGCCTTTTGGTAGGAGAAGATATCTATCTATGTTTGAAACAATTTCAATATCCTTAAAAGTATTTTTAATTTCTAATAATTGGTCATATTTGTCCATGGTGCAGGAAATCAACAAATCACCGAATATACAATCCAGGCCATTTGAAATTAAATAATTCTTTGCATCTCTGGCCAATTTTTCCTGTTTTTCATCAAATAATTTTATATGACTATTATAGTATAAAAAGAAACCATTTTCATATACAATGAAATCAAATAAATTTTTCATTTTTTCAATATATGCCCATCTTCTACCTGTTATTATACCAGTAATAATGCCATTATTTTTCATGTCCATAATATATTTTACAATTTCACCATCAAAATTTAAATTTTCATCCGTTAATACTCTATCGTAATCAAAAGCAATTAATTTTATTTCAATCATATAAGGCAAAATGCATAATTGGATTTAAAATTTAAGGATGTGTAAAGATTTTATATTCTTTTACATTATACTAAAAATAAGGGCCCGTGGTCTAGCAGGTTATGACGTTGCCCTTACACGGCGAAGATCACCGGTTCGAATCCGGTCGGGCCCATTAATAAATAATAAGCAAACTCTTCAAATAAGAGCAATTGTTACTATTTATCATGGCAATTGAACTTAAACATAGAATACTGCTATGGGATAGTTATCAAAAAGATGGTATGAAAATGTTATTGCAGGTCCAAAGATTACAGTAGATTTATATTTGAGAATTTTGGGACTATTTTGTGAATTAAACAAACAGTTCATGAAAAAATTGTTAATATTGTTAAAGAAAATATAAGGAAGATTTTATGGATTTTGTAAGATCACTTTAGAAACAAGGTAAAGCAGAATCTTATATTGTTAGATTTAAAAAGACATTGAAATCAAGCGTAAAGTTCAACGATATTGATTTGAAATTCCTAAATTCTTATAGTTTTAGGCATTATGATATTGAATCTATTAAAAATCTCCTCCTGGTCTTTCCAGATCATGGAAGGCAACTCCCTTGTCTACGACGAGCCCCTGGGCAGTGGCTCGGGCAGTTCCGGCTCGTTCGGTCTTTCCATACTTCCCGGCATGGGTGGCTGATCGGCTCCGGAGCTCGGTCCTCTACGCCGCCCTCCAGCGGTGGCAGGCAGTATACGCAATACGTAACCGCAATACTACAACTTTCCCATATGAACTATGACATTCCGTCCGTTATTTCCCCGTTTGTAGCGAGATGGGACAATTCTTTGATCATTCTCTATAATGTTTCTGTAACCGTTTCTGATCATGTATATTATAAAAACATTGCAGTAACCCCCTTCCGTCCAATGTACAGTTTCACTGTTTCCCCGTCCCTTTCCAACGGCTCGTACACCCTGTCCATTTTCGTGTTCCCCCTGTCCGGCCAGGACTTTTTCAGCGTGGGTGGTGCGCATTTCTAAGGCAGTGCGTATTCCCCGAACTACAGAAGCATGGACTTTTCCCCGAACGTGAGCACGTCCCCGGCTCCCGCCTCGTCCTCCGCACCTTTCAGCTATACTTACATAATCATCATTGTGATAATAGCAATTGTAGCAGTTCTGGCTGTCATATTCTTACGCAGGGGCA
>JAGDXS010000014.1 GCA_023261755.1 Thermoplasmata archaeon | reverse complement strand
CATTTATACAATATTCAATTACCTTATCCTTGTTGTTTTTCCACTCATCATCCATTTTTGATCTGTCAACATCCAACTTTTCTTCTCCAAGTAATTCTTTGGAAACAGCATTTAAAGTTTCCTGCTTTGGTTTTAATTCCCTTTTTACATTCCACCAGGCATCAGCCACTATTCTTCCATGAACACGCCAAAATTGACCCATGATCCTCATGGGTTCCGATCCATCTCTTCCTATGTGAAAACCAAGTTTTAATTCACGTGCCAAGTCAAGAATATAGGGTAGATCGTATCCGTCTATATTATAGCCTGTAATTACATCAGGATCTTCCTTTATAATTAATTCTTCAAGTTCTTTTATTATTTTTGCATTATCATCATATGTAATATTTTTAGTCCTAAATTTACCTTTTTCATATATGGCAACACCTATGGTGAGAATCTTTTTCTCCTTAATTGAGTTTTCAATATCAAGGGAAAGTATTTTCAGATCTGGAATAAAAGGTTCCATGTTTGTAATAGAATCTGCTTCCACAACTAAATCTGTAAAATATCTATTATTTTTTATTTCTTCTCCACTTACATTTATGCATGAACCTAGGTCTAGATCATACATAAATCTATGATGAAATGGTATATCAGCCGCTAAAACCTGACATTTTTCCTGTGCGATTTTTCTATAATTTGGGACTTTCCAGGGGCCATGCAAAATAATTTTTTTGCATTTTTTTGTTTGACCAAACACCCATAGATCCTTATCCTCAATATTAATTATCTCAGGATCATTTTTAAAATTCATTATTAATTCTTCGGGTGGTTCAACAACATAAAAATATGGTCTAAAATTTTTATATCTTACAACAATACTTTTATTATCGTCAGTTTTTCCAAATAATTCAACAACAACGTTCTTCTCATCAGTTCTATCGTATGAACCTGATAGGATCCTTAATTTATAATCCATGGTTAAACATATATAGCCCATTAATTAATTTTTTTGAAAATCATTTTAAAATCAATAAGATTTATATTTGTATTCCAAATTATTGAAATATGATTCTTGAAATAAATGGTTGGGAATTGAATATTAAATTTTCCGCTTCCCATTTTATTCCATACCATGGCAAATGCTCAAGGTTGCATGGTCATGATTATGGAATTAGGCTAAAAATTGAAGGAGAAATGAACGATGATCATATGCTTATGGATTTTATAGAGGTTAAAAAAGCATTGAGGGAAATTGTTGATAAAATTGACCACCATGTACTTATTCCTAAAAAATCGAATATGGTATCAGTGGAAGAAATAGAAGCACGGGTTATAGTCTCTTTTGATGATAAGGAATATATATTTCCGGTGGAGGATGTTTATTACGTAGATGTAGAAGTAACCACCGCCGAAGAACTTTCAAATTATCTTTTAAAAGAATTTATGAAAAAAATTAAAGTGCCTGAAAATGTAAGAAGAATAGAATTCTGTTTAGATGAGGGCATTGGCCAGGGTATCTGCACAGAGGTGATGATAACAAGATGAAGGCTGTAGCATTACTTTCAGGTGGACTTGACAGCACAACTTCACTAGCAATTGCAATATCCCTTGGCTATGATGTTTTTCCAATAACTTTCATCTATGGTCAGAGGCATAAAAAGGAGATAGAAAGTGCAAAAAAAATAGCAAAATATTATAAATTAAAATTAAAAATAATAAAAGTTGAGTTGAATAAAATTGGTGGAAGTGCTCTCACGGATGATTATGATGTACCTAGCAAAGAAAATTACAATGAAATAGGAGATGAAATTCCCATAACCTATGTACCTGCAAGGAATACTGTCTTTTTATCTATAGCTTTATCGTATGCAGAGAAAATAGGTGCTGAAAAAATTTTCATTGGTGTGAATGCACTTGATTATTCTGGATATCCAGATTGCAGACCTGAATATATAGATGAATTCAATAAGTTATCAAGGCTTGCAACAAAAGTGGGTGTCGAGGGCAAGCCTATAGAAGTAGTAGCTCCTCTTTTACATATGACCAAGGGAGAGATAATAAAAAAGGGTCTTGAATTGAATGTGCCCTACGAACTCACCTGGTCTTGCTATAATGGAAGAGAAAAAGCTTGCGGAGCTTGCGATTCCTGTTTACTCAGGCTTAAAGGGTTTATGGAAGCAAATGCTTTTGATCCGATAGAATATGAAAAGTATCCAGATTTCTATAAAAAATATCTTGATGATAAAAAATGATTGTTGATTTATGCTATATTTGTGGAAAACCTGCAATTCACAGATGCAAATTGTGCGGCAGGCCTGTATGCAATGATCATTATGTTAGTTCCCTAGGCTTATGTACGAATTGTTATAATTTAAAGTATAGGAAGTGACCTAAGCTGTTCAATATCTGCAATGTAAAGATCCCTTATATCCTTGATGCCGTAATAAAGCATTGCGAGTCTTTCTAACCCTAAACCCCATGCAAGAACTTTATGTTTTATTCCCATGGGCTCAGTTACCTCCGGCCTGAATATGCCTGCGCCTCCTAGTTCTAACCATTTATTATCTTTAAGAACATGAATTTCTAGGCTTGGTTCAGTATATGGAAAATATGAAGGTTTAAATTTAATCTGTTTAAAACCTAACTGAGAATAAAATTCCTGAAGTGTTCCTAAAAGCATTGAGAAATTTGTATTCTCTTCCATCATTATTCCCTCAATTTGATGGAACTCCGGCAGGTGCGTTGAATCCATGTTTTCCCTTCTGAATACCCTTCCTATGGTAAACACACGTATTATATTTTCGTCCCTATGGTCATAAAGATATTTTATTGAATTCACTGTGGTATGTGTCCTTAAAAGTGACATCCTTGCTAATTCTTCTTCCCATTTGTATTTCCAACCCCTTGAAATTCCATTACCATTTTCATGAACTTTTTTTACAATTTGGTAATAATCTGGAAGATGGAATTTACCATCCATGTAAAATGTATCTTGCATTTCCCTGGCAGGATGATCTTGCGGAATGTATAAAGCATCCATATTCCAGAAGGCACTTACTACATATTGCCCGTATATTTCCTTAAATCCCATGTTTAGGAATATTCTTCTCACTTTTTCTATAAATTCGCTTAATGGATGTGTCCTTCCCATTTCAGGAAATGGTGCAAACATTTTAATATCATACTTTCTCAGCTCCTTTTCTTTCCAGGCACCTGTTTGAATAAGTTCTGGAGTTATTTGCGTTATTTCCTCTTTAATTTTTAATTCATCATCTTTAACATTTTCACCTATTTGTGTGAGAACAAGTTCTCTCTCCACCTTTTCCTTTTTTTCAACCAGATTCCTCTTTAATAAATAATCTAATTTTTCTCTATTTAATGATTCTATATTTTTTAGATTATCTTCAATTTCTTTTATTGTATTTTCCGCTTTTTTTTCATCTATGATATATATTGTTCCATCTTTTATCATGATACCATTATTTTTCAAATGTGCTATACCCAAAGATACTGTTTCTTTACCCAAAATATTTTTTAAATCATCTATTTTTGATGCCCCTTTTTCCTTCAGTATATTAAATAATTTTCTTTCTGGCAATCCCTTATCAATTGATTTTTTACCCTCCTCACTCAATATATAATTTATTTTAAGATCCTCATTAATTTTTAATGCACCCTTCATTTTTAACCATGAAGCTGCATTCATAACCTCAACAACTGACAAACCGGTCTTTTCTACAAGATCATTTACTTTAGCTTTTCCACCCATACCTTTTAATGATTTTAAAAGTATTTTTTCATTTCTGCTCAGTTCCATATGGTTATTAATTGCATGGTACTATTTTTAATTTGCTTGTTACAAAAAGGAAAGAATTAATAAAGTGCATTTTTTTTATTGTTTTACAATGGAATTCAACAAAATAAAAAAAATGGAATTGCCAAGGGTAATTTTAGCAGGTCATGGGGCACTTGATAAAATTGGGGAAGTTTTAAATGACCTGCAAATCAAAGGAAAGATTTTAATTGTTACTGGTCCAAAAACTGTGGAGGTAGCAGGAAATACTGTTCAAAAAATACTAAGGAAAGATTATAAGGTAGAAATATTTCTAACTGGAGATGCGACAATTGAGAATGTGGAAGCAGTTAAAAAGAGAGCTTTAAAGAAAAAATTCAACCTGATTATAGGTGTTGGTGGTGGAACAAAGATAGACATAGCAAAGAAAGCTGCATATGATCTTTCTTTACCTTTTATATCAATACCAACATCAGCATCACACGATGGAGTTGCCAGTCCCAGAGCCACAATCAAAGATGGTGAAAACAATGTTTCAAGTGAAGCAAGGGTACCTATTTCTATTATAGCTGATACATCAATAATAGTAAAAGCACCCTATAGGTATCTGATTTCAGGTGCAGCAGACATAATCGCCAATTATAGTGCTGTAAAGGACTGGGAACTTGCATACAAACTAAAAGGTGAGGATTTCTCTAGTTCTGCGTATGCAATATCTAAATATACAGCTGAAGAAATGATTAATTATGCACCTTCATTAAAGCCAAACGATGAGGAATCTGTTTGGGTTGTTATTAAAGCAATAATTTCATCTGGAATGGCTATGAGCCTTGCAGGATCCTCAAGGCCTGCAAGTGGTAGTGAGCACTTATTTACTCATGCCGTTGAGGCAATTGCTCCAGGAAGGGCTCTTCATGGTGAAATTGCTGGAGTGGGTACTATCATAATGAGTTTCCTTCAGGGTCAGGATTGGAAAAAGGTAAGGGAAGCACTTAAAATAATGGGTGCACCAACAAAAGCGAAAGAGATCGGCCTTAGTAATGAAGAAGCGATTAAGGCACTAACGATGGCTCATAAAATAAGGGATAGATATACAATATTAGGGGAGAATGGCATTTCTCCTGAGGCTGCAGAAAAGGCATTAAAAGCAACAGAGGTGATTTAATTATGGTGCTGATAGCTCTTATAGGTAAAAAGATGGCAAAGCAAGGCCTAGAATTTCAATTCTTAGGTAATATTGTTGACTGCAGGGACTGCCCATTAAAGAATATATGTTTTATGCTTGAGAGTGGAAAATATTACAAAATAACCAATGTAAGGGATAAGGAGCACCCATGCAAAATTCATGATCTTAATAAAGTGGTTACTGTTGAGGTAGAAGAAATACCTGTTCCTGTTGCAATTAATAAAAAGCAGGCAATAGAGGGAAGCACAGTCACATTTGAAAATTTAGGTTGTGATGAAATTAATTGTGAATATTATAATATCTGTAACGTGTTTGGTTTAAGGGATGGTACAAAGGTAAAGATTGAAAAATACATTGAAGATATTAACTGTCCTAAAGGTAAACAACTTTCCAAGGTATTGGTGAGGTGGTAGCCATTTTAATTGGCATAGTTGGAAAACCAAATGTGGGAAAATCAACTTTCTTTTCAGCAATTACACAGCATATTGTGGAAATTGCAAATTATCCCTTTACAACAATTGATCCAAACTTAGGAACCGCATATGTAAGAAAAAATTGCCCCCACACCATAATAGGTAAAAATTGCAATCCTAGGAATTCCGTATGCATGGATGGAATAAGAATGATACCTGTAAGTGTAATGGATGTGGCAGGTCTAGTTCCAGATGCTCACTCAGGCAAAGGTCTTGGTAATAAATTTTTAGACAATCTAAGAAATGCAAACGCGCTAATACATGTTGTAGATATTTCAGGTTCCACAGACAAGGAGGGAAATATTGTTGATTTTAATTCTCATGACCCTTATGAGGATGTTTTATTCATAGAAAAAGAGATTGCATACTGGCTATCAGAAATTCTTTCAAGAAATTGGAAAAAAATAGGTAGAAGGATAGGCTCGGATGGATCAAGACTTGAAACTTTAATTTCGCAGCAGCTTTCGGGTCTCGGTATATCTGAAACGCAGATCTCTAAAGCACTAGAAAACGCTTCATTTGGTCCTATAGAAGAGTGGAATGAAAATGATTTTCTTTCTGTATCAATGGAAATATTAAGAATTTCCAAACCAATAATTATAGCAGCAAACAAGATGGATATAGCTGATAAGGATAATATAAAAAAATTGAGTGAAAGGATAAAAAATCCAGTAATTCCAGTTTCTGCAGATTATGAGCTTGCTCTTGTGAAAGCAGCAAAAGCAGGTCTTATAAGATACAGGCCTGGGGATACAGATTTTACTATAATTGATTCATCAAAACTTAATGATAATCAGAAAAAGGCACTTGAAAAAATAAGGTCTTTTATGAGGGAAAATAATGGAACTGGAGTGCAGAGGGTAATTGAAACATTGGTATTCCAAAAAATGGATCTAATTTCAGTTTATCCTGTAGAAGATGAGACACATTGGGTAGATAAGTCCGGTAATGTTCTTCCAGATGTATATTTAATGCAAAATGGATCTACAGCACTGGATCTAGCATTTAAGGTTCATACAGATCTTGGTAAAAATTTTATAAGGGCAATTGATGGCAAAAAAAAGTTAATTCTTGGAAAGGATTATGTTCTTAAGGACGGGGATGTGATAAAGATTGTTGCGAAAGTATGAATTTTTTTGATAGAAGAATGTATGTTGTCATGGACACAATAAAAGAAACAAAGTAACTTATATCCACACCACCTATAAGATTAGACACTGGCCCAGAAAAAAGAACGCCCGGATTCATAAAAGGAATGCTTATTCCCAGACCGATTATGAATGACAATAGTGATATTTTTGAATTTCCAGTCCTTACAAAAATATAATCTGCAATGATCACTCCTGCCCAAGGCATTATCCAGTAATCAAGAAGATATAGGAAATCCTCATAGAATGAATAAAAATTGAAATATCCTATTATTGCTATTATAAATGATATTATAGCAACGCTAATAAGAATTTTCATTCTTTTAAAATTTTTGAATATTGCATTAAATGAAAGTGATGATGAATATATATTAATTGAATTTGTACCTATACCACCTAAGGCAAGTGCAGATGCAACAAGAATTCCGAAGTATCCAGATACTTTGAATGCAGCTTCCATGGAATTCAAGTCCAAGGTTTTAATCGCAACCATAAATCCAAGAATTTCAATCCATACTGTTGATAAAAAGGATCCTGTAAATGAATAAATGAAAACTTTTGTTTTAGATACTTTTCCAGGAAGGAATCTTGAATAATCTGATGCGTATGGTGCCCATGATGCTATATATGCAAAAGCAGATGCAAATAGAACGCCTAAGCCTATAATGCTATTATCAGGCGAATAGTTTAATTTAAATGAAAGGTTGCCGAAAATTGTAATGTAAAGAAACATAATTCCTAGAAATATGCTGAATATTTTTTCTAATTTGTGAATATAATCATGACCAAAGTATGCTATCAATAATTGTATGATTCCGTAAATTATCAATACAGGTATAAAGTCAATTTTGAATATTGTTATTATAGCCATTGTACCCAAGATAAGGTTCACAATAAACCATCCTAATGCACTGACACCCTGGAAAAATGAAAATAGGAAATTTGACCCCTTAAAAGTATCCTCTGAAATCATCATCTGTGTTTTACCCTTTTCAGGACCCATAGAGGAGAATGCTGCTACTACAAATGCTCCCAATAATGTTCCAAGGATAATACCCAATAATGAATAAAATATGCTCAGATTAAAAAGCAAAGGAATGAAACCTATTGCAAAATCTGCAAGTGTTAAATTGGCGGCAAACCATAAAGTGAATTGATTGAACGGATTGCCTTTCCTAAATTTTTCAGGTATTGCTTCAATACCATCTTGCACCATATTCCGAACATGTGTTCGTAATATTTAAAACTTATTCCAAATAATTTTTAATAATTTCTTCATCGGTGTTTATACCAAAACTTTTTAAAATGGATATAATATCATTTTTTTCAATTTCATTTATAAATTCATAATTATTCATGCTTTCTTCTATTAAATTTCTATCCATTTTAAAAAATTTAGACATTATATTTGATGCCTCTTTTATTCTATTACCTTTTCTAAGCTCATTTGTATTAAATTCAAATGCCTTTTGAAATTTTAAAATTGATTTGTTAATTTTATTTTTAAACACCAAAAAACCGCAGCAATAATGGTCTTTGCCATTAAATATTTTTTTATCTTTTTTAAAGGATGAGAAAAATGGCTCCCATATGGAAATTGCTTCAATTTCTTCTTTTTTGTAACTTTTAATCATGTCCTCTGGAGAGAGAAAATATCTTATGGATGAGAAATCTTTCAGATAATGCCTTGATTGAAAATCCATCGTTGAAAGCATAGTTGAACCTATTGTACCATTTTTCTTATGAAAAATTATACCTGATCCTCCTTTTGCACAGGCAGATAATAAAATTATTCTATTGTCCATTAAATGAAAGATGAAGCCTGTAATTATTGGAGCAAATGCTATGTCTATCTTCTCCGTTATAAGAGATTTCATTTCCTCTAGAGCATTATTAAACACATAAATATTAATTAAAAGATCTTTTAAATCCTTTTGAGTAAGAAAAACGGCAGCATATTCAGTGGCTTTTAAAATACCTACATTAAGAATCTTTTCTTTATTAATTGTTATCAATACTGTCCTTTCACTTATTTTTTCCCTTCTAATATAATTTTCATTTTCCATTTTATTGAGAATTTCTGATAGATATGACTTGGAAATATTCAACTCATTTCTTAATTGTGTTTGTGTCCTGCTTCCGTTCATTAAAATTTCAATTATTTCTTTTTCAATCCTGTTCACAAAAAAATAAATGATTGTTTAATATTTAAATTACTCTGTAATTTAAAATATCTGCTAACCTTTTTCCTATTTCCTTTGCATTGTATAAATCATCTTCTGTTGGTATAAGCATTGCCCTGAAATGTTCTTCTGGAACTTTTAGCCTGAGATCTCTTAACCTAGATTCTATTAATCTAGCTGATTCACCACTCCATGCATATGTTCCAAATGCGAAGCCAACTTTGTTTCTAAGATTTATTGTTCCCAGGGATGATAAGAGATACCATACCTCTTTCATTGCATCAGCATTTACAGTGTTGGACCCTACAATGATGGCATCTGATTCTTCTATCCTGTCAAGCATTTTATCATCTATTCGAGTATTCATTAAATCTATTAATTCAGTTTCTACATTATTTTCTTCCAGACCTTCGGCTATTTTTTCAGCAATTTTATATGTTCCACCATAGGATGTTGCAAAAAATATCAAAGCCTTTTTTTTCGTGCCCTTAATTTTTGTTGATAGATCTTTATAAATTTCTATATATTTTTTAACATTCTTTCTTATTACTGGCCCAAAACCCGGGGCGATCATATCTATTTTCTTCTTCTCCAATTTTTCAATTGCTTCTAAAACATAATCATTAAATGGCCTCAGGAATTTTTTGTAATATGTAATAAACTCAGACTGGAAATCTTCTATTTCATCATCAAACATTTTTTCATGATATATGGCACTTGAAAGAAAATTACCTGTAAAAATTATGTTGTCTTCAGGTATATGTATGAAAAGTGTATCGGGCCAGAAAACGTACGGTGAATAAATTAATTCCAATGTTTTATTTCCTAGAGAAATTTTTTCACCTTTATCCTGAACTAATATTGGATCTATGTTTCTGTGCATAATTTCTTTAAGCATCATGAATCCATGCTTAGATATTACAACCTTGGCACTTGTTTTTTCCATGATTTTTGGAAGAGCACCGGCGTGTGAAAGTTCAGTGGTACTTAAGATTATGTAATCAATTTTTTCCAGTGGCATGATATTTTCAATATTTTTTAAAAATTCCTCATGATAATCTTCAGGTACTAAATCTATTAGTGCAGACTTCCCATCCCCTGTAATTAAATAACTATTGTATGTTATTCCATCTTTTGCTTCATAAAGTCCATCAATATTCTTTTTCCTTTTTTCCCTTATACCAACATAATAAATTCCATCTTTAATTTTCATGAATATCACTTCCAATTTATTTTATAAGTAAATTTGATATTTATATTTTGACAATGTAAAATTTATAAACTCTATTTATTATTTCTTTGCTATATGGCAAAAGATGATAAATTTTCAGTGACTCCTTGGACAGTGACTGGGAAAGTTGATTACGATAAATTAATAAAAAAATTCGGAACACAACCCTTAGACGATAATCTTAAAAGAAGGTTAGAAAAATTATCAAATGGTTCACATGTCCTAATAAGAAGAAATACCTTTTTCTCACACAGAGATTTTGATAAAGTTTTGGATGACATTGAAAACGGAATGGGATTTTTTCTTTATACAGGAAGAGGGCCAAGCGGTCCAATGCATATAGGACATATCATACCATTTGTAATGACAAAATGGTTTCAAGAAAAATTTAAAGCCAATGTTTATATTGAGCTTACTGACGATGAAAAATTTTTGTATGATGAAAAATTTTCTTTGGATGATTCAAGAAAATGGTCCTATGAAAATGCTTTAGATATAATAGCGTTAGGATTTGATCCTGACAGAACATTCATATTTCAGGATACAGAATATATAAAAAATATGTATCCCTTAGCAATAAAAGTTGCAAAGAAAATTAATTATTCTTTGGTAAAGGCAGTTTTTGGATTCAAAAATGAAACAAATGTGGGAATGATCTTCTATCCCGCATTGCAAGTAATACCGACATTTTTTGAAAGAAAAAGATGCTTGATCCCTGCAGCTATTGACCAAGATCCATATTGGAGAATACAGAGGGATCTTGCTGAAGGGTTTGGATATTTCAAGGCTTCAGCAATACATAATAAATTTCTCCCACCACTGACTGGACCTGAAGGGAAAATGAGCGCTTCTCAGCCTGAAACGGCAATATATTTAAGCGATGGCCCTGAAATAGTGAAGAAGAAAATAATGAAATATGCATTTTCTGGGGGTCAAGCTACTGTTGAATTACACAGAAAATATGGCGGAAATCCTGATTTAGATGTTTCTTTTCAATGGCTGAAATTGTTTTTTGAAGAGGACGATGCAGAGGTTGATAGAATAGAAAAAGAATACAGATCGGGACAAATGCTCACAGGTGAATTAAAGGAGATTTTAATAAATAAAATAAATGAATTCCTTGAAGTACATAGAGCAAAAAGAGAAGAAGCAAAAGAAACAATAAAGGACTTCAAAGTAAATGGTCAACTTGCATTAAAAATGTGGAACACTATATTAGAATAATTTGAGTATATTCTATAACTGAAGATACATTGAATATACTCCTATGTATTTTCCATTTCTCTTTATTCCTTTTTGGATGTATGCAAATTTAATAAAACCTAATTTTTCATAAAGATGTATTGCTCTGTTATTTGTTTCAAAAACATCTAAAATAAGAATATCAAAATGATTTCTGGCCAACTCAATTGCATATTTCATCATCATCGTGCCAATTCCTTTATTTCTGTAATCCTTAATTATTGATATGCCAAGAATACCTATATGTGATAATTCAGAATTTTCCCTTTTTTTATGGATATCACATAAACCTATTACTTTACCTGATTGTTCAGCAACAACAGCTATTGCATTACCTCTTTTTATTTGAATCATCAAATTTGAAAACCATAATATTTCATCATTAATATCAGGAACATTATCTTGGAAAGTTAGACCAAAATTTTCATCAGTATTTTTTTCTTCATAATAACTAAAATAATTTTTTACAATATCTTCGAAATCATTCCATTCAACATTTCGTATTTTAAATTCCATTTTAATCTTTAATAATAAAAATCATCTATATAACTATCACTAATGTTGTTGAAAATTAAAGGTATTTTATCATTGTTATTGCGGCCTCATAATATCCAATCTTTGTATAGAGTTTCCTGGCTATTCTATTTGAACCAAATACGTTAAGGGAAATCCTTACTGCTCCTTCATTTTTTGCAAATTCTTCCAACAAAGACATAGTTGCTTTTCCATACCCTTTTGACCTGTATTCCTCATCTATAATTATATCCCATAAATATATTTCTTTTAAACCAACCCTTTCTCTTAATTCAAACCATATTGATCCAATTTTTTTATCATCATCAAAAATGTTCATCATTTTATGACCAGTTGTATTCATTCCCTTTGGAAGTATTTTTTCAGTATATTTCTCTGCCTCTTCATAGGAAGTATTTTTCTCCATGAGCCCTGCATTTTCCATATCCGTTTTCCATTGATCTACAGCAATTTTCCAGAATTCTAAAAAGTCATTTTCATTCATGGGTATGAATTTTAACATTAAAAATTTTATTTAAATCCATTATTTAAAATTTCCTCTAAATTTTTTTAATTTATTAAAATTAAATTTATACATTTTTTAGGCACTTAAAAATATACCATTTTAAATTAAATGATTGAAATCAATATTAAATAATAAAAAAAGTAACACATTTCTTATATTGTTTTAGAATATTTTTACTAAAAATTTTAAATACAATATTCATATTATCTTTAACTACGGGGCCGTAGCTTAGCCAGGTGGAGCGACGGGCTCATAACCCGTTGGCCGTCGGTTCGAATCCGGCCGGCCCCATTATTTCAGTTTATTCTTAAATAATAATTAATAAATCCTTTTTATCATGATCAGAAATGATGGATAATTTTCCCTACAAATTGAGAAAAGGACAGAAAGAGCTACTTTCATTTTTAGATAATAATGTAGATAAATATAATATTTGTATTCAAGCTCCAACAGGCTTCGGAAAAACAGTGATTGTTCTTTCTTCTCTATTAAAGAAAAGAAAGAAGATTTTATGGGTAGTCAGAACAGGTACTGAAACTGATAGACCTATAGAAGAATTGAAAATCATAAATGAAAAGGTTGGAAAAGATTTTTCAGGACTAAGTTTTAGAGGAAAAAGAGATATGTGCTTGTTTATCAATGAAAAAATAAAAGATAGAAATTTAAATTATGAAGATGTTTCATTTTTCTGCGATAAAAATAGAAAGAGTTGCCCCTATTACAAGAATTTAGAAAATTTTTCTATAATATTAAAAGAACCTGTCCTTTATTCAGAAATTCTGGAATTTTCAAAAAAGTACAGCATATGCCCATATTATTATGAAAGGAAGATCACACCATATATGGATGTCCTTTCAATAAATTACAATTATATAATTAATGAAAATTTACTCTGGTCTCTTAAAAGATTCCTAGACATTAATGATTCATATTTAGTTGTAGATGAAGCTCATAATCTTCAATTTGCCTCTATGAACATTAATAGCGATTATATAGGTACAAATTCAATTGAAAGGGCTATAAATGAGCTCGAAACAATAGATTCAGAAACAAGATCTGAAGCTTTGAAATTTTTAAATGATCTTAGATTTTCAATCTCAAAAGTTTTGAATAGAAAAAAGGAGATTCAAATTGAATTTTTTGATTTTTTAGATGAGTTAAAAAATATTGATGATGGAATAGAAATATTAAGAGAATTAGGTCTAAAAGTAAAGAATAATATGATGAAAAATGATAAAAGGCCTACAAGTTCACTTTACCATATATCCGAATTTCTTAATAATTCAATGGATCTCATGTATGAAGATGGAATAGTATTCATTTTAAGGAGAGAAAAAAGAGGTTTTACATTAGAAAGGTGGGATATGAGATCGTCTAAAATTCTTGAGCCTATTTGGAATAAATTCAGAAGTAACATATTCATTTCGGGCACACTAGAGCCTATAGATGCTTTCATAGACGTAATAGGTCTTAAAAATTATAAATATATGAGTGTGGACCACAAAATAAACAAGGACAGGGTAAAAACATACATACTTGATGGATTGTCAACAAAAGGTGAGAAAATATCAAAAGAAATGGAAAAAAGATATGAAATAGCTTTAGGAAATTTTCTAAAGAAATTTTCAGAAAAAAATGTTGCCATTTTCTCAGCAAGCTATAGGATTCAGGATGCTTTAATAAAGCTTGTACCAGATAAATTCAAAGAAAGAATTTTGATAGAGAAGGAGGGAATGAGCGGAAATGAATCTAGAAAAATTCTAGATGCATTCAAGAAAATGGCCTATTCTGATAAAAAGGGAATACTTTTTGCAAGTGCTTCCGGTAGATTTTCAGAGGGTGCTGATTTCCCTGGAGAAGAGCTAGAAGCGGTTTTCCTTGCAGGAATACCTTTTGAAAGACTAACACTTAAGACAAAAATGTACATAAAATATTTTGAAAACTTGTATGGTGAAAAAGGGAGATTTTATGCTTACATAGTACCAGCGCTAAGAAAGGCATCTCAAGCAATGGGCAGAGTAATAAGATCTGAGAATGATAATGGATATTTTATTTTAGCCGATGAAAGGTACTATAAGGAAGATTATTTCAATTTATTACCTTCATTCATTAAGAATACATATAAATTAATCAATTACGATGATAAAATTGATTAAAAAATATGAAAAATTTAAGGTTCTTCAATGTATTTCTTTCTTATTATAACTGCATATAGTAACCAGATATAAATTATTAAGAGAATTGCGCTTATAAGTACAGCTGCAAGTACCCAGTAAATGTTTATTTCCATTATGTTGTTAATAAAATCACTTGCACGTATTCCTGTATTTCCTTCAATTATCATATAGGGATACCTTGAATAATCATTTAGAAATTCACCGATTGGAAGTGTTATGAGAGCAAAGAATGACAATGCAAGTGAAACTAACTTGCTTCTTTTATTTTTATAGAAATAGTAACCATTTAAGTAAAGGAAGAGCCAAAGCAGCGAAACTAGAATCATGAAAGATGCAAAGAGAGGAAACATATTCATTTGAACCTGTATTCCAGGACCAAAGGGACCGAATAGTACCTGGGCTAGGTATTGTGAGTGGACATTTAATTCCCAAGCATATATGAAACCTAGCATTGATTCTATCAATAATGAAATAAAAGATGCATAAAGGAAAATTTCACTTCCCTTCTTATATATGCTTGATTCATTTTTGTAATAATTGTATAAGTAAATTCCAGCAAGGAGCAATGATACCATTGTAATACCACCGAATATTCTATGAAGTGTAAAATCAGGATATAGAGGATTTAGAAAAACAGAGTAGAGATTTCCGTGCAAGGCTCTCTTCAAGCCCACAGGATCATTGATAAAAGAAAAAATCATGTTAAAACCTATTGGTACCATAGTTGCCCCAATAGCCATTATAATTCCAATAATCAGATGTAATTTTTTACTTACCTTATCCCAGGTAAACCAATAAATTGCTATTGATGGCAAAGCTATTAAAACGCCTATTAATGCAATAGTTAATGGAATAAATAGTGCAGTTGTGGCATAGAATGTAAGAAGTGGCCAATAACCTCCGAGAAAGACTGTTATCCACGTTGCCCATACACCAGCAAAAAGATCTGAGAGTATCATGAATTTAAAGACTGTCTTAATTATATTTTTAATTCCTTCATCTTTTTTCCTAATGTATAAATACTCAATGATCGGTATAATTATTGTGAGCCCCAAAACAAGGTTTACAAGAAATAAATGAACCATGGTAGCATAGCCTAAAAGGAGAAATGAAGTGTATACATCTGTCATTTTTTATCCCTCCCATAATAACGCATCACATAGATAATTGCAATTATTCCGAAAATGAATATTAATAGTTCCACAAGTATGATAAGTGCAGAAAATGCTGGTGTAATTGTATTAGGTGTTATCACCTGCCAATATTGTATTAAACCATATATGGCCCAAGGATGTCTTCCAGCTTCCCTTACTGCCCAACCAGCTGAAGCGGCAATCAATCCAAGAAATGGAGCTATGAATGATGTATAAACTAAAAATTTCTCCTCTGAAATTCTTAATACTTTGTTTACTAATTTTTCAATTGGTTTGAAGTACACTCCGATGTATGCTATAGCAAATATAAATAGGAGTATTCCAGAAATTACCATGGACCAATACACTGGGTATGCCCAAGCCTGGAAACTTTCTGCATAAGTAATTGATGATATTGCTGCATTGGGGTCTATTGATTGACCAGCAAGACCTAAGTAATAATTGAAGCCATGGAAGAAATGGTTAGGATTTAAATATAAAAGTAATCCCATAATAGGATCTGTTCCACCATTTGGAGAAAAATTTTCAAATGCAAGGAATTTTAATCTATTGTATTCATAAACTACTCTGCCCATATAATCTCCTGAAAAGGCCATTAATATGGATGCAATGGCACCTACACCATAGCTAACTTTTAATAATTTAAACCTGTATGCCCTCTCATTCTTTTTCTTTATCCAATCCCAAGCGATGAATGCGCTTGCCTCAAATGATGCTATAATTATAGTGGCAAGAACTGTATGTAAAAATGTGGCTGTAAGATCAGGATTTTGAAAAGCAATGAATTGATTATTCAAAATTATTCCTATGTTGTTTGCTAAGGTATAATTTATTAATGCAAGCGTCCCTTTGTTTTGTATAGCAATGTAAAGATTTGCTAATGCCTGTTGATTTACTGCATTTGGACCTAGTGCAGGCTCCCAGGGCAATATCTTGCTTACCAATGTACCTGTGCCCCAAGGAACATTCATAAATGCATTCGCACCAAGTATTAAGTATGCGGAAAGATTCGATCCTACCAGAAGAATTACTCCTGCAAAGAAATGTTTCCAGGATGGATTATTAACATTCCAAGTAAAGAGATAAAGTACTATGAAAATTACTTCGAGCATAAATGCAAATAGTTCAATTGTCATAAATGAAAAGAAGAATGAGCCTATAGCTACCAACGTTCCTGACCATAACTGCACAAGGCCAAATTCTACAAGTGTTCCTGTTGCTGCACCAATAGCGAATGAAATACCCCATACCCTGCTTAACTTTTTTGCTGCACCAAGATATTCTTTATCCTTTCTTTTAATGCCTAAAGCTTCATAGGATAAAACAACGTAAGGTAAGCCTACAGCCATTAATAGGAAAAATCCATGTACATATATACCGAGGATTGTCATAGGTTCAGCCGCATTTGCATTATTTTCAAGCTGTGTTATAACATTATTTGATATGGAAGATGTTTGTGCAATTGCAATTGATGAGATAGCTATAATTGAAAATATTATAGCAAAAGCTACAAATTTTTTCATAAAATTAAATTCTCTTGGATGTATTTAAATTTTTAGAAATAATTTTTATTAATTAATATAAATATTTTCAACATTTTTAATAATGTAATAATTAAAAATCTGGTATATTTAGAAATATGAATAAAGTTTTAAATATTAAAAAATTTTTTATAAATATCTTAGCCACCAGAAAACACCTGAAGCAACTCCAATGTAGAATTTTCATCAATAGGGTCATCTTCAGGCACAGGTTTACCATTCTTTAAAGCTATGTAACCATCTAAATTAATATTTAATTTTTTAAATATATCTAATATATACTTAACATTTTCTACCTCATATTCAATCCTTTTTGGATTTAATATTATTACATGGACCATTAAAAATGTTAAAATTTTTTGAATTAAAAAACTTTATCCATGGAATTTTAAAAAAATTTTTAATTATAGTGATATTTCTATTATCAATGAGAATTTGCATTTCGGGTACACCTGGAACTGGAAAAACGTTTATTTCGAAAAAACTAGGGCAAAATGTAATAAATTTAAATGAATTTTCAAAGTTAAATGGATGCACGAAAGGTTATGACAAAAAAAGGAAATCTAGAATTGTGGATATTGAATGCCTGAAAAATAAGTTGAATATGGGGGATGTAATTATAGAAGGCCATTACTCACATCTTATTCCTTGTGATTTAGTAATAGTACTGAGGACTTCACCTAAGGTTTTAAGACAAAGATTGAAAGAAAGAAATTATGATGATAAAAAAATTTTTGAGAATATGGAAGCTGAAGCCTTGGGTTTAATTACACAGGAAGCTCTTGAATACAACAAAAACGTTTATGAAATTGATACAACTAATTCAAGCATAGATGAGATAGTAAAAAAAATTAAAGATATAATAGATGGTAGAGGCAATGATTACTTGGCTGGTAAAATAGACTACATGGAGGAGATACTTGAATGGTATTAGATAAATACAGAAAAAATGTTGATTCTCTAGTTACAAATATTGCAAAACCATTTGTTTTTTTTAATCCAAATACATTGTCATGGATTTCATTCATTTTTGCATTAATCTCAGGTATATTTTTCTATTTGGGTAATTTATTTTTAATTTTAGCTTCTGTTTCACTAATAATTTCTGCAATTTTTGATGCGATAGATGGTAAGGTAGCCAGAATAAAGAATATTGCTTCAAAAAAGGGTGACTTTCTTGATCATCTTTTGGATAGATATTCAGATACAGCAATAATAATAGGAATTTCCTTAAGTGCCTATGCTCATTGGTATTTTGCACTCTTTGCCCTTACAGGGATATTTTTTACAAGTTATGCAGGAACACAGGCTCAAGCTGTTTCTGGAAAAAGGGATTATGGTGGCATGCTTGGCAGAGCAGATAGATTGATCATTTTCATTATCATGCCTATAGTACAATTTTTCTTCCAACATGAAATTTTTGGTTATTCATTCACTGACTATGTTTTGATTGCAATAGGTATCTTAGGTAATATAACTGCAATCCAGAGATCACTTAGAGCCTGGAGAAATATTTGACTTGCTTTTTATTTTATAATATATTAATGGATGAGTCATCCAGTCCTTAAAACATAGCTGGTCTTTGGTTTCATTTTTTACACATAAATTATAGAGTTCCATTGTTGAACATTTTGGTGTTGAATAAACAGTCTTCCCCTTTTCACCTGTTATATGCAAAACTTGATACTCTGTCATTCTTTCATCAAAATCAGGTACGCTCTGAAAAATTTTTAATATATTTTCTTTTGACATCCCTATTTGGTTGAGGAATGCAACAAGTGAAAATCTTGCATTATGTGAAATGTTTTCCCCCTTTAAAATGGATCTAATTATGGCTTTGATACAGGGTGGAAATGCATTTTCGTTTACTTCTCCAAATTCCCCTGGTGTATATGTGGATATCTTTTCGTCCCTCAATTTTTTAAGATGCTCTATATAATTCTTGAAATTGTAATATAATGAATCTGGGGGTTCTATTGATTCTAAATCGTTTTTAAAATAATTAACAAATGCCTCCCTCAAAATTTTACCAATTTTTTCTTTCTCTGCTTTCAAATTAAAATATACGTAACCAGAAGAGAGCCTTTGATAAAATAATCTATATTTTTCACCCAATTTTTTATTGTATTTTATGTAATCATAAACACTTAAATAATAATTTTCTTCTCTTATAGAAAAGTTTAATGAAAATGATTCTGAAATTTTCTTGATCATTTCTAAACTATTTTCATTTTTAAAGTTTTCTTCAAGAATATCTCTGTAAAAATTTGCAAAACGCGCGTTTAGAATAGGATCATGAAAATAACTTAAAATTAATCTTGCTAAATGGTATCCTAAGTATTTAGTTTCATAATCCATTGTAAAAAATTCCTTCTTTTCCCCTAACGATTTTTCTATTAAATATATTGCATATTCCCTTGATTGGGAATATCTCTCAGAGGTAAACAATTCATTTAAACTAATGTTGCCAAATACTTTTATTCCTTCTTTTAAAAAAGGATACTCAGCAAAAATCTTAGCATTATCCATATTTTAACACCTATAATTAAACCAACCATTGTGCTCCTTAAGCCTGGGTCAGATTCCCTACTTGTTTAAAAATCGACCGTTAGTAACTGTGGGCTGAACACCTCGCCGTAAGGCTTGGTGCTTACACCCCAGTCCTATCAAACTCCTCTTTTAGGAGAGGTCTCGATGGGTGCCTCTTTTTAGGGACTGCTTCGTGCTTAGATGCTTTCAGCACTTATCAGTTATGGCGTGGCTACCCGGCAACTGCCTTGCCAGACAACCGGTAAACTAGTGGCCACGAATCCCCGTTCCTCTCGTACTAAGGGATCCTACCCTGCAGGCACCCCGGCACTCCCATTGAAAAGCACCCCTACTGTCTCGCGACGTAGTGAACCCATCTCACGATCCCTTTTA
>JAGDXS010000019.1 GCA_023261755.1 Thermoplasmata archaeon | reverse complement strand
GCTTAGTCGGAAACCGATAGCAGTGGCCTCCGGCAGGATCAACCGGTGTTAATTTTTTTGTAATAGGGAGTATGGTAATATTTATGGCCACAGGTTTCACCCTTGCCATTCCCATGTCAGATCTGAAAGTTCCCCATAATTTTCAGATCCCCATCAACATTATTCGCGAATATGGAACTGGTCTTTTCATTTTCAAAGGATGGTTACATCCAATCTAAGACCACACCGTTATTCATTCGCGATATGGGTAAAGTATTGTAATAAGGTTCCCATATATATTTATTTCGCTTTGGAAACATTTCGAAAATTAAAAAGAATTTATTATTAATAATAAATACTTTAATTTTAATAAAATACTTAATTATTTAATAAGTTTTTTGATAATAAAAAATTAAAATAAAAAAATATTTTTGATTATAAATTTTTTATTTTTATTGCATTTACCGAAATTAAAAATAAATTAATGGTTGTTAGAGTCATTCCAGTGGATTTAATATTATATAAACTTTCATAATAATTATTTGAATAATGTATAATTGGGATTATAGAATATTGTTTATTATATACAAAGTGTGTATTAATTACAGATGTTCCAGATCCATAGTATCCGATTGTGTATATGTTCGGGTATGAATTATCATTATACAATGTTCCAGATGAATACCAGTAATCTTGCACATAGTTCTTTGAATTTGATGATGGTGATGATGTGTATCCCCATTGCACATTCCCTGATACTTGGTAAACATTTAAATAATAATCTGTTCCTCCATTTAGATTGATTTCAGGTATGCTTATGTTGTACCATAACTTATTGCTACTTACACTCACTGTCTTGTTCCCTAATATATTAGAGCCCCATAATGCTGTTCCTATGCTGAATTCTATAGACCCACTACCGGATAAGTATAATACTACATAGTTAACATTACCACTGCTTGAACCTATCGTGAATTCTTCTGACTCCGGTAATGTGTATGTGTTGATGCTCGTAGAGTTTACCATTGAGTATATCTTTGTTGTGCTAGTGCTCACTGCTGTGAACGTTATCGCTTTATTCACATTCCCACCATTCACAGTTATCGTTCCACTTGACGGACTTGCTGTGTATCCACTTACACTTCCCACACTAAATGAATATGTTCCATTCACTATGCCACTGTAACTTATCGTACTTGTTGTTGAAGATTCTGTAGCCCCGTTGAATGTTATTGACCATGTTGTTCCTGATGGCAAACCACTCTCTGTGAATTTTACTGTATATGTTGCTGGGGCATTAGATGTTCCAGATCCATAGTATCCGATTGTGTATATGTTCGGGTATGAATTATCATTATACAATGTTCCAGATGAATACCAGTAATCTTGCACATAGTTCTTTGAATTTGATGATGGTGATGATGTGTATCCCCATTGCACATTCCCTGATACTTGGTAAACATTTAAATAATAATCTGTTCCTCCATTTAGATTGATTTCAGGTATGCTTATGTTGTACCATAACTTATTGCTACTTACACTCACTGTCTTGTTCCCTAATATATTAGAGCCCCATAATGCTGTTCCTATGCTGAATTCTATAGACCCACTACCGGATAAGTATAATACTACATAGTTAACATTACCACTGCTTGAACCTATCGTGAATTCTTCTGACTCCGGTAATGTGTATGTGTTGATGCTCGTAGAGTTTACCATTGAGTATATCTTTGTTGTGCTAGTGCTCACTGCTGTGAACGTTATCGCTTTATTCACATTCCCACCATTCACAGTTATCGTTCCACTTGACGGACTTGCTGTGTATCCACTTACACTTCCCACACTAAATGAATATGTTCCATTCACTATGCCACTGTAACTTATCGTACTTGTTGTTGAAGATTCTGTAGCCCCGTTGAATGTTATTGACCATGTTGTTCCTGATGGCAAACCACTCTCTGTGAATTTTACTGTATATGTTGATGTTGTTGAAATTCCTTTAACATCCTGAGTAAAATTCCAGGCATTTATGGATCCCCATCCTGTTGGATAATCCCAGCCAACTTGGGCATCATATTGAGTTTGACCGCTGTGATAACCGGAAGGCGTTTGTGTAACATCCCAAAAAGGTTTTAGAGAATATGATGATTCATTAGGACCCATTTTATAAAGTAGCGGGTCTATAAAACCAAATTTTTGATTTAAATATCCGACCATAGATGCAATAATTCCAGCTGTTACTGGAGATGCTACTGATGTACCAGCAATCCATTGCCAGGCACCATTTATTATTATATATGTATTATTTCCTATTGCTGAAATATCTGCTACATTTCTTCCAGATGTTGATCCTCCATTGTTTGTAACTGCAGGAATATCTTGCCATGAGGGTTCTGGATATGCTGTACTTGTACCACTTGTGGTACCCCAATGATCTCCATTGCTAGTTGTATTCCCATTATCATACCAAACAACTTCATTAAATATTGCATTGCTTGCAGGAACACCAGCTCCATTATAACTTCC
Organism: Thermoplasmata archaeon; assembly: GCA_023261755.1. GTDB lineage: Archaea > Thermoplasmatota > Thermoplasmata > Thermoplasmatales > ARK-15 > ARK-15. The sequence goes on along the minus strand of JAGDXS010000019.1, from coordinate 73,807 downwards.
TGCCTGTCCATTTAAAGTTACTGTTAAACCACCTACAGCCAAAAATCCAGCCGTGTTTGTTGCATCATTGGCAGGATTGCTCTGTGTACTTGTATCTCCATCATCTCCAGCTGATGCCATTATTGTGGTGCCTGTGGCTTCCATTTCTATAACATAATTCTGTGTAGTATTATCTGTTTGAGTATCTCCACCACCCCAGGAATTTGAAACAGCTACTAAATTATTGAGCTGAGATGCTGCAGCATATTCATTATCAGGGAAATTTGTCTCTGATGGCCCACCATTGGTGTTTCCAGGACCGTATACACAAACTACATTTGCGCCCGGTGCCAATGTACTCACCATTTCCAAATCCAATGTATTTTCATAATTTGTCTGTGTTTGATCGTTAGCAGCACTGGATCCAGGGGGGACAGCGCCATCAACAGGATCACCTGTAACATTTGGGGTACTTCCTACTATGTTTTGTTCCCATTGAGGTACAACAGTCTGGAAATATTGATCTATATCGCTTGGATTAAAAGGAGCAACCTGATTACCTGATGAATCAACACCTTCCCAAAGAATTGTAGCGACAGTATACCCCTTTGGGAAGTAATGTATACTAGATGATGCACCATTTGCTGATCCATTGAAAATATCGTATGTTTGATATGCCTTTTGAAGATCACCTCCAGTTAAATCCTGAACACCATTTATTACAAAATTTTTAACAATACTATGTGATGCAATATCATCGTGGTAAATATATGCATTAGAAAGACCTGATATACCAGATATATATTGCGCAATATTATAAGGTAATGACACGGAGCTCAATGGTGCGAAATAAATATTTCTATATGATGTAGTTTTAGATTTAAATAACCCATACTGAATATGAAATACATTCTCCACTTTGTATAGGGGAACGTTGTTTATGAAAAGGGCAAGATTATAGGGCCCTGGAGTAACTATTAGTCCCTGGCTTTCAAAATAACTCTTTATATAATTGATTTCCTGAGAAGTTGGTGAATAAAGTTCCTCAAATTCTTTTTTATTAATAAATTTATGAAACATTGGTGAATTTGGATTTTCCACCTGACTCAAATATTCATTCAATTGATTTACGTTCCTAAGCTTTAATGCTATTGATATGTCGACCAAAGTATTCAAATTCGGTTTTCCAATCATCTGTCCCGAAGTTACTAGTTTCTGGTCAAAAGAATTAACGATCTCTACATTTTCTGTACCATGGACCATTGAAAAAAAACAGATGCTATGAATACAGAAACAATTATTATGCTAATGGTTTTTAATCTTTCCCCCATGCTATCATGCCTCTAATTTACAATATATAAAAATAATATTTAAAAGTTTTTAAATGATTATTTATGATCAAATTCATAAAATATAAATAACCATAATTAATGCTTATAATTGATGAAAGCTTATAGTGGTCATATAGTATTTTCTGATAAATTTAATTGGAAATCTTTGGAAAAAATATATCCTGAAATGTTTAGTTTATTCATAGAAGAGGCAAAAATAATTCCAGGCGAAATGAACATACCTGAAGTTGTATTATATGAAAATATGATAGATATTAAAAATAACAGAAAACCAGAAGGGTATAATAGAGAAGGTAAGCTAAGATTCTATTTTGTCGAAAATGAAAAGAAAGAAATGGTAATTGTAAGAGATAAAGCAATTCCAAATGATGAAATAAGAGATGTTACAGAAAAGATAAGCAAATTTTTAACATCCAAAAAAATTAAACATGATGTAGAATGGGATAAATTATATCTAATAGAAATGAGGAGGAAAAAGAGATGAAAGTTAAGGATCTAATGACAAAAAATGTTATTACATTCACACCTGAAATGACAATAAAGGAGGCAATGGAAATACTAGTAAAAAATAATATAGGTGGAGCTCCAGTAGTGGAAAATGGAAAACTGGTTGGCATTATTACTCAAAGGGATATTCTAAGCTTTTTAGACATGGCATATAAAAGGCAGGGCTGGATATTTATACCTACTCCTTTCGATATTATAGAGATTCCAAGATTGACTGCCTTGCCATATGAAAAATTCACTGAAATATATGAATCTCTTGGTCAGGAGAAAATAGGAAATATAATGCAAAAGAAAGTTTATTTTGTTGAACCTGATGATGATATTGAAGATGCAATTCAACTTTTGGGGAAGGGAAAAATAAACAGGCTTCCTGTTGTTGATCAAAATCGTAGTGTTGTTGGAATAATTACAAGAGGGGATATACTCAGGGGACTTTCAAACCTAGAAAAAGGAAAAAATTGAATATTTTTCAATTTTTTAGAAATAAATTTATAAAGTATTTTTTCATACAGTAAGACTATGTTTCCCGTAATCAATACAGATTATTGTAAAGGTTGCAATTTGTGTGTTGAGGTTTGTCCTAAGGCTGTTTTTGTCCAGGGTAAAAATATAACTTCTAGAGGTTATTTTAGCCCTGTTGTTGTTTACAAGGAAAGGTGTACAGATTATAGCCTAAAAAAAGGAGAAAGAATTTTATGCGAAATATGCTGGTTAACATGCCCAGAGCATGCAATTGAATACGAGGTGGAATAAATGTTAACTCCTGGTAGGTATTTTCTTTCTGGAAATGTAGCAACCGCTGAGGCAGCTCTATTAGCAGGATGCAGATTTTATGCAGGATATCCAATAACACCTTCATCTGAGCTTATGGAGCATATGTCTGGTAGAATAGAAAATGAAGGTGGTGTTTTCATCCAGACAGAGGATGAAATTTCAGCAATTGCAGCTGTTATTGGAGCTGCAATGACAGGTACAAAGTCAATGACAGCAACATCAGGTCCAGGATTTTCTTTAATGCAAGAAAATCTTGGTTATGCTGCCATGACTGAAACACCAATTGTTATTGTGGATGTTATGAGGGGAGGGCCTTCAACAGGTCAGGTAACAGTTGTAGCTCAAGGAGACGTTTTGCAAGCGAGGTTCGGATCGCATGGTGATTATGAAACAATCGTGCTGGCACCAAATTCAGTACAGGAATTATTCGATCTTACAATAAAGGCTTTCAATTTAAGTATCATGTTCAGGAATCCTGTCATTTTACTCTCTGATGCAGAGCTTGCTCACATGACTGAAAAGATTACAGTCCCGGAAAAAATTGATCTTGTTGGTTTTAATGATATTGAAATTGAAGGAATTCCTAAATTTACTCCTCTTGGCATTGGTGGAAAATTGGCAATTACAGGCCTTACACACAATGAAAAAGGATATCCTATAACAACGGATGTTCAGGTCCACAGAAAATTAGTAACGAGAATAGTAAACAAAATAACAAAGAATGAGCCAATAATATCCGATGTGGAAATAATTAACCCTGAAGCTGATACATTGATTGTTTCATATGGAATATCATCCAGAGCAGCGTATCCTGTTATTAAAAAGCACAAGGATGTTGGCTTGTTCAGGCCAAGGACACTCTGGCCATTTCCTGAAAGCAAATTTAAGGAAATTGCTAAAAATAAAAAGATAATTGTTGTAGAAATGAACCTCAGGGGTTATGGCCTTGAGGTGGAGAGGGTAGGGAGAAAATATGGAGCTAAAGACTTTGAATACATAAATTTAATAGGTGGGGAAGTACCCAAACCATATCAGATAGAGGAGGTTCTTTAATATGGAATTCTTTGAGTTTTACAGGAAAGACAGATGGCCTCACCAGTTCTGCCCTGGTTGCGGCCTTGGCACAATAATGAATACCATGTACAAGGCATTCAATGATTTGAAAATGGATATAAATAAAACTGTATTTGTAAGTGGAATAGGCTGCACTGGTAGGGTGCCAGGCTACATAAATGCTGATTCTGTTCATACAACACATGGTAGGGCTCTTGCATTTGCAACAGGTATAAAATTAGCAAGACCGGATTTAAATGTAATAGTTATAAGTGGTGATGGTGATCTTTTTGCAATAGGAGGAAACCATATAATACATGCAGCCAGGAGAAATATTGATATTAAAGTAATTGCTGTAAACAATGCAACTTATGGTCTTACAGGTGGCCAGCTTGCGCCTACAACACCATATAATATGATTACAACCACATCACCATATGGCAACAGGGAATATCCTTTTGCACTAGCAGATCTTGTGGCAGCTGCAGGTGCAAATTATGTTGCAAGGTGGACAACAGCGCATCCTAATCAACTTGTGAATAGTTTAAAACAAGCATTCACAACAAGGGGATTCTCATTTGTTGAAGTAGTTTCACAGTGCCCAGTGAATTTTGGAAGAAGGAATAAAATGGGTGATCCAGTATTCCATTTAAGGTGGATTAAGGAGCATGCTATACCCATATCAAAGGTTTCTTTTGATGTCAAGACACCATACGAAATTCTGGATTTGAACACCAAAGGTATATACATAATAGGTGAACTAGTGAGAAGAAACAGGCCTGTCTACGGCGAGGCCCTTTCGGAAGAGGAAGAGGAATCTGTTCCTATGGAATAAACAACAAATATTTAATATTAAAAAAAGATAGTGATAATTGATGATGAGAATAAATGATAGGCAATTGCAAAGGCTTGCAAAGCAGATGGGCCTGAAAACCCAAGAGCTTGATGCAGTAGAAGTTTTGATCACGGGCAAGGAAAAGGACTATGTTGTTAAGAATCCAAAGGTAACTCTCATGGAGGTTCAAGGCCAGAAGGTTCTTCAAATTATTGGGGATATTTCTGAAAAGGACAAGGAAAAATTGCCTTTCAAAGAGGAGGATATTGAACTTGTAATGCAGCAGACAGGCGTTGAAAGGGAAGAAGCTATCAAGGCCCTTAAGGAAGCTAATGGTGAACCTGCTGAAGCAATTATATCAATCATGAAAAACCATGGACCTCATTGATGAAGTTCTAGAAAGGATAAAACCAACAGATGAGGAAAACTTAAGGATAAAAAAGGCTGTTGAAGATATAATAACGAAGATTAATGAAAATATTCATAATTTAATGGCGGAGCCGATACTAGTTGGAAGTGTAGCAAAAGGCACGCACCTAAAAAATCCTGATATAGATATTTTTATAAGATTTTCAACATCCTATGAAAGGAATTTTATTGAAACATTCACACTTGAATTGGGCAAAAAAATACTTGAAAATCCTGTTATAAATTATGCAGAACATCCTTATGTGAATGGAAAATACAATGGGTTCGATTTTGATATAGTTCCTTGCTATTATATAGAAGATTCTTTCAAAAAAATTACAGCAGTTGACAGAACACCTTTTCATACGAAATTTGTTCTTGAACATTTAAGCGATGATGGAAAGGATCAGGTAAGGATCCTTAAACAATTTTTAAAGGGCATTGGTATATATGGTGCTGAAGCAAAGGTTCAGGGTTTTTCTGGATATTTGACAGAATTGCTTATAATTAAATATGGGACATTTGAAAATGTCTTAAAAGAAGCAGAATCTTGGAGAAAATTCAAAATAATTACATTCAAGGATCATGGGAAAAATTTGTATGAGAAATTCAAAGCTCCTTTGATTTTTATTGATCCTGTGGATGAGAATAGAAATGTTGCATCTGCACTTTCACTTGACAATTACAGTAAATTTATTCACGCATCCAAGGAATTTTTAAAGGAAAGGAAAATTAATTTCTTCTTTCCTGAAATCCATGTTCCTGAGAAAATGCCCGAGAGGAATACCAAAATTTTGCATTTGATTTTGCCTAGGCCTGAACTTGTTGATGATGTTTTATATCCGCAAATAAGAAAATTTGCTACCACCGTCTTTAGAAATTTGGATGAATTTCAGCCTATGGATTATCATTTTTATGTTGATAATTTTATTCATATAATAATTGAATCATATTTTTTGGATTTACCCGATGTTATGGTCCATGAAGGACCTCCAGTATGGGACAAAAATTCTGAAAATTTCATTAAAAAGTGGATAAATAAATGTTATTCAGGCCCATACATAAAGGATGGACATTTCTATGCATATGTGGAAAGAAAATATAATACCATGGAAAAGAAAATTTTGAACATAGTAGAAAAAAATTCCATAGGCAAGGATCTTGATAGAATTAAAAACAAATTAAAATTTTCAAGGGACATTAATACAATTGATAAAAAAGAACTTTATCTGTTTATGAGAAAAAAATTTCCGTGGGAATATTAAAAGAATGGTGGATTAAGTGCAACAATCCAAAATGTAATCCATGATGCTAAAAATACTATTATATCATAGGCAAGATTCTTTCTATCAATGTTCAATTTTGCATATTTAATTAAATAGGGAAGAATTATGGCAAAAACAAAACCTAGCAAATATGAAAGTACAGCAAGACCTTTTGATTCAAGGAAACCTGAAAGAAAGCCTACACCAATGCCAATCATGTATGATATAATGTATGCCTTGCCCTTATGCATTTCACTGTTGAGGAAATCCTTTTCACTCAACTCAGGAAGTACAATTTCCTCATCATCTTCTTTTTTTGCCATAGTTAATCACCTTTAAAGCCTGAGGCTAAGTCCATAAGTGAAGATTTGATATCCTTAGATTTTACTACTCCACTTGCCACTAAAATGCCTGATGATCCAAGCTGATATGCCTTTTTAACATCATTTTTGTTTTTAACTCCAGCTCCGCATAAAACTGTCACGTTAATGTTTACTTCTTTAACAACTTTGACAGAATCAGATATCACCTCTGGCCTTGCCACAGAGACAGAAATATCTCCGCCTATGAGCTCTGGAGGCTCAATTGCAACATAATCAGGTCCTAGGGATGCAACAGCCCTTGTTACACTCACATTGTTTGTGCATGCGATGCTTTTCATTCCCATTCCCCTGGATCTTTTTATCAATTCATCAATGTCACTTACTTTTAACTGCTTTTCAGAATGGTTTATTATTATACCATCAATGTTCCAATCTTTAAGATTTTCCAGCGTAATGCTACCTGTATGGCTTCCAGGCAAGATATTATCAACATGCTGAGCATAAACAGGAATTGAAACGGACTCTTTTATTTTCACCAAATCAACAAAAGATGGCGCTACTGCAATTTCAATGCCTGTTTCATTGGATACTTTTTCAGCAGTTTTTGCTATATTTAAAGAATTTTTTCCTGTGGATTCACCATATGCCTTAAAATTAACAACTATTATTGGCTTGTTCATTTTAAAATTCATCATGAACAATTACTATTAATATTTTCTTATATTCTTGAAATGCCATTTTCCTTTGTTATTTTTATACTGTTGTCCGCAAAATTTTCTAACATATTTTCATGCGTTACAATAATCACCTGGTCAACATTAATATTTGAAAAAATGTCCTGCATCTGCTGAATCTGCTTATCGCTGAATCCATCTGTTGGCTCATCCAGCATAACAAAATTTGTCTCAATTAAATTAAATTTTTTAAGCATTGAATTTAATGCAAGTCTGTATGAAAATGCAACAGCATTTGATTCCCCGCCACTTAAGGAGGAATAATCCATTTCAAAATCACCTACTGTAATAATAAGAGAAAAATCCCTATCTATTGAAATCTCCATCTCTGATCCTGGGAGAAGAATTTTAAACCAGTCATTTATTTCAGACTCAAATTCTATTCTTATGGAATTTATTCTATTGGAAATTATTTTATCAATATCCTTTACAAATATATTGTCTATCCAGTCCAAAAATTTTAAATCGTTTATTATTTTTTTCTCCTCATCAAGAAGATACTTAAGATTTCTTTCTTCATTATTTATTTCTTCCATCTTTTCTTTCAGATTATTTTTAGAATTTAATAAATTTGATTTTATTTCTCCAGTTTCCCTATTTATTTCTAGAATTTTTTCTTTAAAATTTATATATTTATCTTCATTGAAATTAATATTTTTTACATTTTCTTGCAAACTTTTTATTGATTCTTCCAGCTTTTTCATTTCATCTTCAATTCTTTTATTTTCATTTTTTATTTCATTTTCCATATTAATTTCATTTTCTATTCTTATATATTCATTGTGGTATTTCTCCAATTCATTTTTTTCAATCATCAATTTTTCCATATCCTCCTTATTGAAAGATATCTTTTCCAACTCTTTTTTCAGAAAATTTATCCTATCCTCTATTTCTTTAATTCCATCATATATTTTATCTTCATTAACTAGTTGGCTTTCCAATAATAATTTTTTATTCTGCAAATTCAATTTGTACTTTTCTTTTTCCATATTTCTTTTCAATTTTTCATTATTTTCTGATATTAATTTTTCAATAATTTTCAAATTTTTTTCCAAATTTTCAATTCTTTCATTTTTCTCATTTATTATTTTTATATCATCCTGAATAAGAGAATTTATATGCTCTTGATCCAGTGGCCTTTTGCACTTTGGGCATATTACAAGATTTTTTAAATCTTTAAGATCATCGATCTCCTTTTTTATTTTAACTATCTCCTTCTTTTCATTCTCAATTTCAAATTTAAACTTTGAGTATTCTTCATTTATGTTTGTATTATCAATTTCATCTAAAATAATTTCATTTATTTTTTGTTCTATTTCATTTATTTCTTTTTTATATTTATCCAAATCATTTTTTTTATTAACAAGATTTTTAAGTTCATTTTCTTGGACTCCCATATTCAAGATCAAGTTATTGTATTTCTCTTGCTTAACATGGGCTTCATCTATTTTTTTATCAAGTTCGTGATACATTTTATCCTTTTCTTTCAATAATAGAAGATCTTCCTTTTTGTTTTCAATTTCATTAAGCTTTTTTAAATTTTTTTCATAATCTTTTTTAAAATTTTTGTACCTTTCATTTTCTATTTTTATTTCATTTTCTAAATTGTCTTTTTCCTTTTTTAAATTTTCCATTACCTTTAATTCATTTTCCACGTTCTTCAATTCATTTTCTTTGATCTTATAAATTAATTCATATTCCTTTATCTTTTTTTTAAGATCATTTAAATTTTCATTCAATTTGTATATCTTTTCTTTTTCATCATTTATTTTTTCACCATTTTCTCCTATGATAGCTTTAGAAATTTCTACCTTACTCAAAATATGCTCTTTAAGAATTTCCACATTCTCAAGAATTCTTTTCAGTGATGTAATTTGAAAAAGGTCAAGTACTATTTCTCTCCTTTCATCCGGATTCATTGCCATTATTGATTTCATCTCTTCCTGTGATGCATATATTACAGTTTTAAAAAATATTGGATCCTTCTTCTTATACTGGTTCACTTTGAATATTTTTGCAATTAGCTTTTTCATTTCCTTGTCATTTAGATCTTTACTTTTTCCATTTATTGTTACAGTTACATCATTACCAGAAAAACCATCCCTTGTTTTTTTCAATTTCCTTGTTATTCTTATATTTTCATTTTCATGTTCCATTTCCAATGAAACAGAACCAGAATCCTCACCAATTCTAAGTAGATTCTTATAATCAAGGGATGATCCACCAAATAGTGCAAATTTTATAGATTCAAGGATCGTTGTTTTTCCACTTCCTACATCTCCGGTAATGACTGTGATCCCATTTTTAAAATCAATGTGCGTGAACTTATGCGATCTTATATTCTGAAGGTCAATGGACTTGATTATCATTTTTCTCTACCATTTCCAATTCATTTTTTAATGATGCGATTAACCTTTTTTTAAAATCATCTATTCTTTCACCTTCTTCCCTTTCAGATTTCAGTTTTTCGACAAAATCCATTATGTCAAATGAAAATGGGCTTTGAATATTTTTAATTTCATCATCCATGCTTAAATTGGCTGGCATAGCCTCATTCTCAAAATTCAGATTCTTTTTTCTAAGCATGATTATTGATTTCCTTTTCAATCTCATTGGTAACTTACCTAAATTTACATCATCAGGATTGAACATTGCCTTGCCAAATAGATTGATAAAAATTATTTCAGCATTGACATTTTCCAATTCTATGCTTATTTCATCAATTACGGTCCTTGATGATTTTCCATCACAATTTATGTTTGATCTGTAAATATTCATTGGCTCCATATTAAAGAATCTCGGTTTAAAATCTTCAACTAAAGCGTAGCCCCTTTCAACATTATTATAAAGCTCATCAAAGGAGGATCCAAAAAATGGCCCTGGATAAACAATGTAAGATCCATTAAAGATTTTCCATATTCTTTTATGAACATGCCCACCAGCATAATATGAGAATCCCTTTGGCAATTTTTCAAGGTCAAGTTCTCTCACTTCTTGAACACCAATTGATCCTTTAATGGGCGAATGAAATATAAATATGCTCTTTTCTTCAGGTTTTACATCAATTTTATCATAAAGGTCTATTTCCCTTGAATTTGTTTCTCCCCCAACGCCATAAATTGTTGTTCCTGTTTTTTTGTCGTATGTACCTTCAAGGTGAATTATGCCATTTTCTTCTTTATATCTATAAACATTTGTAATTATACCTGCAGAATCCAAAATAGAGAATAAAGAACCTCCACTGGATACGTCATGAGATCCTGGAACAGCGTATATTTTTTTGCCGCTCTCAATGAAATTTCTCATGGCGGATATTAATGAATCTAAGCCTTCAAAAATTTGAAAGGGTGTATTAAAAATGTCACCAGAAACAATTAAAAAATCAATGTCTGAATTTAATATTTTTTTAAATTCCTCTATCTCTTTTAAATGAATTTTCTGATATGATGAGAACGACCCGAAATGCGTATCGGAAATATGAATGAATTTCATTTTTTCTCTTTATTTTTATTTATTTCTTCGTCCTCCAACCTTAATTCATTCATTAATTCTCCAACGCGCATATTCAATGATGTTGGTGTTGTAACAGCTACAATAGATTTTTTTAAATTTTCATTTTTCTTTAAATAATCGAGAAATTCTAGCACCTCTTTATCAGAAAAATTGTGAAGGAGTATTATTCTCGGCCCTTCATTTTTTCTCTCATCGTTGCCCAATTTCCTGAATGTCATAATTTAATAAAATAATTCTTCATATTTAAAGAAAACTAATGTGAACAAATCTTTAGAAGTTTTTTGATAAATTTAAAATATGTTATGTTCATATAGGCATATATGAATGCTAAATCATTAGCGGCAGTTTTATTTGTGGTAGGCATAGTAATAGGTTTTGCTATAGGTTACGGTGTAATGATTGCTACACAACCATCAACAACTGTTCAAGGTGTATCAATTATAGCAGCTGGATCTCTTGGGTATGCGTTCAACGATATTGCACAAAACTGGACAAAGTTATATCCAAACGTACCCATTTCTGCGGGTGGTGGAACTTTTATGGGCAGTGTAAAGGCAGCAAAGGAAATATCTGTACTCCATGAGAAATATGATGTATTTGCTTCAGCTGCATCTGACGTGATACCCATGGTTCTTTCACCCAACTACACAAACTGGATGGTGGTCTTTGCAACCAATGAAATATCTATACTTTACGCTACAAACTCTAATGCAACAGTCAATTTAAATGGAACTGTAATGAAAGTGAACCAGATTAACGAAACTAACTGGTTCATGTTTGTTACTGCGCACAATGTTACTGTTGGTGTAAGCAATGGTAGTGATGATCCTGCTGGGTTCCAGGCAATACAGGCCATGAAACTTGCTGGAATATATCTTGTTCAGCATGATAATGCTGCATACAATGCCTGGTTCCATGGCTACCTCGGATATCCTGTAAATGATACAAATGCCATATTCCAGGCTATATGGTGGCACAAATACAAATCAGGTCATCTTATGCCTGTGGGTATTGAGGCAAGCATGGACGCGATGATTAAAACAGGAAAACCATACTTTGGAATATCCTACAGAAGTCTTGCAAAATCTTATGGCCTAGGTTATATTAAACTTCCATGGCAGGTAAATCTTGGGTCAACAAACATAACAGCAATAAATTATTATGCCCAGGTAAATAGCAGCGGAGCGCCAATTGGCCTTTCCGGAACACCTTCTGAAGCAGCATCCCCAGCTGGACCGATATTCTATGCTGTTACAATACCATTCACTGCACCAGATAAAACATTGGCTCTTGATTATTTGACACTTCTTTTAGGACCAATAGGCCATCAAGTACTAATAAACACTTACTTTGATCCAATACCTGTTCCATATGCTGTTCCTTTGACTTCAAATGCAACAATACCTTCTGTACTTGAACCATTCACTGAACCTCTGCCTTCATATTTACAATCTGGGCCAGGTTATATTGCAATAATGGGCTCTCAATCTTGAATAATTGAAAATTTTTTAATTTTTATTTTTATTTTATTATCTCTAATATCTGGGATTTTATCTAGAATAATGCTAATTTTATCATCTCCTATGAAACCTGTTATTTTAATTCCTTCAGGTACTTTAAAAAAATTTTCAATTTCTAATGCTATTCCATCGTCACTAACAATTACATCATAAGGTCTGAAGGCGATCCTAGAATTTTTATTAATTTTTAACATGTTATTAATCAATTGATTAGAAATTATATTTTCAAGACCCAAAAAAGATGCAACAAATTCAGATTTTGGCATAACCATAATTTCATCTAATAACCCAACTTGTTCTATTTTTCCACTATTCAGAATGCCTACCCTAGTTGCCAAATATCTTGCTTCGTCCATTGAATGCGTTACCTGTAACGTGGTTAAATTAATATCCTCATGTATTTTTTTTAAATCCTCCATAAACCTTGCCCTTAAATTCTGATCCATTCCTGTTAATGGTTCATCCAAAAGAAGAATTTTTGGTTTTATAGCCAAAGCCCTTGCTATCGCTACCTTCTGCTTCTCTCCTCCGCTCAATACATAAGGATACTTATTAAGAAGATTTTCAATGCTTAATTTTTTAATAATAGGTTGGACTATTTCAATTGCCTCCTCCTTTGTTTTTCCTCTTACTTTTAGACCGAATATTATATTATCAAGAACCTTCATGTGATCAAATAGGGAATAATCCTGAGGTACATATCCAACATTTCTTTTTTCTGGCTGGATTTCAGTAATATTTTTACCATCTATTATTATTTCGCCCTCTTCAGGGTAAATTGATCCTGCAATAGTATCTAAAAGCAAACTCTTGCCACTTCCTGTAGGGCCAAGTAAAATAAAGTACTCACCATCATCTATTGTAAGATTAATATTTTCCAATTTAAAGGATGGCACCTCAACTGTAATATTTTTTAGTTCAATCATTTTCTTACACCTGGAACGAAGAATATTTTCCTCTGGCCTTGGATTATTTTTAAAATAATAAATATTACAAGGGAAATAACTATCAGAAGGGCAGATATTCCAATTGCACCTTCTAAGCCAGTTACTTCAAATTGGTTGTATACTTGAACACCTGCAATGGCGTTGTATCCTGGAATGATATAAGGAGCAACTATTAAAATTGCACCCACTTCGCTGATAGATCTTGCCCAACTTAATATTCCACCAGTGAGAATGCTCCTTGCCACTTGTGGAATAACAATCCTGAAAATTACCTGTGTTTGTGAGGCACCCAGGGTCCTTGCAACTATTTCTAAACGTGGTGGAAGGGATTTTATTGCCTCTTCCATTGTTTTTATTGCATATGTTCCACTGACAAAAATGTAAGCCAATATTACAGCAATGAGGTTGTACCCAAATGAAATTCCAAAATAGTTAAATAGGATACCACCTGGTTCAGATTCAGCAAAAACAAATAAAAGACCGATGCCAACTACGCTGTGTGGTATCATAATTGGAATTTCGACAATGGCATCAAGTATATTTTTGCCTGGAAATTTAAATCTTGAAAGTAAGTATGCAAGAGGAAAACCGAATAAAAGAATTATCAAAGTTGATATAGTTGCCGCGTAAAGCGTTATTTCTATGGATGATAAATTTCCAGGAGTGATAACCTGAGTGAAAATAGTTGAAGGTGATACTAAAGTAAGAATCCTAACTATTGGTGCCAATATGAAAATGATGAAGATTATTGAAATAATCCAGATTACTATTTTAAAAGGTCCCTTATAATGGAAATTTGCTTTTCTGATATGCATAATATTACATATCAATTAACTTATCTAAATTTTTCTTTTAAAATAAACAAATTTATTACATAAATTCTCTTATAATGCAAAAAAATAATAAGCAATTAGAATATTTCTTTACTTGGGTGGTAAATTGAAAAACTCAAGAGTTTCCGGATTCTATAATAAAACGGTAGATGAAAGGATTTCCTGGGTTAAGGATTTTTCTGATCTTAGCCAGGAGGAAATAAATACACTTAAAAATTCAATTCCAGTTGATTTGGCAAACAGGATGATTGAAAATGTGATATATTTAATGGATTTTCCTGTGGGAATAGCAACAAATTTTTTGATAAATGGGAAGGATTACATTATACCTATGGCCATAGAAGAGCCAAGTGTTGTTGCGGCTGCAAGCAATGCAGCTAAAATAGCAAGGGCAGGTGGTGGATTCAAAGCCCTGGCGTCCGAACCTTTGATGATTGGCCAGATACAGGTTGTTAAATTAAAGGATCCATTTTCTGCAAAATTCAAGATACTTGAGAATAAAGAAAATTTAATGAAGATAGCTAATGAACAGGACCCTGTTCTTGTAAATTTAGGAGGGGGATGCAAAAACATAGATGTACGTGTTCTTGATTCCAATCTTGGCCCGATGGTAATTGTTCATCTAATAGTTGATGTGCGTGATGCAATGGGAGCCAATGCAGTTAACACCATGGCTGAGGCAGTAGCTCCTTACCTTGAAAGCATAACTGGAGGGAAGGTTTATCTCAGGATATTAAGCAATTTGGCCACATTGAGGCTTGCAAGGGCATGGGCAAAATTCCCAAAAAGTGAAATAAGTGAAGCAACAGTCGATGGTATCATTTATGCTTATGAATTTGCAAGAATAGATCCATACAGGGCAACTACTCACAACAAAGGAATAATGAACGGTATAGATGCTGTGATACTTGCAACTGCAAACGATTGGAGGGCAGTGGAGGCAGGTGCTCATGCATATGCATCATTGAATGGATACCAAAGCTTGAGCAAGTGGGAAAAGGATGAAAATGGCGATCTCATTGGGACAATAGAACTTCCACTTGCAGTTGGAACTGTAGGAGGTGCTTCATCTTCACATCCTAAGGCAAAGATAGCAAGAAAAATTTTAGGTGTTAATGATGCAAAGGAATTTGCATCAGTACTTGCTGCTGTTGGCTTGGCCCAGAACTTTGCTGCAATCAGGGCACTTGCAACTGAAGGAATACAAAAGGGACACATGAGCCTTCATGCTAGAAACATAGCAATTATGGCGGGCGCACAAGGTGATATGATAGACAGAGTGGCAGAAGAAATGGTAAAGGAGGGAAAAGTAAGACTAGATAAAGCAAAGGAAATAATTGATAAATTGAAAATGGGTAATCAATGATACCTGTACCTTCTTTCAAGTATGAGGTTCTTTAAGTAATCCTTATCATCCTTTTCTATTTCTTTAATATTTATTATTGGCAAATTTCTATTCACGTCCTTAATTTCGGTAAATACCAAACCAGATTTTTCAGTAATGAAAGCAATGTCTTCAATTATCCTAACCTTTTCCATGAGCGTTTCTTCCATTTTTGAAAAACCTAAAAACATGATATCATCGATGCTGGAGAGGCCATCTACATTTGATTTCCTTGTGAAATAGACGAACGTGCCCATTTTTCTGAATATATCTTCTATTTCCTTGTCGAAACTGTCCTTTGGCAAAGAGAATTTTTCTATTTCATCCATATCTGGTAGGTTTTGGAATGGATCAACTGTATCAATAAGATCAACGTTTAGGAAATCCTCTATTTTCATTATAACGTCAATAGAAACTGCAGTTTCACCCTCTTCATAAAGCTGAATTGATCTCCTTGATACATTTGCCACTTTTGCAAGTTCCCCTAAAGATATTCCCTTCTTTTCTCTTGTTTCTTTAAGCATCTTTGAATTTATTTTTACATAAAAGCCGCCTGGAGCAGCAAAACCTATAGGATATTGATCATAATTGATAAAATCTGAAAATGTTCTAACACTAAACACAGGAATACCGTATCTTGAATATAATATTGAATCTTCCAATGAGCCTATGCCACATCTTGCTCCAATAATTAATGCCTTTGCCTTTAGAATGTTTGAAAGTAGTTTCAATTCTGCTGCAATTTCCGGTTTCAAGGTATCCACATTGTAAAGAATCTTTATAATTAATATTTCAGTCCCCCTGCTTCCTATTATATCGTAAGAGCTAGATGTTGAAAGCTCAGAAGATAATCTAAACCCATTCTTTTTCAAAATGGCACGCACTTGCCTTATCATCGCTTCCCTTGTTATTTCCATACTCAGGTGAATTTAGCAATTGTAATATTTAAATTTTTCTTCAAACCAGCTTTATGTACTTATATGCTTCGAAATTATCGTTAAAGCAATATTTTACTGTCTTGAATTGGGATTTAAGCTCCTTTACTTCATCCTTAACCCTTAATGGATCTTTTTTATCCATTGCAACTTCTTTGATGAGGTGGGCTATCTGGACCATTTCTGATTCTCTCATGCCTATTCTTGTGACCTCCTGAGTTCCTATTCTTATGCCTCCCGGATGCCTTGGTTTAGATTGATCATCATAGGGAAGTAAGTTCATATTCAAAACAATGTTTGCTTTTTCCAAATCTTCAGCTATCCTTCTTCCTCCGCCCTGCTGCCAAACATCTACAAGAATTGTATGGCTCTGCGTAAATCCTGCCTTTTCACCCAGTACTTTAAATCCAAATTCATGCAAAGTTTGAGCCAATTTTTTCGCATTCCTAATTACTTGATCTGCATAACTTTCTCCAAATTCAAGGTGCTCAGCAAGTGTTATTCCTAAGGCGGCCATTGTATTTAGATGGTGATTGCTTATTACTCCTGGAAAAACTGCCCTCTGGATCTTGTCCCACATGTCTTCCTCCTTTGGATTGCCTAATATGATACCCCTCTGTGGGCCGGGTAAAGTTTTATGTGTGCTTCCTGATACTACATGTGCCCCCTCTCTAAGGGGATCCTGGAACCTTTTTCCTGCAATGAGGCCTAGGACATGGGCTCCATCATACCATATATAAGATCCAGCTTCATTTAAAGCATCCTTAAGATCTTTCAATGGCGTTGGAAATAGAAATACAGACTGACCGAACAGGGCAATTTTTGGCTTAACAAGCTTTATTACTTTTATTGCAAGATCTACATCAATATTCATGATTTCAGTATCAAAAGGCAGTGAAATTGGATTAAGTCCCCTGAATCCTACTGTACCAAACTTTGCACTTGAAATATGCGCACCACTTGCCAACGGTATTGTTGTAATCACATCTCCAGGGTTAGAAAGTGCAAAAACAACCGCCTGGTTTGCATTTGTGCCCGATATGGGCCTCACATCAACATAATCAGTATTGAATAGCTTTTTTGCTAGTTCAGTTGTGAGAATTTCAATTTGATCAACATAATAATTACCCTGGTAATACCTCTTTCCTGGCAACCCCTCTGCATATCTTGAAGACAAATCGGTTAAAAGCATCTCCTTTGCAAGAGGTGAGAGAACATTTTCACTAGCTATGAGAGGTATAGATTCTTCAAAAAATTTATTATGCTGCATTGCAAGGTCCCTTACTTTTAATGCTTCTTCAACATTTGACATTTTAATCACTTCCTTTGATTAATAGTATATTGAATATAATCTATTTATTTATTGCCCATGAAAAAATATTTAAAGTAATTTTACTATTAAAAAATTATGTATTGGCATGATCTTACATTTAAAGAAATTGAAGAGAAAATAAATGATAAATTGCTTGTGATCCTGCCCATAGGTTCTGTTGAAGAGCATGGATATCATTTGCCATTGAATTCAGATTCTGCACAGGCAATTTATGTTTCTGAAGAAATTGCGAAAAAATGCAATTCTTTGATTTTGCCTCCAATTTATTATGGTTACACAGAGTTAAAGGATTATAAGGGTACAATTTCCATAAGGTATAGCACTTTGTATAACCTAGTATTTGACATTTTGAGCAAGGTTGTGGATGATGGTGTAAAGAACATACTTATAATTTCAGGCCATGCTAGTTCAATACATATGGCAGCAATAAGAGATGCAGCCAATGAAATCGTTGAAAAGGAACCAGTGAAAATTATGTTTCTTTCAGATTATGACATTGCCTATGAACTAAGATCGAAACTCGTACCAGCAAATGATTCACATGCAGGAATTATTGAAACATCAAGAATGATGGCAATTAGACCAGATCTCGTAAAAAAAGATTTTAAATTTACATACAATGGAAAAGGAAAATTCATGGTAATTTCCAATTACAGCTCTATCTATCCAGAAGGAACTTTAAGCGATCCAAATGGATCATCTCCAGAACTTGGAAGAAAAATAAATGAGTATGTAGTGGAAAAGCTATGGGAAATGGTAAAAGAAAATTTTAATCTTTAATTTAAATTCTTTCCCCTCTGAGCTATCTCCATGGCAAGGTCAAAATCTTCCATATCTAGGGCAAGATTAGCTGCCTGGTCATAAAGATCTGCATACGATTCTTTGAACTCCTTCCTTTTTGTTTTTGGTAATGATTTCATTACATCATCAACTGCATCCATGGCATTTTTGAGATAATCAAATGCCTTCATCCTGTTGCCCTTTTCAATTTCCATGTATGCTAGGTTCTGCAATGCAAGAATATAATTTTCAAGATCCTTTGTCTTTTTTGCCTCTTCCATTGCAGATTGAAAATACTTCTCAGATTCTTCTGTTCCCCATTCAATCAACCCCAGTGTATTGTAGATTTCTGGTAAAATTTCCTTATTTGATTTTGCCTCATTTAATAAATCAAGAAGAATCTTCTTGGCCTGATCCTTATCTTTTTCAGCAAGGATGGTTGCATAAAATATCTTCTCTTTTTGTAAACTTTCGCCATCCTTTAATTTCATAAGCTCATTTTCATATTCTATTGCCTTATCAATATCAGCATTTTCTTTATAAAAATAACATTCAGCAATCTTTCTTAAAAGGTATTGCTTATCGATTTCATCTGCATTTTTTAATGCTTCTAGGTAGAGTTCTAGCGCCTGATCAAGCATTTCTTTGTCGTATAACTTGTCTGCCCTTGTGATCATTTCATTTACCATGAAATTGGTATTTTCTTCCATGATTTTAAATTTTTTATGATGCAAATGGAAAATTATATTAAATTGCTCCTATGAGGGTAAATGATAGGGATGGCTGGAATTATAAGAAAATATGCCCTTATCGAAATAGGGATTCTCCTAGTAGTAGCATTTTATGCCATGTTTCCGCCATCCCTTGTGTTGAGGGTCTGGGTATATGCATCATTTTCTTTCTCGAGGATGTTGGCAGCTTATATACTTTCATTAATTTTTTCAATACTCTATGGACTTTATGCTGCAACAAACAAAAAAGCGGAAAGAATAATGATCCCAATTCTTGATATTTTACAAAGTATTCCAATTCTAGGCTTTTTCCCAATTGCAATATATCTTCTTATAATTTATTTGCCAACGGCTGTTGGAGTTGAATTAGCATCCATTATTCTAATTTTCACAAGCCAGGCATGGAATATGGCATTCGGTGTATATGAAAGTATACTTACAATACCAAATGATATAAAAGATGCAGCGAACGTTTTTAAATTGAAAGGAATGAGAAGATTTAGAATTCTTTATTATCCTGCAATGATACCAAGGCTTGTTTATAACAGCATGATGTCCTGGGCAGGAGGATGGTATTTCCTATTTGCTGCAGAAATTATATCTGTTGGTAATACAAGTTATAAAATTCCTGGCCTTGGCTCATTTATGTGGGAAATGGTTGAAAGTGGAAAGCTGGAATACGGATTGCTCGCCTTAGCCACCCTAATTGTTATAATAGTAGCAATGGATATTTTAATATGGAGACCTCTTTCAAAGGCTTCTGAAAAATACAAGTATGAATCTCTTTCCGAGGAACAGATAACAAAGAAGTTTTATCTTGCAAAGATTCTGGATTACATGCCTTCCATGGATTTCATGTTCAAATTTTTCAGGTTTAGAATGAACAGATCCCTTAAAGGGAGACATTTCAGATTTTTTGTTAAATTATGGAGAAATAAAAGATATTTAGGATATGCAGCCTTGATTCTCATTTTCGGATTCATAGGCTATGCCCTTGGTGTATCATTAAGAAAAGGCATATACATAAATGTTCCAATTTCAGCCATATATCCTGTACCATTGGCAATTTTACTTTCAATAGCCAGGCTAGCTATTGCGTACGCCCTTTCATTGCTTTGGATAATCCCTGTGGTAATATATATTAAATTTCACAGAAGGGCTGAAAAAATACTCAATCCAATATTTGAAATAGCTGCATCCATACCAGCCACAGCTCTATTTCCATTCTTTGTGTTAATACTTATTAAAACACCTTTTGGAATAAATCTTGCATCTATATTGTTAATCATGACTGGCATGCAATGGTACATACTTTTTAATGCACTTTCAGGTATAAGCTCTTTCCCTGCTGATTATGATGCTGTATCAAAAGCATTCAAATTTTCAAAGTGGCAATACATAAAAAAGGTTCTACTCCCAGGTATATATCCTCCAATAATTACAGGAAGCATTACAGGTTGGGGCGGTGGATGGAATGCTTTGATTGTGTCGGAATACCTATTTATAAACGGTGTCACATACTCAGTATTGGGCATAGGCTATCTAATAGATTATGCCACATATGTTCAAGGCAATGTGATGCTTAATATAATTTATGTTATATTCATGGCGCTTACAGTTGTAGTGTTAAACAGATTATTGTGGAGAAAATTGTATGCAAGATCACAGCGTTATGCTTATGAAACTTGAAAGAAAATCATGGGAAAAATTCTATAGAATGCATGAAAATCCGTGGAAAGGAAAAAATGAAATTCCTGATATTTATGATTTATTGAATAAGGGATCATTAATTTTGGATGCAGGTTCAGGAACAGGCAAAAGTTCATTATCCTATGAAAAAGACTTTAAAATTATTCTTTTGGACTTTTCTATGAATTCACTAAGAAATTCTTCTTTGGCTACTGAAAAAATATTGGGGGATGTAACTGAATTACCTTTTAAAGATGATACATTTGATGCAGTAATAGCTTTTCATATTCTTGACCATATTCTCATGGATAAAAGAAAAATTGCAATTCAGGAACTTTTTAGGGTTTTAAAGAAAAAAGGTTACATTTTTGCATTATCATTTTCAACAGAAGATTTTAGATATGGAAAGGGCAATGAAATAGAAAAAAACACATTTTTAAGGGGTAATGGAATATTTACACACTATTTTGAAGAAGAAGAATTTTTAAATCTTTTTAATAATTTTAAAATAATAAAATTTGAAAAAAGGCTAATTAAAAGATTAATATTAAAAAAATCATATAATATGGTAAACCTTTTCACAGTTGGAATCAAGATATAAGGTAGAAAGATTTTTATTTCAGTATGAAATATGGAATTGAGAGAGGAAAAGATATGGAAAATGGAAATATGTCTTACAAGGCAGAGGATATCCAGGTCTTAAATGATACTGAAGCGGTAAGAAAAAGGCCTGGAATGTACATAGGAAGTACGGACGAAAAAGGTCTTCACCACCTTCTTCTTGAGGTGGTAGATAACAGTATAGATGAGGCACTTGCAGGTGTATGCAAAAATATTATTGTAAAGCTTTATCCAGACGGCAGTGCTAGCGTTGAGGATGATGGAAGAGGAATACCTGTCGATATACATCCTCTTTACAATAAGCCTGCTCTGGAAATAGTTTTAACAGAGCTCCATTCTGGCGCAAAATTTGATAAAAAGGTCTATAAAGTTTCCGGAGGGCTTCATGGTGTAGGAATTCATGTGGTAAATTTTCTCTCAGAATATTTCAGAATAATTGTAAAAAGGGATGGAAAAATATATTCCCAGGAATATGAAAGAGGCCAGAAAAAATCTGATATTGTGGAACTTGGTCAGATAGAAAAAGGTAAAATAAAAATTGATGATAAGATTGAACTTGAGCTGGAATCTCAAACGGGAACATTTGTTTATTTTAAGCCTGACCCTGAAATTTTTGAAACAAAGAATTTCAATTATGACATTGTGAAGGGAAAATTGAGAAGCATGGCCTTCTTAAATAAAGGGTTAAGAATTGTTCTTAAGGATTTAAGAAATGGAAATGTGGATGAATTCAAGTATGATGGTGGTATAGTAGAATTTGTAAAATTCCTCAATGAAGGAGTTCAACCAATTCACAATGATGTTGCATATTTTTCTGATGAGGAAAGCCAGATCCAGGTTGAAATTGCACTTCAATATAATGATCAAACCTATGAAACTGTGCTTGGATATGTAAATGATATTCAAACTGAAGATGGTGGAACGCATGTTGTAGGATTTAAAACTGGCATCACAAAGGTATTGAATGATTATGCAAAGGAAAATAATTTACTGAAAAATTTAACAATAACTGGTGAGGACGTTAGGGAGGGTCTTACAGCTGTAATTCTTGTAAAACATCCTGAACCCCAATTTGAAGGCCAGACTAAAACTAAATTAGGAAATAGTGAAGTTAAAGGCATAGTTTATTCAATGACCTTGAAACACATGAAAAAATACCTTGAGGAACATCCTGCAAGTGCAAAGTCAATCATTGCAAAGGTCTTGAATACTGCAATGGCTAGGGAAGCAGCAAGGAAGGCAAGGGACCTTGTTAGAAGGAAAAATCTCCTTGATATTCTGGATCTGCCTGGAAAGCTTGCAGATTGTTCAATTGAAGATAAGGAAAAGACAGAGATTTTCATAGTGGAGGGTGACAGTGCTGGAGGCTCTGCAAAGCAGGCAAGGAATAGAGAATTTCAAGCAATACTTCCATTGAGGGGTAAAATACTTAATGTCGAAAAAGCAAACGTTGACAGGGCTTTTAGAAGTGATGAAATAAAAGCTTTAATTTCAGCAATTGGTACAGGCATAAATGATGATTTTGACATAAACAAATTGAGGTATGGAAAAATTATAATAATGACGGATGCAGATGTTGATGGTGCTCATATTAGAACACTTTTACTTACTTTCTTTTATAGGTACATGAAAGAACTTGTTAATCAGGGCCACATATATATTGCACAACCTCCGTTGTATAGAATTCAGAAGGGAAATGATGTTAGATATGTATATTCAGATGAAGAAAAAGATGCACTTATAAAGGAAATGGGAGAGAATGCAATTGTTCAAAGGTTCAAGGGTCTTGGTGAAATGAATCCACAGCAACTTTGGGAAACAACAATGAACCCGGATACAAGAAGAATTCTAAAGATAGATATTGAAACAGCATCTGAAGCTGACAGACTATTTTCTCTTTTGATGGGTGATCAGGTAGAGCCCAGAAGAGAATATATAATAAAACATGCTAGGGAAGTAATGAACCTTGATATTTGAGGGTGATTGAATGCCACAGTTAGATATTAAACCAATTGAAGAGGAAATGAAGCATTCCTACATGGATTATGCAATGAGTGTTATTGTAGGCAGATCCCTCCCAGATGTTAGGGATGGGCTTAAACCGGTTCAGAGAAGGATCCTATATTCCATGTATGAGATGAATTTGACACACGATAAACCATTTAAAAAATGCGCTAGGATTGTTGGAGAAGTAATGGGTAAATACCATCCACATGGTGAGGCACCCATATATGATGCTC
The DNA here is from genome assembly GCA_023261755.1 of Thermoplasmata archaeon. Lineage (GTDB taxonomy): Archaea > Thermoplasmatota > Thermoplasmata > Thermoplasmatales > ARK-15 > ARK-15. Next base: position 50,051 of record JAGDXS010000019.1, on the reverse strand, counting down.
TTGTTAGGATGGCGCAGCCATTCTCTTTAAGATATACTTTAGTTGATGGGCAGGGGAATTTTGGTAGCATAGATGGCGATTCTCCTGCAGCAATGAGGTACACGGAGGCAAGGCTTAAAAAAATTGCTGAGGAATTGCTCGATGATATTGATAAAGAGACTGTTCCAATGATGCAGAATTTCGATGGATCTTTAATGGAACCTATGGTCCTGCCGGCTAAATTCCCTAATCTGCTTGTTAACGGCAGCTCTGGCATAGCCGTTGGTATGGCAACAAATATGCCACCTCACAATCTAAACGAGGTTATAGATGCTACTGTTTACTACATAAAAAATATGAATTGCAGCATTGAAGATCTCATGCAATTCATAAAGGGTCCAGATTTTCCCACAGGGGGATCGATACTTAACTATTCTGGCTTGATTGAAGCATACAAAACTGGTAGGGGTACAATTAGAATAAGGGGAAAATATACAATTGAAGAGGGGGAAAAATACGATGAAATTATTTTCACTGAAATACCTTATGAGGTGAACAAATCAGAACTTTTGCAGAAAATATCGGAGCTTGTAAAAAATGAAAGAATTACAGGCATTCAGAACATAAAGGATGAATCTGATAAAACTGGTATAAGAATAGTTTTAAAGCTGAAGAAGGATACGAACCCAGAAATTGTATTGAATCAACTTTTTGAGCATACGCAGCTGGAAGTTTCATACGGAATCATAAATCTTGCCCTTGTTGATAATGTGCCAAAAACATTCAATCTTAAAGACCTCATAACTGAGTTTGTCAAGCACAGGTTCAACGTGATTAAAAAAAGGATTTCTTTTATATTGAGAAAGGATGAGGAGAGGGAACATATCTTACAGGGATATCTCATAGCCCTTGACAACCTAGATGCTGTAATTTCACTTATAAGAAATTCTAAAGATTACAATGAAGCAAAAAATTCATTGATTTCAAATTTCAAGCTTAGTGAAATCCAGGCAAAGGCAATATTAGATCTAAGATTGCAGAGATTGACAGCATTGGAGAGGGAATCAATAATAAATGAGGAAAAAGAACTTAGGGAAGAAATATCCCGCCTCAAAGATATTTTAGAACACGATGATAAAATTTATAAAATAATGGAAGATGAATTGTTGGAAATTAAGAAAAAATATGGTGATGAAAGAAAAACGGAAATAATTAAAGAGGATGTGACAAAAAGAGACATTGAGGACCTTATTCCACCAATAGATATGCTTGTTACGTTCACCACAAACGGCTACATAAAAAGGATACCTCTAGATGAGTACAGATCACAGGGAAGAGGTGGTAGTGGTGTTATTACAGAATATGGTGAAGGAGATTTTCCAAAGCAAATCATGGTTTCAAATAACAGGGATTATCTTCTATTCTTCACAAACAAGGGAAGGGTTTACTGGCTCAAAACATACAAGATCATTCAAACGTCAAGGAAAGCAGTAGGAAAGAATATAAGGAATTACATTAACCTTGAAGATGATGAAAAAGTGCAGAAAATTTTGCCTGTGAAAGATTTTGATGATAGATTCGTTCTATTCCTCACTAAAAATGGTATTGTGAAAAAAACGCCACTTAGGAATTTTTCAAATCCAATGTCAAAGGGTATTATAGCAATTACCCTAAGGGATGATTCCATTGTCGATGTAGCTCTTACTGACGACAACAAATATGTGATCATAGCCACAAAGAACGGGCAGATTGTAAAATTCCAGTCAAAGGATTTAAGAGCCATGGGAAGAAAGGGTTATGGTGTAAGAGGCATAAGGCTCAGGGAAAGGGATGAGGTACTTTCTCTAACAATTGCGGAAGATGATGATTATATTTTGACTGTAACAGAACTTGGCAAGGGAAAGATCACAAAATGCTCAGAATACAGAAAAACGCACAGAGGCACCCATGGGGTAAAGGGCCAGAGAATTTCTGATGCGACCGGAAAGCTCGTTTCTGCGATAAGGGTGGAAAAGAATGATATAATAATGATACAAACTATGCTTGGAATGACTATACAACTGAGCGTTGAACAGATACCTGAACATGGTAGGAATGCAGCCGGTGTTAAGCTAATGGATATAAAAGAAAATGATAGGGTGATAGCTATCACAAGAATTTCAATTGATTAATACCACACCATTGAGGTCTGGCCTTACTAAATAATATTTAATTTTTGATCTTTCTAATATTTCTTTTACCTTTTCCTCATTTTTTGGAAGAATTATAACGGATCCTCCACCGCCCGCACCTGTTATCTTGGCGCCATATGAAAAGTCCTTGACTGAATCTATTATTTTTGATGTTTTTTCGTGCCCAACTCCAAGAATCGTAAGTAGCTTATTATTTCTATTCATGAGTTCCCCTATTTTTTCAAGATTTCTTTCCTCTAGATATTTTATAGATTCCATAGATATTTTTCCAATCTCTCTAATGATATCCATACCAAATGAATTTTTTGATACGAAATTATAAACTTTCTGAACAAGATTTCCAGTAGATCCTCTTACGCCAGAATTAGCAATTATAAATTCCTGGTTTAAATTTTTAAGACTTGAAACGTACCATTTAATACCATTTTTTTCAATTTCCCAGATAGGCTTTCCGTATGATTCCCTTGATACTATCACAAAGCCCCCTGCTGTTACTGTGGATGTATCAACAGGGCTTGCACGTCCCTGGACTGCATATTCAACATCAAAGGATGTTTTTGCTATCTCAGTCTTTGACCATTCTCCCTTCAGGGCAAAGAGTGTGGAAATGGTGCCAACCGTAACAGATGCAGAAGAACCGAGACCGCTTGATGCAGACAGATGGCTTCTTATCTTAATATTTACCTTTTCCTTTAAACCTGACATTTCATATGCTTTAATAATGTAGGAATGGTATCTGGGTTCTGGGGGTGAGCCATCCACCAAAAATTCTTCTGATTTTGAAACTTCAACATGGGAATATAAATCAATAGCCATGGCTATGGCAGGTTCGCCATATACCACAGCATGTTCACCGAATAGTATTGCTTTAGCAGGTGTTCTAGATATCATTTTTCACCATTTTCCTGAATGATTTGGCATTTTCGCACATATGTGTATTATTAAACATGACATAATCATTTTCATTCAAAATTTTTTTCAAGTAATTTAAATCATCTTCATTATATGAATAAGAATAATTACTTTTTCCATGAAGCCTGTAATATTTGAATTCTCCATATAAGCTCTTTTTCTTGAACGGATCTACAACATGGATTATGTTAAATTTTTTAAAAATATCAAGTAGGGTATTTTCATCCCATTCTCCTCTAAACTCAATACATATTTTTATATTTTTTCCTGAAAATGATTCAAGAAATTCTGAGATGTTTTCCACATTCTGTTTGGTTCCATGAAAATCGGGCGGAGCCTGAATAACAATTTTATCAGATTTTACTATCTTTGCATATTCAATCATTTTTTCCATTGCATCATATACCTCTTTAGTTTTTTTAAAATGACCGTAATTTTCTTCATTACCATACACTGACTTGAATCTCCTGTATGTTGGCGATTTATTCGTGTGTGTTATTATCTGTATGGCTTTTAAGATAATTTCAAAATTATCCTTTAATTCATTTCTCAAATTTCTTAACCATTCTTCATCCACAAAATCATAAAACGTATTTTGAATTTCAACTGCATCAAAATCAATTAGATACTTTGATCTTGCTTCACAAAAGCCACACGTACCTATTTTCATAAATTTACAAATAAATTCTTCATATATTTTTTTATTCCTGATTTAAAAAATGAAAAAATTTTATAGAGAATTATCTTTATCAAAAATAATGATTGAAAATTTTCAAAATAATAGAAAAAAATTTATTTGTTGCAGGGGGCAAGTTAAAAATGGTTTATGAATTAACTGAAGAACAAAAAATAATTTTGTCACAGGTGGAGGAATTTTCCAAAAAAAATATTGAACCTATTGCCAAAACAATCGATGCTGATGATCATGTTCCTAAAGAACTTTACAGAAAGATGCAGGATTACGGTCTACTAACCATGACAATACCAGAAAGCTATGGAGGTCTTGGTCTCCCAATGTTTGTATATTCTAAAATTTTGGAAATTGTGGCTAAGTATTCAGGTGGATTGGCGCTTAGCCTGGAGGCACATAATAGTCTTGGTTTAGGTCATGTATTCCTATTCGCTTCTGAATATTTGAAAAAAATGGTAATAGATTATACAATAGAAAATGCTGTTCCAGTTGCATGGGCTTTAACAGAACCAACTTCTGGATCGGACGCTAAAAACATGAATACTTCTTACAAAAAAATTGGAAATATTTATAAGATCAATGGAGAAAAAATCTTCATTACACATGGTGTGAGCAGTAAATACATAGTAATAATGGCCAAGGGTGACAATGGCATAAACGCATTTCTAGTGGATGGAGAATCACCAGGCCTAGAAAGAACGAAAATTAAGGACAAATTAGGTGTGAGGGGAAGCGATACAGGTGAATTGGTATTTAATGATGTTGAAGTGCCCGAAGAAAATTTGATAGGAAATCCAGGTGAAGGTTTTAGGCAGGCAATGAAAATACTCGAAGGTGGAAGAATAGCGATAGCAGGTATTGCACTTGGACTCGCTGAAGCATCCTTGAACCTGAGTATAGAATATTCAAAAGAAAGGGTTGCTTTCGGAAATACAATTTCACAATATGAAGGCATACAGTTTTATCTTGCAGATATGGCTACCAACATTCAAGCAGCAAGGCACCTGATAGAGCATGCTGCTGAACTTTATGATAAAAATTTGCCTGTGAGAAAGGAAGCATCAATGGCGAAATACCTCGCAAGCCAGGTAGCTATGGATTCTGCTAGAATAGCAATACAGATCCATGGAGGATATGGATACTTCAGGGATTTTGGCATAGACAAATATTTGAGGGATGCAAAGCTAATGGAAATAGGTGAGGGCACTAATGAGGTGCAAAAAATAATAATAGCTAAGGAGCTTTTAAAATAATATGGAGGTGTGAAAAAATGGGAAATAGAGTGGCAATGATTGCCGGAGGAATGACACAATTTGCCAAAGCAAGGAAAGATTCAACGCAGGAAGAGCTTGTAATGGAAGCAGCTAGGATGGCACTTTTCGAAAATGATCTGAAAATAGACCCTCTTGATGTAAAAAAGATGATAGATGGAACAATAGTTAGCTATTTTTCAGACCATTTTGAGAGACAGTTGCTTTTCGGTGCAATTATTAGGGACTACCTTGGATTTAATCCAATACAGAGTGCAAGGATAGAGGGTGGAGGAGCTACTGGTGGTTTGGGCCTGAAGGCTGGTTATGAAATGGTAAAATCTGGTGATGCAAGCGTTGTCATGGTTATTGGCTTTGAAAAAATGTCAGAAGTAAGCACGAGCAAGGGAAATGAATTCATAGCATTGGCATCAGACACAGATTTTGATTTCCCAGTGGGTGGCTACTATTCAGCTTATTATGCTGCTATGGCTACAAGATACATGTATGAATTTGGTATAACAGAAAAACAGATGGCCAAGGTAGCTGTGAAAAACAGGAACAATGCGCAGTACAATTTCTTTGCCCAAACAAATTCAAAAAATCCATATGCAACTAAGAGTACATCAGGTTTTATTACAATATATGATGTGCTAAATTCCCCAATGATTGCAACACCACTCAAAAGGCTCGATTGCTGCCTAATGAGCGATGGCGCAGCCGTAGCAATTTTGGCGGAGGAATCTATTGCTAAGGAACTGACGGATAGGCCTGTAATTATAGAGGGTGTGGGGAATGGAACAGATACTATGAGGCCGGCGGATAGGCCAACAACAGTAGGAGGTCTTATAAAAGATGATCTTCTATTGCCCCATGAAAAGGCAGAATGGTACGAAGATATGGTTTATCCGGGCCTTCATTCTTTCAGGGCAGGAAGAAAAGCAGCTAAGATGGCATACAAGATGGCTGGAATTACAAACCCTCTTGAACAGATAGATGTTGTAGAACTTCACGATGCATACACATCAAGCGAATTGCAAACTTACGAAGACCTTGGACTTGCTAAATATGGTGAGGGCGGAAAATTAATAGATTCAGCACCTTTCGATGATGAAAAAGGTGTTTTCAAAGAAATAAATCCTAAACTTGCAAACAGGGTGCATGTGAACCCATCAGGCGGATTGCTTGGATGCATGCATGCCGTAGGGGCAACAGGGATAATGCAGGCAGTGAGCGTAATGTGGCAGATTCAAGGAAAAATTGAAAAATTCTATGGAAGTGATAAGCTGCAGGTTAAAAACGCAAAAAGAGGCCTGGCCCATAGCCATGCTGGAACTGGTAGTGATGTTACTGTATTTGTTTTAGGAAGGGGATGGTAAAAATGTCTGTAGGAGAAAAATATGTTTCAAAAAATAAGGATCCTCTTATAGTTGATTTTCCTTATTCCATATTATACAAGCACACATTTGGAGAAGTTTCTCCGTTCTTTGTTGGTCTGAAAAATAAAAGGCTTCTAGGTACTGTATGCAGAAACAGGGAAAAGCATAAAAATGGTAAAGATCTGCTATTTCTGCCTCCGAGGGCTGACTGCCCTGAATGCATGGCAGAAGTAACAGAATGGGTAGATCTTACTGATGCTGATATAAGAATATATACATTTACAACTGCATACTTTGCAGGGGAAACATTTCTCGATAGGATACCTTACACACTGATAAATATAGATGTTCAAGGATATGATAATTCATATTCAAAGCTAACAAGCACTCTTGTTATAAATGAACCTGGTGAAATAAACATAGGTCTTAAGGATATAAGAATAGGCATGAAAATTAAACCTAAATTTAAGGATGTACCCCTAGAAAAAGTGGATGCTTCAACGCTTTACTTTGTACCTGCAGAAAAATAAAAAAACTTAAAAAGAGAGAAAGCTTTCAGGTATCCTAAAATTGGAAGGTGTGATTTAAAATGGTAAGGAAACCTGCAAGAATGTACAGGAAGATTACGGGTCCGGCATACACTAGAAAGGAATACATAGCCGGAATACCGCAGCCAAGGATCCATGAATTTGAACATGGTGATTTAAAGAACCAGTTCAGGTTCGGATACGTATTAAATTTAATTGCAGAGGAGGATTGCCAAATAAGGCATACTGCTCTTGAGGCAGCAAGGGTATCAGCAAACAAATATCTTATGACAGCTCTGGGGGCAACAAATTATTATTTAAAAATAAGGGTCTATCCGCACCACGTTTTAAGGGAGCATAAGATGGCAACAGGTGCGGGTGCAGATAGGATATCCAGTGGTATGAGCATGGCGTTTGGCAAGCCTGTAGGTACAGCTGCAAGGGTAAAATCTGGAGAAGTAATAATGTTTGTAAGAGTAGATTCTGAGAACATAGAAAAGGCAAAGGAAGGTTTGAGAAAGGCAATGATGAAGCTTCCTACACCTTCCAAGATAGAGATACTGCCCCTTAAGGCACAGTGATAGGATTAAATTCTCTAATCAAAATATTTTTTTCTTCTTCTTTGAACGATTTTAAATTCACTGATATCAAGAAAACTCCTTTATTTTCTGCAACAAGATCTTTTATAGTTGTAATAGCTTTAATTAAATTTTGAAAACCGCTGTTTGTGTATAGCATTTCCAAACCTTCTAAAAGTATTACGCCCCTTAAATTACTTTTTATAAAATCTGTAATGTTATTCACTATTATATTAAGATCTGATGGCTGTAGTGAAGTATATTCCTTCTTTCCTTCAACATTTGCCTTTGAAAGCCATATGAATTTAACATTCTTTGCTGATCCGTAGAAAGATATGCTTTCAGGGTGTGTTCTTGTTATACACAATCCTGAAGATCCTCTAGATATTGCTTGCTTAAATATATTATAACATTCAACAGGCTTTTCTTCATCTATTATGTAAGATTGACCATATTTTAGAGAAAATGATGGCTTTTTTGCGGACCTGTTCATAATTATTTTCAATTTTTTCTCATATGATTTTATAATGCTGTCAATATCATCATTTTTTATACTTTCCTTTTCCTTTATTTCATTTAACTCTTGGAGCAGCTTCGTGAAAAGCGCATATAGGAGTTCGCTTTTCTCATCATCCATGTTTATTAATCATTAATAAGATATGCATAAATTTTTCTTTAATCAAAGTTATATTTAATGAGAATTATTTATTTTATTTTTTCAGAATAAAAATTTAAATTGAGGATGGGAATAATGGCTCTGGAGAAAAATTAATTTTTCTAACGTGACATCTATGGAGATTAAAAACAATAAGATTATTAATTTTACATACCGAATGAATAATATTTTGCTGGATCATTTGAAAATATTTTTGGTTTATTAAATCAAAAAGTATCAATATAAACAAATAATCCAATATTCATAATCCCAGTTTTTTACATAAGCTATATTAATTTTGAATATAGTTTGCAGAATATTCCTAAAGGATATATTCCCTATTATGATTTTTTATTACTAATTCTTTCTCTAATGTACTGATTGCAAAATGAATATTAATATGGGGTACAAATTTATTAATGATTATCATATCTTAAAAAATATGAAGAAGCTTGAGGAATCTCTTAAAGCTTTATACCTGGATTCAAAACTTTATTCTAAAATAAAAATTATCAAGCAATGTTTTAAATATCAGGTTAGAAATTATCATATTGGTGAAAGAGAATGAAATCCCTTCTAAAGGATGTGTTATCAAAATCATACGTAAATGAAAATCAATATAAAAGTAATGAAAACATTACGGAATCTGAAGAGGATAAGGAGCTGGAAGAAATATTAAGGGGTTTGAAAACTGTAATAAAAATAATAGGATGTGGTGGTGGAGGATCAAATACTATAAACAGGATCATGGAAGAGGGGGTAATAGGCGCTGAACTTATTGCGGCAAATACAGATGCACAACATTTGCTTATAACAAAAGCCCAAAAGAAAATACTTCTTGGTAAGAGAATTACAAGAGGCCTTGGTGCAGGTGCAATACCCCAGGTGGGTGAAGAAGCTGCAAGAGAGGCGGAAGATAAAATAAGAAGCACCCTTCAAGGATCTGATATTGTTTTTATAACTTGTGGATTGGGTGGTGGAACAGGTACAGGCTCTGCTCCATACGTTGCAAAAATAGCAAAAGAACTTGGGGCACTTACAATAGCTGTATGCACGCTCCCGTTTACATCAGAGGGAAGAACAAGGATGGAAAATGCACTCTATGGTCTTGATAAACTCAGAGAAGCAGCAGATACAGTAATAACAATACCAAATGATAAATTACTTGAGCTTGTGCCAAGAATGCCATTGAATGATGCATTTAAGGTTGCAGATACTGTTCTTATGCGTGCTATAAAAGGTCTCACAGAAATGATCACCAAACCAGGATTGGTTAATCTGGACTTCAACGATCTAAAGACGATAATGAAAGATGGCGGAGTTGCTATGATAGGAGTTGGCGAAAGCGAATCCGCAGGAGATGAACGCGCCCAGGAAGCACTTGAAGATGCAGTTAATTCACCTCTTCTTGAGGTGGATATTTCTTCTGCTACAGGTGTCCTTGTTCATGTGATAGGTGGTCCTGAAATGACTGTTTCAGAGGCACAAACCATTGTTGAAGAAGTACACAAACGTGTAGGTGATAAGGCAAGAATTATTTGGGGAGCTGCTATAGATCCTGAATTTGAGGGAAAAATTAATGTAATGATAGTTGCAACTGGCGTTAAATCAAAACAGATTATGGGCAAGATCACAGAGCAGGAACTTAAAGAAAGGCATGGTGTGGATGTTATAAAATAGATTTTGTTTTTAAGGGTGAAAAAAATGTACAATGGACCTTTGGAAAGAGTTGATAATTTCAGATGGAGAATACCAAAAACTTACAAAAAAGGCATGCGTGTAGATGGAATAATATTTGCCTCTGAGCACATGATAAATGAAATAAGGAAAGACAATGCACCAGAACAGGTTGCTAATGTCGCTTTTCTTCCAGGTATTATAAGGGCATCCTATGCTATGCCGGATATTCACTGGGGGTATGGTTTCCCAATAGGTGGCGTAGCAGCCTTCGATTATGATGAAGGTATCATAAGCCCTGGGGGTGTAGGTTACGACATTAACTGCGGTGTAAAAATGCTAAGAACAAATTTAAGCATTAAGGATGTACAACCTAAAATAAAAGAACTCATTGATGCAATTTTCAAAGAGGTTCCAAGTGGCGTAGGTTCTGAGGGGAAAATAAAATTGAATAAAAATGAATTGAATAATGTTCTTGCAGAAGGCGCAAAATGGGCAGTTTCAAATGGATTTGGATGGGAAGAGGACCTTGAAAGGATTGAGGAAAATGGAAGAATTCAAAATGCAGACCCATCGAAGGTATCTGAAAAAGCAAAATCAAGGGGAGCTCCGCAGCTCGGTTCACTTGGTGCAGGTAACCATTTCCTTGAAGTTCAGGTTGTAGATAAAATATTTTTACCGGAAATTGCGAAAAAATTTGGCATAATGGAAGAGGGTCAAATCACAGTAATGATACATACAGGTTCAAGGGGCTTGGGCCATCAGGTAGCAACTGATTACATAGAAGTGATGGAGGACGCTGCGAGAAAATATAACATCGAATTGCCTGACAAACAATTGGCTAGCGCTCCCATAGATTCAAAGGAAGCGCAAGATTACATATCCGCTATGGCTGCTGCGGCAAATTTTGGCTTCGTAAATAGGCAAATGATCAACCACTGGGCAAGGACAGCATTTGAAAAAATATTCAAGGCATCGGCGGAAGACCTTGACATGCATGTTATATATTCACTTGCTCATAATATAGCTAAGATAGAGGAATATGAAATTGATGGAAGGAGAAAAAAGGTAATTGTTCACAGAAAAGGTGCAACTAGGGCATTCCCTGCTGGGCATCCAGCACTTCCCAAAATATATATGGACATAGGCCAGCCAGTATTGATCCCTGGGGACATGGGCAGAGCTTCTTACCTCCTTGTTGGAACGGATCAAGCAATAAATGAAACTTTTGGTTCCACATGCCATGGAGCTGGAAGGGTTCTTTCAAGAAATGAAGCACTGAGAAGGTACAGGGGAGAACAGGTCAAGAAGGATCTGTTGCAAAAGGGAATATATGTAAAATCGGCAAGTTCTGATGTTGCAGCTGAAGAAGCTCCAGGTGCATACAAGAATGTTGATGATGTCGTTGAAGCTGTTCAGGGAGCTAATATATCAAGGATAATTGTCAAAATGAGGCCTCTAGGTGTAATGAAGGGCTAGAATAAATAAAAAAGATCAAAGAAGTATGATATTATAAATGCTATTAAGATTGAAAGTATAAATGGTGTTTGGTATTTGATCCATTCACCATTACTGTATATATGAGTGAAAATCTTTTTGGGTAAAAATTTTGCACCATTTTTTATATTAATGAAAAATAAATAAATAATGAATACAATGGCATTGATTATAACTGCATAAAAGAGAACCTCGAGGGAATATGGAAAAATGATTGAAACTATTGATCTATTTGCATAAAAGTTTAAGAAGAGTTCGGGATAAAATGGATTGAGCAATGTAATTGCCATAATGGCCCTCGCATCTGCTTTTCCACCTAGAATGCCATAATTATAAAGGTATTTATAAAATATTATAAGTATACCATCAACAAAAAATACTAAATTTTCTTTTGTAAAAAAAAGTATTGAAATCAAAATTATTAATGAAAGGATATCCAAGTATTTTTCATATTTTTCAATATCTAAAAACCATAGGAAGAATATTGCTAATATAGTTATTACATAGAAAATATCTTGAGAATAGGCAATAAAAAGTAATATGGCTGATGTGATCCCCATGAATATCCAGATCATTGCAGTAATTTCTCTTTCACGGATATCCTGATATGATGCAATAGCAAGAAATGCTATTCCGATGAAAAACTTTAACATATTAATTAAATACATTGCATGTTTAATATGATTCCCTTAATTTTAATTTATCATTCTGCCCTATGGAAAAATTTAAATATAATTACTCATTTGAGTAATTAGGTGATAAAATATGTATGGACCAGGATGGTATGGTGGAAGAGGTAGAGGATGGGGAGCTACTCTAGGCTATTGCCCTTGGACAGGTCTGCCAAGGGGGTGGAGATGGAACTATCCATATCAGAATTACACTCAATATCCTTGGAATCAAAATATGGCTACAGGAACTAACTATGGATTTCAGCCAGTGGATGAAAAAACCGCACTTGAAAATGAACTAAAATATCTTCAAGAAAGAATGAATTATATAAGAAAAAGACTAGAAGACCTAGAAAAATAAATTTTTTTATTTTTTTTTAAGTGCGATTATCTAATATTTTAATGCATTAAGCTTATAATTAATTTATAATTATAAAAATAAAGAAAATTGGTAAATTTACAAAATACTAGGGTTTGATTTGATGCCTCATAGAAATTAATAAATATAGTACGTAAAGGATTATAATAAAAATAACATCTAACAAAAATCCATAAAATGGGCTAAGCTCTATAAATCTTAATTTCCAATATTGGTATGCCACTAAAGGACTAAGGATATAGGAAATGGATGATGTAATTAAATCAGGTTGTTGATTTAATTGAGCCAAATTTTGAATATATATTTGAACACCTATTGGAAATATAAACATAAATATTGCCAGAGCTGTAAATGAAAAAGAGGCATTGGATGAAATAGAAAGAAGTAAAGAGATTACAATAGCTAAAAGAGAACTGAGAACCAAAGGAACAAAAAAAGAGGTGATATGAAATATTACCATTATCAATAATTCTGCAATAAAGAATGGAATATATGAAATTAATAGAGCAACTGACTTTGAAAATGTTATATTGAAATATCCTTCCATAAGGCTAATTTCAAAAACTTTCAAATGCATATCCCTAAAAATACCCGTCCCAACCAATGTTTGAAATAAAGGAAGAAGAAAAATAATCATTAATATTAAAAAATCATTAAAATATTTTAAATCTAATAATAATAGTTCGATTAAAATAGAAAATACTAAAATTATTTCATAAACAGGATGGATGATTATTGTTTTAAGATACCATTCAGTTGAATAAGTTAATTTCGCCATATATCCTCCTTAAACCCGCTCTTTTAAAACCTAATATTTTTCCATCTTCTAACAATTTTACTAAATAATCAATTCTAGCCTCTGCAATTAAAACTTTCCCCATATCTGATATGACATTTAGGCCTGGAATATTATTTTCATTTAAGTAAATTTCAAATAAATTATTCTTGTATAAATCTTTTTTTGATCCTTTCCATAATATTTCTCCTTCTTTTAGTACTATATATTCATCGCATAATTCCTCCGCCTCATTAAAACTCTGGGTAGCTAATATGAAGTCTTTTTCCATATTCTGAATAAATTTAGTTATTTTTATATACCTACCAGGGTCAAGATGGCTAAAGGGTTCATCCAAAATTATGATTTTTTTATTGGAAGTAAGGACTGATAAAAGATAAACCAGCTGAGCTTGGCCTGTTGATAATTCCTTCATATTTGCATTCTCAAATTTTGATAATTCTAAAATATCTGCTATATCATTAACATATTTTTCATCTCTTATTTTTTTAAGAATTTTAACATAATTACCTACACTCATATTATAAGAATAATTACCTTTTTCAAATATAAAAGATAAGTGTTTTACAATTTTTTCCCTTTCGAAAAATGGTTCTATTCCGTCAATACTTACATATCCTTCATCAGGTTTTAATAGACCCGCAATTAAAGATAAAAGTGTAGTTTTACCACTTCCATTGTGCCCTATAATTGCTAGCTTTCTTGATTCTAATGAAAAATCTATGTCTTTCAGGATTAGGTTATTATTCAAATATTTAAATAAATGTTCAAAAATAAGTTTCATCAGTTCACCTTCTGAATCTCATAACATATAGAATTATTCCAGCTGCTATAATTATAATGTCCAATGGAAATGCCATCCCAAATCCCCACATATAGAATGCAGCCCAATTTTGTGGTGGTGCAGTATTGCTTGAGCCAAATTGAATAGTAAAAATCTGACAGTTCAATTTAGAATAATTAGCTCCAGGATAGATATCTTTAATTAAAGGTAAGAAATTTATTAAATGTGGCATTTCAGCTAAATAACCCAGAACCCTAAAATTCTCATATAAGATGTAAAAAAAAGGCGTATTAATGCCATTAACAACAATATAATTAAGGTTGGGCATTCCAAAGTTAGGATAAGGTTGCATATTGAAATTTGTCCTATTTAACGTTATGTTTCCAATTAATGTATCACTGCTATAAGTGCTTAGGAAAAGTAGTTTAAGTAAAGGAGATGAAGAAATGCTAGTTTTGTAATTAAACTGATCTATTTTGATAGGTTCTGGATAAAAAGGATTTTTTGGCAAAAGAAAAATATTAAAATAACCGGCATTTTCAGGGAGTTGAAATACAGTAATGTAAACCTGTGCTTCATTGGTGTTTAAAAATGTGACATTGATTAAAAAGCCATAGGTAAATCCAGATCTGCTAGAATTATTATAACCACCTACCGTTCCTACGAATGTGAATCCTGAACCGGCACGTATACTATTATAATAAGTTTCAGCATGGTATGGCCCGCTATAATATTCCATCATAGGCAAAAATCCAATGCCGGCCCCAAAGCCTATTAATATTATAACGAGTAAATTATTTATAATTTTATTCATACTATTTTTCTTGTTTTTATATGTTTGTTTTTTCATTTATACCACCAAAAAAAAATAATGAAAAATTCAAAAAATTTTTCAAATATCTAGATCTAAAGATACATCAACAGGTAATAGTAAATCATTATTATATTGCACTTGACCATACTGCTCTATGTAAATATTGACTACATTTCCAGGATTTAGACTGACCTGATTAATTGTGGAACCTGAAATACTACTCAACGCAGAGGAAACCGACCAAATATAAGTAGCATACAGCTCATTATTTGTGGTAGAGACGTATAGGTTATTAATATCAGAGCTCCATAACCATGCACTCGAATGATGGGTATAGAAGAAAGTATTCTGATTATTTAAATAAAACTGATTGTTGGACGTATCCACTGCAAAAGTCCATTTTCCATCTATTGTTCCAACTATTATCCCATATAAATTATATACTGTCACCTTTGCATCTGAAATATTATCATACGAAATATTGTCTCCATGGGCAAATGGTGTAATTAAAGATACCCCTAGAAATATTCCTGTCACAGCTAAAATTAATAAAGTTCTTGTTTCTACATACTTTCTTTCAGGCTCCTCTTTTAGATTCTCTAAATTTTCTAATGACCAATCACCCATGTTATCTCCTCCACCTGAATGTAATTGATTTTTTTATTTAAAATTTTTCTAATAAAATTATAAATTTCGCTCGAAGAAGCGTTTTAATTATACTAAAATCTTAACAAAATTTATTTATCTTTTTGTATTTCCGTCAATGGTGATTTTTATATGAAGATATGTTTAGCCACTTCTGGACCTGGTGGTTTGAAGGATTATGTTAGTGCTAATTTTGGCAGATGTCCAACTTTCACTTTAGTGGATTATGAAAATGGGTCCATCAAAAATGTCCAGGTTATACAAAATCCTGGGTACATGGCAGGAAGTGGAGCGGGCATTCAGGCCGCTCAGGCAGTTATAAATTCAGGATGCAATGTTCTTATTGCAGGTGCAATAGGTCCTAACTCATTCCAGGTACTTTCAATGGGAAGAATCGATATGCGCGAATGCCCACCCATGATTGTGGAGGAGGCAATAAATGCATATTTATCTGGTAAATTACAACCTTCCACAGGTATGGGTGGTCCAGGTGGTCATGGAATGGGAAGGGGAAGAGGTATGGGTAGAGGAAGAGGCGGTCCCTGGTGATTCAATCTTATGAAAATTGCAGTTACAGGTGGCAAGGGTGGTACAGGTAAAAGTACAGTTGCAATTAACCTTGCCACATTATTTTCAAAAAAATTCAAGGTAACGCTTGTGGATGCGGATGTTGAGTGCCCAAATGATCATATTCTTCTTTCAAGTAATTTAAAAAATGAGAAAAAAAGTTTTATTTTCAGGCCAAAATTTGTTTATTCAAAATGCACAAAATGCGATTTATGCAGGCAAAATTGCTCTGAAAGCGCCATCGTCATGTTTAAAGAAGGTTATCCATTTCTGATGCCTACACTATGCTCAGGATGTAGAACTTGCCAGCTAGTTTGCCCTTCAAATGCCATAGAAGATGATAAAAAAATAATAGGAAGTATTTATAAAACAAATATAAATGATAATCTGACATTGATAACAGGCATGCTAAAGGAAGGCGAGGAAAGATCATATCCTCTTGTAATACAAGCAAGAAGTATTGCAGATTCTTTAAATGATGATCTAAAAATTTATGATACGTCTGCCGGAACAGGAAACCATGTGGCAGCAGCACTTGAAAATTCAAAATTTGCCCTTGTGGTTACCGAGCCAACACCACTTGGCATTCACGATCTTAATATGATCATGAATCTTCTTAAAAAGCTTAATATTAAAGGCTATGTAATAATAAATAGATTTGATCTCACTTCAGAAAATATTGACATTGATTATGATATAATCGGAAAAATACCTTTTAGCGATGAAGTTGTAGATAGCTATATAAAGGGCATCCCTGTGGTAGATTTATATCCTGAAAGCAATGCAGCAAAAGAATTTTATAATGTTTATGAAAGGGTGATGGATCTTCTATGGCAGAAATAGTAATAGCAAGCGGAAAGGGTGGAGTTGGTAAAAGTACTTTATCATCATCATTATCAGTTCTTCTGTCTGAGAAGAAAATTGCAATTGTAGATGCAGATGCAGAAGCTCCCAATCTGCATCTAATATTCAATGTTAATTCCTGGGAAAAGGAGATAGAATACAGGGAAAAGAGCATAGCTAAAATTGACTATTCAGGATGCATTCAATGTTTCCTATGCCAGGAAGTATGCACATATGAAGCAATATCAAAAGAAAATAATTTCCCAAAAATCAAAGAATTTTTATGCGAAGGTTGCGGAGCATGCAAGGTAATATGCCCAAGGCAGGTTATTTCCATAAAAAAGAATAATCTTTCTGGATGGATAAAGATTGGTAAAACAAAATATGGTCCTTTTGTAAGCTCTGAACTCGATGTCGGTCAACCAAATTCAGGTAAGCTTGTAACTGAGGAAAAAAATATAGCTAGATCATGGCTAAAAGATGGTTTGGTTAAAAATATAATAGTAGATTCCGCAGCAGGTATAGGGTGCCAGGTGATAGCTTCAATGAGTGGGGCCTCACATGCAATATTAATTGCAGAGCCAACTAAATCGAGCTTAAGCGATCTTAAAAGAGCATTTTACCTTGCTGAACATTTCAGAATTAAATCATATATTGTTGTAAACAAATATAATTTAAATGAAAATTTTCATGAAATAGACGATTTTGCAAGGCAAAATGATCTTGAAATAATAGGAAGAATACCATACGACAAAAATGTTGCGAAATCCATGGTACAAAGGAAAACACTAATAGAATTTTCACCAGAATCAGAAGCATCAAAAGCAATAAAAGAGATAGCGAATATAGTTGAGACATTCATGGATTAATTCAAATTAAAAAATATTTTAACTAATGCATGAAAAATATTTTAAACGATTTCATTTATCTAATAATCATGAAAGACCTCAAAGTATGGCTTGATGGTGAATTAATCCAGTACAACGATGCAAAAGTTCCAATTCTTACACATTCTTTGCAATATGGCTCAGGAATTTTTGAAGGCATTAGGGCATACGAAACGGATAAGGGAACTGCCATATTCAGGTTGGATGATCACATAAACAGATTTTTCAGGTCAGCTAAGATTTATTACATGGATTTGAAATACACGAAGGATGAAATAAAAAATGCAATAATAGAAGTTGTAAAAAAGAATAATCTTAGTAACTGTTACATAAGGCCATTTGCATTCTATAACGATGATACCATAGGCCTTTCACCTTTTAAAAAGAAAATAAGCGTATTCATTGCTGCTGTTCCATTCAAAGAATATCTAACAGAGTTGAACGGAGTTAAATGCAAAATATCCTCATGGAAAAGGATTAATTCTAATATACTACCTGTTAGCGCAAAGGCAAGTGGAAATTATTTGAATTCTATAATTGCACATCTAGAGGCAAGGTATTCAGGATATGATGAAGCAATACTTTTAACAGATAATGGTTCTGTTGCAGAAGGACCTGGAGAGAATATATTCATAGTTAAAGGTAACAATGTAATTTCACCCGGACTAAGTTCTGATATTCTTGAAGGTATTACTAGGGATACGGTAATGAATATTTCAAGGGATCTAGGATATAATGTCATTGAAAGGGACATACACAAGGAAGAGCTTTATGTGAGCAATGAAGTATTTTTCTCCGGAACAGCTGCAGAAATAACGCCAATAGTTAATATAGATGGCATAAGAATAGGAGATGGAAACCCTGGAAAAATTACAGTTGCAATTAAAAATAGGTATATGGATATTGTTCATGGAAAAGAGAAATCCCACAATAACTGGCTTACATACATTTGATCAATATGAAGGGAATAAGATACAGCGATGAAGATGATTTTAACGAAATTCATGATAAAATTAATATTCTTGTCCTAGGAAATTACGAAAAATTATCCAAATTTTTTTTGAAATATTTTTTAAGTGGATCTCTTAAGGCTGAGATAAAAAGCATGAAAATAACTGGCGAGCCTAGAATATGCAGAATTGCTTTCCCCGATGCTGTTTTATCTTTGACTTTGAATGTAGAAACTGCGATACCTAAACTTGAAAGAGAATTACTGATAAAAATAGCGATTGAGATTAAAAGCCACATAAAGAGCTTTGGTGAAACTCTAAGGCAGCTTCAAATATACAAGGATTGCATTGGATCTTCAAACTACCATGAAGTGAAGAGAAAGCTTGGGATAACATTAAAAAATGATTATTCAATGTTTGTTTTTCTTGTAACCCCTGATCACAGGTTTGACGATGCATTTAAAAGTCAGGGCTTTGAAGTCCTAGATCCTTCATTCTTTGGAGATTTTTCTGAAAAAACAGGAAATCAGAAAAATCTAGACAATTTTTAAATTCATTCCATTAAATTAATTTTATATTATTTTAAAAAAATTGATAAAATAATCTATCTCATATATCATCTTTTTTAAAAGCTATATGGCCAATTAGAATATGTTGAGCAATGATATATATTTATTAATAAATTATAATTTCTTAATTTTTAGAATTTTTTCAAACTTTGTTGTTATTCCATATAGATTCACCAAGCGTAATTTTATTTTATCGTATATCAATAATCTTTGGTAATTTTGCCACCAAATTTTTTCTTTAATAATGAATTAATTTCTTCTATCGCTTTCAATCTTTTCCCGTATTTCTCATCTCCTTGATTAATCTTTGCTATGATTTTAATGGATTTTTTTAAACATAAAATCCAAAATAGATAGCTTAAAATAAATAAGTAAAAAAATTTGTTAAAATTAATTAAAACAATATCTAACAACAAAAATTATTTATAAAAGATGTCTTAATCAATATGCAGTGATAGATTCATACGGCAGGCCCGTTAACAGCATTAGGGTTTCGGTCACAAAAGAATGTAACTTAAATTGCTTCTACTGCCACAGGGAAGGCATAAAGGGAGAAAAGGATATTTTAATTCCTGAAGATTTTGAAACGCTGTTTAAAGTTGTAAGCTCTTTGGGAATAAAAAAAATAAAGTTTACAGGTGGAGAACCACTGGAAAGAGGAGACCTAGAAGATATAATAAAGATATCTAAGAAATATTTTAATGATATCAGCTTAACGACTAATGGCACATATTTAAAATCAAGGGTCTGGTCTCTTTATGATGCAGGATTAAACAGAATCAACATAAGCCTTCATACTCTTGATAGAGAAACATACAAAAAAATTACTGGTATGGATTTTCTTCCTAGAGTTTTGGATGGGATTCAAGAATCCTTGAAAACACCACTCAATCCAATAAAAATAAACATGGTTTTAATGAGAGGTTTGAATGATAACCAAATAAATGAAATGATGGAATTTGTTAAAAATTCAAAGATGGTTCTACAAATAATTGAACTTGAGGTCCCCGTGGAGGGTGAAAAAACACCTTGGTACATCAAATATCATGTTCCTCTTGACGATGTTGAAAAATATTTAAGATCTTTTAATCCTGAAATAAGGAAGAACCCATTGCACAATAGGGATAAATTTTTAATAAAAAATAATGGGTCTAAATACGAGATTGAGCTTGTAAAGCCTATGCATAATACTGAATTTTGCAAGAATTGCACTAGAATGCGCTTTACATACGATGGTAAATTGAAACCATGTATATTCAGGAATGATAATTTGGTTCCTGTCCTTGATGAATTAAAATCAGGAAATGAGGAAAAATTGAAAGAAAAATTTGAACTTGCAGTAAAATTGAGGGAACCTTACTGGAGGGATTGAATTGCCATATCCTGTTTTTGACAACCATGTCCACCTTCAGGAAAATGGTGAAAATGTACTTGCTGCAAAAAGGTTTGAAAAGGAAGGCGGAAGGATCATTAATCTCTGTAACATTCCGGGAATTTACAAACCAGTAGATTTAAAATACTTCATGGACCAATATGAGAGAATTGTAAGGATAGCTGATCTCGTAAGGAAAGAAACATCCTTGAATGTTCTTGTTACTGTAGGACCATATCCTGTAGATTTGATAAAATCAAGTGAAATTATTGGATTAGAAAATGCAAAGGAACTTTTCCTAGATGCAATTGAATTGGCGATTACATATGTTCAAGATGGAAAGGCTAATGCTGTTGGTGAAATAGGAAGACCGCATTTTCAGGTAGATGAAAATATTTGGATTGTTTCAAATGAAATTTTATCTTATGCTTTAAAAAGAGCAGGTAAAGAAAAAATACCAGTTGTGCTCCATACAGAATCAGCTGATGAAAAGGTTTTCAACGAATTATCCATCATGGCCGAAAAGTCTGGGATTGACAAAAATTTTGTAATAAAGCATTTTAGCCCACCTCTTATTCTTGAAGAAGAGAACCATGGTATATTTCCCTCTGTTATATCAAGCAGGGATAACATAAGGGAGGCTATAAACAAGGGCTTCAGGTTTTTTATGGAAACTGATTTTTTGGACGATCCAATGAAAAAAGGTGCAGTAATGGACATAACAACAGTGCCTAAAAGATTCAAAATGCTTGAAAATGAAAACAAAGAATTGCTTGAAAAATATTCCTATGAGCTTAAGGAGAACCTATTCAAGATTTATAGGCTTGAACTGAAAGATTTCTGAGATTTAACTTCTTTGCATAATAAGCGCAACCAATGGCGCCGTTTGCTTGAGGCTCTTCTGGAACAATTAAATTAACGCCGAGTTCATTTTGAATAATTTCCCTTATGGCAAAATTTTTTGCCACACCTCCGGTAAATATAATATGTTCCGATTTAAATCTCATTAGGAATGGCTTGAGTCTTTCAAAAACACTGTAATTTACACCAGAAATTAACCTTTCTTTGGGATAACCTTCCATCATCTTTGAAATTAATTCCGTTTCTGCAAATACTGTGCATGTTGAATTTAGCTTTACGGGATCCTGAAAATGCCTAGAAAGATCATCCATTGAAATATCAAGGACCTGGACCATCTTTTCGAGGAATCTGCCAGTCCCTGCTGCACACTTGTCGTTTGTTAAAAAATCCTGGATGACACCATTTTTCACATACACTATTTTATAATCCTGGCCACCTATATCTAAAAGTGTAAAATCCCTATACTCAGTCTGGTAAAGTGCACCGAGCACATGCGCTCTTATTTCAGGAATTACCTTTTTAGAGTTTATTGTAAATCTCCCATAACCTGTTGAAACTGCATCCATGAATTCATTTTTTCTCGGGGAATAAATGAACTTTATTGTTGGAAGTATTTCCTTATCTACAATATTATCTTCCATGAAAATAATTTTAGTGGTGGTACTTCCAACATCAACGCCTCTGAACATTGAATATGAAATAAAAAAATAATAGATAAGTGTTTCTCAAAAAAAGTTTATTTTAGATATGATTCTGGAACCTGCTTCAAATTATTTTTAATAGCATCTATGCTTTTCATGAACTTTTCTTTCTGTTCAGGTGTGAGGTCAACTTCAACAATCTTTTCAACACCATTCTTTCCAAGTATTACCGGCACCTCAGCAAAGTATCCGTTTACACCATACTCTCCCTGCAAGAGAACACTTGCCTCAAGTGCTGTCTTTCTATCCTTCTTTATGGCATCTACCATTACCAGAAGACCTCCTGCAGGCCCCCAATTACTGCTAAATTTTCTAAGATTTGTTATATCTGCTCCTGCATTAATTGTATTTTTCACAACACTTGCATACTGTTCTTCTGTAAGGAATGACTTTAAACTCTTTCCGTATACAAAGGAAAGCTCAGGTACAGGATACATATTTTCACCATGCTGTCCAAGAACTAGAGGTGTTATTGCAGAGGGTGATACACCAATATATTTAGATGCATAGTAAGCCATTCTCCTAGAATCCAAAACTCCGCTAAAGCCGATTACCCTGTTCCTCGGGAATTTTAACTTATTGTAAAGAACAGCAACCATCACATCGAGAGGATTTGTTGTTATTATTACAATTGCATTTGGTGCATATTTTTTCACATTTTCAGCAGCTGTTGAAACAATGTCTGCATTTTTTGCTGCAAGCTCTTCTCTTGTCATACCTGGCTTCCTTGGAAGACCAGCGGTAATAATTACAATATCGCTTCCTTTAATATCCTCATAGCTATTTGATCCTTTAACATTTACATCCTTTCCAAGAATTGCTGCGGTGTGGTTAAGATCTAGCGCTTCTCCCTGAGGAAGACCTTCCACTATATCAACAAGTGTAATATTATTATCCATTTCACCCATCATCAAAAATGCAGCTGTTGTTGCTCCTACTCTTCCAGAACCTATAACAGATATCATAGATAACATCATGAAAATTGCATATTTAATCATTTCGTAAATTAATAAAAATAATATAATATTATTCTTTTATTACCCTATTTTTTAATATCCCTATTTTCTCTATCTCCATTTCTATCACATCACCTATTTGAAGGAATTTAGGCTCCTTCATTCCCATGGCAACACCGCTTGGTGTTCCCGTTGAAATTATATCCCCTGGTTCAAGAGTAAGAACATTGCTAATAAAGTTTATAAGAAAATCTATTTTGAAAATCATATTCATTGTATTTGAATTCTGCCTTATTTCATTATTTACCATTGTCTTCAATTTCAAATTCTGAGGATCATTTATTTCATACTTGTCTACGATCCAAGGGCCTAATGGTGCGAAAGTGTCAAATGATTTACCTACAAACCATTGATTTTCATACCTGAATTGGTGATCCCTTGCACTTACATCATTCATGATTGTATAACCTGCAATGTATTCCATTGCATCTTCTTTTGGAATATATTTCCCCCTTTTTCCAATTATTACTGCTAGCTCAACCTCATAATCTAGCTGAGTAACAATTTTTGGATATTTTATATCATGGCCATGGCCGATTATTGAAGTAACAGCCTTTGAGAAGAAGACAGGCTCCTTTGGGGCGTTATGACCAGTTTCCTTAGCATGTTCTGCATAATTTCTTCCTATGCCCATTAATGTTTTAGGTAAAACAGGAGGATCCAATTTTTCTGGCACAGGAACTGAAAGATCTATATTGTCATTAAAAAAGATTTCAATTTCTTTTATTTTTTCCCTTTCCATAAGATCATTCACTGAAAAGGATTTCAATTTTACCATTCTATTTTCCCTGACAGCATAATATTCATTTTCAAATTTGGCAATTCTCATAAATAAAGAATGATCATTAATTAAATAAAATTTTTTAATTTTTAATAGATAACTTATTTATAGGATCATTATATATATCCAACCATGGAAAAAAGGGAAAAAATGCTTAAAGGTATTATTTCTATCCTCATAATAAAAGAACTACTTGATGGACCTCTCCACGGCTATGCAATAGAGAAAAAAATTTCAGATAAAATAGAGGGAAAATTACCACCCGGTATGATATACGTAATATTAAAATCATTGGAAAAAAAAGGGTGCGTGAGAAAGGAGGAAAAATTATCAGATACAAGCAGAAATGTTAAAATTTATTATATAACAGACCACGGAAAGGATTTTTTAATATCACATGAAAAACAGTTGAAAATAATGAAAAAATTAATAGATGACATTTTAGGAAGCATTGAAGAAAAATTTAAATAGGAATTAGATATGTTAGATATAGATAAATGAGTTAGAGGTGAAATTATGTTTGATGAAAGAATGCATTTTAGACACCATCATGGTGGAAGAATGAGAGATAGTGCGTATAACATTAAAGAGATCATAGATTTCCTTGAAATAAAAAATGACTGGGAAATAGCGGATTTGGGTGCAGGAGACGGTTATTTTTCAAAGGAATTTGTTAAATATGCTAAATCTGTTACAGCTATAGATATAGACAATTCTTACTTTGATGAAATGAATTCTCTTGGAATTAAAACAATTAAGGCAGATTTATGCAAATTTGACCAGGGGAAATATGACCTTACATTTATGGCTAATGTTTACCACGGTCTGAGATTGGAGTGCAAAGAAAATCTATCGGAAAATATAAGGAAAATAACTAAAAAATATTTTGCAATCATGGATTTTAATGAAGTAAGGATGTTCGGCCCACCAATGAGGGTAAAGAAAGAGGAGGTCATAAAGGATCTTGAATCACAAGGTTTTAAATTATATAAAGAAAAAGACTTGAAATACCATTATTTGCTGGTGTTTGAAAAAATTGGCGATTAAGCATGGATAACAACGTAAAAAAGATAATTGGTGCCAGGGCACTTCTTAGTTACAGTTACGGTTTTTTAAATGTTCTCCTAAGCCTGTATCTGAGGTCCATAGGCTTTTCTTTAATTTCAATAGGAATAATAATAGGTTCTGCAATAATAATAAACGCAATTCTTGCATTATTACTTTCAATGATTGCAGATCATTATGGAAGGAGGAATGTTCTTTTTATACTTTATGTATTATTCGGCATCTCAGCATTTATGTTTCTTGAGACAAAAAACATAGCCTTGCTTGCTTTACTGTCAGGCATTGGTGGTTTTACGGGTACAGGTGGTGGCCCCATAGGTTCAGGCGGGCCATTTGGATCAATACAGAGCGCAATGGTAACTGAATATACAAAAAGGGAGAACTTTTCCAAGGTGTTGGGAATTGCATCGGCAATAGGTATGATATCAAGCGTCGTTGGATCATTTACCATACCAGCTCTGGAAATATTCAAGATTAACGTTTACCAATTGTTCTATATAGCTGCATTATTTGGTTTCTTTGGTGCTGGAATTACAATTTTCATAAAGGATACGGGGCTAAGATCGAAACACTTTCTTCCTAAGTTATCTTGGAAGAATATATTAAAACTTTCAATACCCACAATACCATCTGGCATAGGTGCAGGTTTGATCTCACCCATATTTTCACTCTGGTTTTCTCTCAGGTTCCATTTAACAGCAGGGCAGATAGGTATAATATTTGGCATTGCTAATATATTCACAACTTTGATGATGCTTGTAATTCCTCTAATAATAAGAAAGGAGGATGAATTAAAGGTAATTATATGGTCAAGGATAACAGCCTCAGTATCATTAATATTGATAGCACTGAGCCCCATAATGATCTTGACCGCTTTCCTTTTCATAATTAGAAATGGATTTCAGATGGGTGCAATACCTGTAAGGCAGTCCTTCTCCATGGGCATTGTGGATGAGACGGAAAGGGCTACTTCATCTGGTGTTACTTCATTCACCAGAACAGGATTCTCTTCAATCTCACCACCTGTTTCAGGAAGCATTATGGCATACAGCATAGAATTACCACCCTTACTTGCAGGTTTCATAAATCTCCTTGATCCTATACTATATTACAAATTGTTCAAAAAACAATTTTCATAATTTTTTAGATACCTTTAAAAAGCCTTGTACCAAGAAAATCCGGAAGGCCCGATTCCTCTATTTTTTTATAAACTTCTTCAATATCATATTCTACGCGTTCTATCCTTGCGTTCCAGTTCTCATCTATTCTTACAAAAGATGCTCTTGGGTCACCATCCCTAGGCTGTCCAACACTCCCGGGATTTATCACAATCTTTTCATTAAACCTTTTTACATAGGGAATGTGTGTATGACCAAGAATTAAAACATCCACATCTTTAGGTATGATATTTTCTTCAAGATCTTCTTCATAGATATATTCATCATCATTTTTTGGAGAACCATGATAAACTGCTACCCTCTTGCCAAAAATGTTCATTTTAATTGATTTCTTGAGTGATTTTAAATATTCAATTGAATAATTGTCAAGATGCTGCATTGTCCATTCTATAGCCATGGATGCATATTCATTCAGGCCAAATGTATCACCATTTATTAATGCACGGTCATGGTTCCCAAGTATGGTCTTTATTTTCTGCTTTATGAAAAATTGAATAGTTTCATATGGATATGGATTGTATCCTATTATATCTCCTGCATGAATTACAATTCCGGAATTGAAACGCTTATATATTTCCCTCAAGGCAATGATATTTGCGTGAACATCGGAGATTACAATTAACTCAGAGCCAGGATTCATCTGCCTTGTTATACTTTATTATATCTTCTTCAGAGAAGAAAATTGGTAGTTCTCTCCTTAATGATTCATCCGAATCACTTGCGTGGATAAGATTCTTTTCTATGCCCGTTGAAAAATCTCCCCTGATTGTGCCGGGCTCCGCTTCAGCACCATTTGTTTTTCCCATCAGTTTCCTTATTACATTTATAACGTCCCTGCCTTCAACAACCATGGCAATTATTGGCCCAGAAGTGATATAATCAACTAGTGACTGGTAAAATGGTTTTCCCTTGTGTACTTCATACAGCCTTTCTGCTGTTCTTTTATCAAGATAAACCATTTTCATTGCAGAAATTTTTAGACCCTTATCCTCAATCCTGGAAATGATCCTTCCGGCCATGTTCCTCTGTATTGCATCAGGCTTGAGTATTACCAGCGTTCTGCTCACTTTGCCTCACCATGTGCAACCTTACCTTCTTTTCTTCAGCATAGGCCTTCGTCCAAGTTACATTTTTTGGAATCCTGCCTAGTTTAAGCATATTTTTCTGGCATTTACTGCTGCAAAAGAATAAAATTGATCCATCTCTTTTAACATACATTTTTCCTGTACCCGGTTCTATTTCTTTTCCGCAGAATGAACAGTATCTTTTTACTACCATGAAAATCACCTAGCAACTAGCTTTCTTGCTTCCCTGGCAGTTTCCCTGAGCATTACAATATCTCCAATCTGGACGGGCCCTACGAGATTCCTTGTTATAATTCTGCCCTTGTCATTACCTTCGAGAACCTTTACCTTCACCTGTATAACTTCCCCTGTCATGCCTGTTCTTCCCATAATCTCGACAACTTCTGCAGGGGTAGCTTCATCTGGCATTTATCTTTCACCTTATTTATTTAATTTTGCTACTTCTTCAATAATCTTTTTAAATTCCTCTTCACTCTTTCCAAATTCGATCACAGCAACACTTGCAGCTGACTGTATACCTATCCTAGAACCAAGATCATTTTTACTGTTAACGAAAGCATAAGGTACCTTTTTTTCATCGCAAAGTAGAGGTAAATGAGCCACCACTTCAGGGGGCTGAACATCCATAGCTATTACAACGAATTTAGCGTCATTTCTTTCAACTGCTTTTGTTACCTCATTTGTACCCTTTCTTATCTTTCCAGATTCCTTTGCCATTTCCACGCCTGAAAGAATCTTATCCTGAAGATCCTTAGGCACATCGAATTTTACATATGCTGCTTTATCTGCCATATACATTACACCTCTTTCATATCCTCAATCACAGGTAGAATTAGTGATAACTAGACCTTATTTATATTTTATGGTAATAGTAGAAAGAAACATTTTTAATATCCTATTATTATGTTCAAATGGTGGGAATATGAAAATACAAAATGTAAATGAATTAATGTCAAAAAATTATATTTGTATTGATAAAAATACAACAATTGCAGAGGCACTAAAAAAGATGGTTGAAAAGGGTGTCTTTACTATAATAGTGAAGGAAAATGATCTTCCAAAGGGCATAGTTACGGAAAGGGATTTTACAACAAAAGTTTTATTGAAGCATGTTGATATTTCTAAGGAAACAATTGATAAAATAATGAGCTCCCCCATTATATCAATTTTGCCAACAGAAAGCCTTGAAAATGCTGCTAAATTAATGGTGAGCAAGGGCATAAGGAAACTTCCTGTGGTAGAAAATAGCAAACTTGTTGGCATAATAACAGAGGATGATATTATAAAGATCGCTCCAGACCTTATTTCACTTGCAGGCCAGAACGTTACAGATTGGACACAGGAGATCATTAAATGGCTCACATCCGGTTCTGACAAATCAGAGGACCCTGTGAACTTAATATGGGATGTTAAGTTGAATCAGAATATGATAGTTGCAGAACATCCCAAGGTGCCTTTCATTTTAAATATAATGATTGCCAATAGGATCGTAAAATTAAATGTTCATACAGGTCTTGAAACTGCTCTTCTTGACCCAATCCAGAGACTCGATATTTCAAGAAAACTACTTTTTTTGAACGACAGAACCAGCCTTGTTAAATTTGTTATAAGAGGAATAAACGAAGAAATAGTCCTTAGCTCTGAATTGGACCTGGCTTCAATAAGCAAGGAGGAATTCGGTGATGCCTTAACTGGCCTCATAACTGCACTCTATCTCATGATCAAGGAGTTTAAACTTGAGGAGGAATTTAATAAGCAGCTTGCTCAGAGAGTTATTCTTATGATTCAGGAAAGAATGCAAAAAGGTGCAACAAGGGAAGATCTTCTCAATTTCCTTATAAACAAGGTAGGCATGGATCAGGATAGCGCAAACAAGCTTCTGGATGAAATTGTTAAGGGTAAGCAGTCACAGGACCTTTCATACTTTCAATGAATTAAAGCCACCTGCTCTCCTCACCATAAAATTCCTTTTTCCATATTGGGACTGTTTCTTTTATTCTATCAATGATATATTTGCAGGCATTGAAAGCCTCTTCCCTGTGCTCTGAAGATACTGCTATGAATACCACAATTTCACCAGGATAGAATTCCCCTATCCTATGGTGAACGCACGCATCAAGAATATTGAATTTTAATTTTGTTTCTTTAAGTAATTTTTCTAACTCAATTTCAGCCATTGGCAAATAAGCATCATAAATTATTTTTGTAACATTTTTACCTTCATTTGAATCCCTTACAGTTCCTATAAAAGTGACAATTGCACCATTTTTTTCATTATTTATCATGGATATTAATTTTTCAATTTCTATCCTATCATTCGATACCTTGATGAACATCCAATTTCACCTTCATTGAATATTTGTCAAATTCACTGAAAATGCAGCCGCAGTAACCCTGCCTGTAAAGGCCATACTTTTTGGCTATTTCATCTCCCCTTGGAAAAAGGTCCCTGAAATCTCTGTAATAAAATTCAATACCATATTTTTTGCCCAATGCATTACCTATTTCTCTTATCAATTCATGCTTCTGGTATGGAGAATATAGCGTTGATGATGTAAATTTATCAAAACCATTTTCCTTTGCATACTTTGCTGTTCTTTCAAGACGATCAGCATAGCAGAACCTGCATCTGAGGACATCAGACTTTTTATTTAATTTTGATGCATTTTCCATCCAATGCTGTAGATCGTAGCTAAAATCATAAATAATTTCAAAATTTTTTTCTTTTTTAAATTTCTCTAATGTATCAAGCCTTCTGAGATATTCCCTGTAAGGTTGTATGTTAGGATTGTACCAGAAGACCTTGAATGGCTCATCCAGTACATCAATTATTGATGAAAGGCAAGGTGCGCAGCAGGCATGCACCAGGATCATAAAAACTTAGGCTCCCTTTTTTCAAAAAATGCATTTATTGCTTCCTTTCCATTCCTTGATGAAACAATCTTTCCAAATAATGATCTCTCTAAGAGATACGAATTTTCCTTCAACATTAATTTGTATGCTCTTACTGCATCGGGATTCTTCTTTGATAAGTTCTCAGCAAATTTTATTGCATCTGATAAAGGATCTTCAGATATTTGATGGATCAATCCATATCTCATGGCAGTTTCAGCATCGATTACTTCGCCTTTAAGAAGAAGATAAGATGCTAAGCTTTTTCCAACGTATCTAATGAGACGCTCTGCTCCTCCCCAGCCTGTTACAAGGCCAACGTTTATTTCAGTCTGGCCCATCTTTACGTTCTTTGATGCAATTCTTATATCGCAGGCAAGAGCGAGCTCCATGCCACCACCATACGCTGGGCCGTTCATTGCAGCTATAAAGATCTTTGTTGAATTTTCAATATAATCCATAAGCTCCTGGCCTAGCATTGAGAACCTTATACCTTCGTTCTCATCGAGTTTAAGCATCTGGGAAAGATCACCACCTGCTGAAAAAAATTTACCGCTTCCAGTGATTATTACAGAAAGAATATTGGACTTTTTTTCTAATGGTTTTATTGCTGAAAAAAGTTCCTCAATGGATTCCATATTCAATGAATTTGCTTTTTCTTCCCTCAAAATTTTTATTGTTGCATAATTCCCTTTCTCTTCTATTTCAATCATGGTTGTCATTAACAAATTGATTTTTATAACCTTTTTGATCTTTATAATTTAATTTCAATCCAAAAATCAATGATAGTAGAGATATAATTACTGAAATGGTAAGAAATGTTGTTACAACAAAAACAAAATTGTTTTTATTTATTACTATATCTGAGAACGCAACACCACCGTCAATGAATGTATGCAATAATATAGTTAATGGTAAATATAGACCAATTTTATTAATGATTATACCATGCTTTAATAACATAGCAGTTCCAGGATGGAACATTAGTGATATTAAGAAATTAACGGCCAGAATAATATATTCATAGTATACCAATTTGGTGGGTAAATATTCTATGATTCCAACTGAAATATCAATAATTGAAAAACCAATGCCTACATAAAGAGCATATTCTATGTTCTGAATTTTTACACCAAAATACTTCATTAATTCTTGGAATATGCCTGCTGTTCCACCTATGAAGATAGCATACAAAATTGCATATGAGAATTCAAAATTTTCTAAAATTTTTTCAGCATTTAAATAACCGTGCTCAATGAAAAGAATAATAAAAGGCATTTCCTGAAAAATTATTTGAATTAACAGGGCTATAAGCATGAATGAAATCCCTACAAGAACTGCAATGATTTTATTCTTTAAATCATTCATAATTTAAGCAATGAGTAGTTCCATTTAATTTGACCATATAAAGTTTACTATTATTTTTATTTTCAATCATTTATTCTACCCCCATTATTCTATAGAAATTCCCCAGTTTGCTTTCTTCTGGCAACCTGCTCCAGAATGCTTCTTCAGGTGTCTGCATATAATAATCTGTATCAAGGCTCTCGTGGTATCTCACCTTATTATACCATTCCACAAGATCCTCAAATGTTTCAAAGTCCTTCCTGTACTTTTCATATAGATGAAACCATTTCTCCACCTTTCCATTCGTTTGAGGATGGTTGATCCTGGATATTATGTGTTTTATGTTATTGCCTTCCAGGAATTTTTCAAATGCATTTTCTGCATTGTTATCCTTATCCCTTTTATTGGAATAAAGAATTCAGATGCAATTCAAGTGTATATGAAGGAGACAGGGATGTGGTAGGAAGCATAAACATCATGCTGAAAGGAATAACCATGGGCCATGTGAGTGAAAAGACGAGGATGGTGGGGGCTGGAGTGACCCAGCCCGAAGTGTGGATGATGGGATTGAAGAAATTCCTGAACACACAACCTCCCATAATAAATGGCATTCTGAAGGGATGCCCATCATTTCAATGATGGGAGGAGATCACTTTTTACTAAATATTCTCATACCATTTTTTTATTATTTTCTCTTTGTGTATCCTTCTGTGAGCTATATAGTAGGCCATGTATGTAAGAACAATGAACAAGAACAATAGAATTAACTGCACATACAAGCCTGAAAATATTGTTAGAAAATGGTTATTCCGGTTAAAATTGATATATAAATTCTAAAGCATAATTTAATTTTTTGATCAATAAATCATTTGCATATTCAGGAGGTATTCTCACACCGGATTGCAGGGTTTTCGGAAGAAGATCTGGCATAAGAAATGTTAAAATTCCCATAATAAGAATTGCAAAATCCATCACTATGATTGAAAAATTCATAATTCTTCACTTTTTTTTTGCCTTTTTAAAACATTTTGAAGCATGTTCAAAATTTCCTTTTCAGTGAATCCCTTTGCAATTGCCTCCTCAAACAATTTCAATTCCTGGTCCTTCAATTTTTCCATGAACTTTTCATCCCTTGACCTCTGAACAACAAATTCTTTTTTTCTGTTGAGGAGGAGAAATCTATGCTCTCTCAGAAGATTGTAAGCCTTGTTAACAGTATGGAAATTTATACCTAGGTTTGCAGCGAGCTTTCTTGCTGATGGAAGAACTGTTCCTTCCTTAAGATCTCCTGATGCTATGGCTTTAACTATCTCATCATAAATTTGCATATATATTGGTGTATCACTATTTAATTCTATTTTTATGAACATTATCATCTTTTCTTCTTAAGTATTAAGCCTATTATTGCAACTATAATTCCTATTACAGCCAGTATGATTCCAGATAATTCCAAGAGACTAGTTAATACTACCTTATCAAGGTCTATGAATGTATAAGTAACGTTAGGACTTGATCTTGAAAATATCACTATGTAATAATTACCTGGCTTTAGATCATAGGTAAGCATGTTATTTTCAACCACTGTTGGCTTTATTACATAATCTTTTAAATTCGTATTATTCACTAAATTTAAAGTGACCGAATAAATAACTCCGGAATTTGTTAGATTATATGAATAAATAAGAGCATAATCTGAGGAAAAATTCAATTCTTCAGATATGTACTCATTATTTTTGTACTGATGCCAGATGCTGCCTTTTTCTATATTCTGAGATATCTTGTATGAAGATGCACCGAACATAATTACTCCAAGAATAAGGAGAATTACACCAATTATGACAATATTTTTTCTCATGTTTAACTGATATACTTGATATATAACAGATATATTAATTTTCCCCAATATGTTTTTAAATGTATTTTTTATGTTAAACTCATGGATAGAATAAAGATTCTTGACAATGAAACAATTAATTTAATTGCAGCTGGTGAGGTTATTGAAAGGCCGGCAAGTGTTGTCAAGGAATTAGTTGAAAATTCAATTGATGCAAAATCAAGCGAAATAATTGTCAACATTGAATCTGGTGGTAAAAAATTAATTCAGGTTACTGACAATGGAATAGGAATGAGCAGAAATGATGCTTTGATGAGCATAAGCAAGCATGCAACTAGCAAAATATCTGGTAAGGATGATTTAAAAAACATAAGAACATTGGGCTTCAGAGGAGAGGCTTTATACAGCATTTCTTCAGTCTCAAAAATGGAAATTATCACTGGAGAGGAATATGATAAACCATCCACTTTTTTGAAAATAGACTTTGGTAAAATAGTGGACGTTCATGATGAACAACCGAGAAAAGGCACTTTGATAAAGGTCATGGACCTGTTTGAAAATCTACCTGCTAGAAGAAAATTTCTGAAGGGGGATAATCAGGAATTCAAATACATTGAAGACTTTTTTGTACCATACACATTGGAAAATGAGAATATTGGATTTAAGCTTATACATAATGGAAAAATTGTTCTAGATTTGCCTCAGGTTAAAGATTTGAAGGATAGACTGGCACAGATTTATTCACCTGAAGATGCACTAAACATGATTCAGGTTTCATCATCAAATGGTAATTTAAAAATCTCTGGAATAATATCAAAACAAAATTTAAACAGAAAAACCAGGGATCATATGTTCATATTCGTGAATGGTAGGTATGTCCAGGCAAATGAATTAAATGATGCTATCCTTGAAGGTTATGGTTCCCTTCTATTCCACGATAGATATCCTATTGTTGTAATAAAAATAGAAATTCCACCAGATGAGATAGATGTAAATATACATCCATCGAAGATAAGAATAAAATTCCAGGATGAATACTTGATAAAAAAATTTGTTAAGGAAACAATTTCAAATGCGCTCAAGGACCTGAATCTTATTCCTTCTGAAAGACCTAATGTTAATCCAGTTCTTGAAAAAATGCCTGAGATGCTTGAGCCTGTTCAAAAAAATGATTTTTTTCAATATTCACAAGCAACTGTTCAGAAAAAAATTGAGGAACATGTGCCAGATCTTGGAGGTTTAAAAATCATAGGACAGTTTGCAATGACATACATTATTTGCGAATCACCAGATTCCTTAATACTAATAGACCAGCATGCTGCTCATGAAAGAATAAGGACAGAAAAATTTCTTGATGACATGAATAGGAAAAATTTCCAAAAATTGATATCCCCTGTGATGGTTGATCTTTCATCACAGGATGCTGAAATTTTAAGAACATACAAAGAAATGTTCGAAGAATATGGATTTTCAATAGATGTTTACCAGAGATCTGTTTCTGTTAAATCTGTCCCTTCAATATTCAGCAATGAAGACATAAAAGATGCTATTCTTGAGGGCATAGACCAGATAAAGAGTTCAAATAAGGGAATAGATGAAGAAAGAAAATTCCAGATTGCAGCATTGATGGCATGCAAAGGTGCAATAAAGGCAAATGAAAAATTATCAGATAAGGAGATGAAATCATTGATAATTGATCTCATGAAATGCAGAAATCCATATACTTGTCCTCACGGAAGACCAACAATGATAAAATTAGAAATAAAAGAAATTGAAAAAATGTTTAAAAGAAGATTTTAGCTCATTAATTTTATCATTAATGCTTTTTGTGCATGCAGCCTGTTTTCTGCTTCATCAAAAACAACACTATTCGGGCCATCAATTACTTCTGATGTCACTTCAAGGCCTCTGTGGGCTGGCAGGCAGTGCATGAAAATGAAATCTTTCTTAGCATGTTTTACAAGGTTTCCATTTATCTGGTAATCTTTGAATGCCTTTTCCTTCTTTTCTTTTTCAGATTCTTCTCCCATGGATACCCAAACATCCGTATATATTACATCCGCATCCTTTGCAGCTTCAATAGGATCGTTTGTTACGACAATTTTTGATTTTCCATTTGCAACTTTTCTAGCTAATGTTACATACTCATCCTTAATTTCATAGCCCTTCGGCGATGCTATGTAGAAGTCCGCACCTACTATGGCGCAACCGAGCATAAGTGAGTTTGCGACATTATTACCATCACCAATAAATGATACCTTAAGACCCTTCAATTTACCTTTCTTCTCTAAAATTGTCATTAAATCTGCAATAATCTGTGCAGGATGTTCAACATCATCTAGGGCATTTATAACCGGCACTGTTGCATTCTGTGCAAGTGCTATTACCATCTTATGATCGAATGCCCTGTATATTATACCATCCACAAACCTGCTCAATACTTTTGCTGTATCTTCAATTGTTTCTCCTCTACCCATTTGCAAATCCCTGGGGCTCATGTACAGTGCGTGGCCACCTAACTGCGTCATGCCTACCTCAAAGCTTGTCCTTGTTCTTGTTGATGGCTTTTCAAATATCATGGCTAGACTCTTTCCTTTCAACGCTTCACTGTATTTTTTAGGATTCTTTTTTACTTCCATGCCAAGATTAATAATTTCCATTAGATCGTCCTTAACGTCCATTATAGATACAAGATCTCTTTTCATGGTTAACACCTTTTTAGACCTTATAATTATTTCAATTATTAATATTTAAGCCCTGTCTAGTGTGGCCGTCATGCAATGAGCTCCACCATATCCACCTGTAAGTTCTATAAGATCAGCATTTATAAATTCAATGCCCTCTTTCTTCACATCTGATCTTTCTGGAAATATTTCATTTCCAAGTTTGCTCATTTCAGATTTTACAATTTCCTCTGTTTGTTTATCAAATGCATTTTCATTGATAAGTTTATCAATCACCCTTTTTACATTTACTGTGATTATTCTTCTATCCTTTATTGTGAGAAAATTAGATGAATATGCCAATTGCTCAGGAATAGAAAGATCTATGAAATTGAAATCCTTTGATTTTAGATAATCGTATAATGTAGTATGACCTTCTTTTACATAGTCGCCTTTGCTTTCTTTTTTAAATAAGACAGCTTTCGCATTCTTTGCAAGGTATATGGATGTTACAGCTAGCCCATCCCCTGCAATATTGAAATATGTATCCAAATGCATGTTAACCATTTTGTTTCCCTTTGCAAATTCATATACGGGATTTTCAACCACGAGTACTTCTTCAGACTCAATTTTACCTGAAAATATTGCCTGGTATGCCCCTTCCCAATCAGTTCTTGATCCAATTCCTATCAAGGAAAATGATCCCGCAGGCATAAAATCTCCACCCTCAAAATGCCCCCTCTTGTTAATTTCAAAGGCGTCCTTTAATCCGAAAACATGCTCAATTACCAATTTTGTTATGTCAATTTCCCTCTTCCTCTGTTCCATTTTCATGTTTCCTATTATTATTCCGTTATCCGCCACAGCCTGCTGATCCCTCATAAAATAGAGGTTGGCCAAAGGCAGATTAGAATAAACTGATGGATATTCAATTGAACCATCGCTCCTTAAAATAATTGATGGTTCAAGTACCATTAAATCAAAAATTGTCTTGTTATCCAAAAATTCAATATTCTTTCTGAAATTTTCCTCCGCATCCTCTGAATCATCTATTTTACCATAAAAATGAACTTTTGCTAGAAGGAAATCTATGATGATTTTCCTGAATGATTCAAATTTATCGGCCTTTTCTATTATTTCATTCTCGAGCCTTCTTACCTTTACACCATTTTCAACTAGTATATTTTCAAGCTTTTCATGTTCTTTAATAGCTTTTTGAACATTGAAAACCCTTTCAAAAAGAAAAGGTTTAGGTGCCAGCATAGCATATTCTATTTCAACGGATGGCCTATGTATCATTATTTCATTCAATCGTGACCATTCAGATTTTGCTCTCATAGAGCGCCAAAATTTGAATTAATATTTAATATTTTTCTGAAAATTTTTTTAAAAATTGTCAAAATAAAATAAGAAAGTTTTATTATTTTATTTAATATTGTGCATATATGATCGTTATTATAGGCCTAGGCACAGCCGGTGTTTATGCAACAAGGTGGATTACCACATTAAACAGGGAGGAGGAAATAACAATTATAGAAAAGCACAGTTATGAATCTTATTCACCTTGTGGAATACCCTTGATTCTTGAAAGAAAGGATGATTTTTCTAAACTGAAGCATCCTTTTCCAAGAACAAGGAGAATTAATGTTCTCCTCGAATATGAGGCGATAGAAATAAATGCATCAGAAAAAAAGATTAAAGTTCTTAATAAAAAGAATAATGAAATTAAAGAAATCAAATATGATAAATTATTATATGCCGCAGGTGCTGAGCCATTAATACCTAAAATAAAGAATGCAGATGGATTCATAAATAAAGGTGTTTTCATAGTAAAAACGCTAGAGGATGCAAATTCTATAAAAGATTTCATTGTTAAGAAAAATATAAAAAATGTTTCTGTTGTAGGCGCAGGAGCCATAGGCCTTGAGATGGCATATGCACTTAAATCATGGAATTTAAATGTTCATGTGTTTGAAATGTTTCCTCAACCTTTTCCTAGGGTTCTAGATCCTGAAATGGCTGAAATTGTTAAAAATGAATTAGAAAAATTTGGCATCTCAATTCACCTTAATTCAAAAGTGGATGAAATTGTTGTTGAAAATAACAGAATCATTGGCATAAGATCAGGTGATTCTATTTTCAATGCAGATGCAATAATTCTTGCCACAGGCGTAAGGCCAAGTACTGAAATATTGAAAAACATTGTTAACATGGATAGATCATTCATAGTTGTAAATGATAAAATGCAAACATCGAATCCTGATATATATGCTGCAGGAGACTGCATTATTACCAAGAATTATGTTGATGGATCATATGCACCTGTTCAGCTTGCAACAACAGCTGCAAAGCAGGGCATAGTTGCTGGTATAAACTTGGCAGGTCATGATGCAACATATTCAGGAGCGCTTGGCACCTTTGTTTCCATGGTCGGCAATTTAGAAGTTGCAGCTGTTGGCTTAACGGAAAACCAGGCAAAAGAAAAATTTCAGATCGTAACTGCAAGGGCAAAAACACTCGACAGACCTGAATATGCTGGCGGTGAAGAAATAACGCTAAAAATAGTTTGTGATAAAAATAATGGCACTATTCTAGGAGCTCAGGCAGTAGGAAAAAATGCATCATCAAAAATAAATGTCATTTCCCTTGCAATAAGAAAAAAGGCCTCTGCAGAAGATTTGAGCGCACTGGAAATTGCATATTGCCCGGAAGTGTCGGATCTTTATGATGTAATAAATATGGCTGCTGACTTAATTTTAAGAAAGATTAATCCAAATAATTATACCTTCTGAATATTTTCAAGCCTCAACTTAAGTTCACACGATTTGCATATCTTCCCCACAGTAGGTTCACCGCATATTTCACATTTATTTAATTTAAAATCCTTGTATTTTTGCATCAACATGTCCTTCATTTGGTCATAGACAGAAAGTATGGCGTGCCTCGATCCTGGTGACCTGTTCTCCCAGTTGTCTACTGCCTCCCTGAACTGATTTCTTAAAGCAAGATCCGCATAAGGGCAGGTACCATGGTAAAATTCAATATTATTAAGAATTGCGTATAGAAGTACCTCCTTTTCAGGTATTTTCCTCAATGGTTGAATCCTTGGTACAAGATCCTCCTTGATGATTGTATGTGGCCCCAGCCTAGCCAGTCTATCAAGGTCACCCCTTACAAAGTTCATTATTATGCTTTGAGCTGTATCGTCCAGATTAAGGCCCGTTGCAACATAATTACCATTTAGCTTTTTAGCAGCTATGTTCAATAAATTTCTTCTGAAAACACCGCAGTATGTGCAAGGAACAAGATCCTTGTCAATTCTTGAAATTTCATCCATGGTATAATTAAAATAATCCTTGAAACTGAATACATGATGCTCAATTCCAATCTTTTTCATAAATGGTATGAGTTTTTCAAGTGCTATATTCCTGTAACCATCAATCCCTTCATCAATTGTTACAGCAATTATTTCAATATCCCTCCTATGTGAAAGAATTTTTTTTAAAAGATAGGCAGTTGTGGTACTATCTTTACCTCCAGATACACCAACAATGATTCTATCACCAGGTTTAAGATTTACTTGATTTCTTAATTCATGCTTTACCCTTGATTCAAGAAATTCTATAAAATGCTCTCTACACAAATGCTCTCCATTGTATCTAACGTAAATTACTGCATCTTTATTACACCTTGAGCATTTCATTTTCCTCATACAATAGCAATTTTTATATATGATTTTTCCCTCTTTTTTCTAGGTGTAAAAATGGATCTTTATGCCAACACGGATATTAATAAAAGTATACAAAATATGATAGATAGCCTGAAAGTGTTAGGCCTCACTGAATATGAAGCTAAAGCATTTCTTGCATTGATCTATCTCGGGGGTGGTGAGGCTGAAAATGTGGCAAAAATAGCTAAAATTCCAAGAACATCATCATATAAAGTTTTAGATTCATTGGAAAATAAAGGTTTTGCAAAAGTTGTATCTGGCAAGCCGAGAATATACAAGCCTATGGACCTAAAAATACTCGAGGAAAGGTTTGATCGCCTTGTCAAGGACCTTTTTTCACATTTGAAACTTGCACAGGAAATGTTCGGTGAAAAAGGTGAACCGCAGCTTGTTTACACAATCTATGGTAAAAATAAAGTAATTCAGAAGATAGGTGAAATGATAGAGCTTTCTGAACAGGAAATTTTATTGTCTTCACCCAAACTTGCTGAAATAAGAAAAGCATTAATGGACAATATTAAAAAGGCTTTATCTAGAAATGTAAGGATCATTGTTATTACATCAAGAACACAGAGGGCACCGAAGAACACTGAGGTTCATTACAAGGATGGCCTTATAGCTACAGATATAGTTTCAGATGGGAAAAGAGCCCTAATTGCTGATGCGGAGCTTGATGCCTGCGGATATTCTGATAACCCTGTTCTTGCAGAGCACTTAAAACATTTTATTGAGATCATGCTTTATCATTAGGTGATTTCATGAAATT
Organism: Thermoplasmata archaeon; assembly: GCA_023261755.1. Lineage (GTDB taxonomy): Archaea > Thermoplasmatota > Thermoplasmata > Thermoplasmatales > ARK-15 > ARK-15. Next base: position 9,518 of record JAGDXS010000019.1, on the reverse strand, counting down.
TAGAATAATTGTTGATTCTTTCAGGGAACCTGCAATCAACATGGCTCTTGATGAATCTGTTCTTTATTTGAGGAAAAATGTAGATTATAACACAATAAGATTCTATGGCTGGGATCCTTCTGCAGTTAGCATAGGCTATTTCCAGAACCTTGACGATGAGGTGGATGTAAATTATGCAGAATCCCATGGCATTGCCCTCATAAGGAGGATTACTGGCGGTGGAGCTGTATACCACTGGAAGGATGGGGAAATAACATACAGCATAGTTGTTGGACATGACGTTATTAAGGATGTCAATGTTAGGGATTCATACGGAACACTTTTTTCAGGTATAATTGAGGGCCTTAGATCATTGGGCATAGATGCAAGATGGTCTGGAATAAATGATATTTCAGTAAATGATAAAAAGATTTCTGGAAATGCACAAACAAGAAGGTATGGTAGCATTTTACAACATGGAACAATTCTTCTTGATGTTAATCCCTATGAAATGTTTTCTGTGCTGAAAGTTTCTGATGAGAAAATTAAGGATAAGATGATAAAAAATATTTATGAAAGGGTAACATCATTGAAAAATTTGGATGTAAAAATTCCAAGAATGAAAATCATTGATTCATTCATAAATGGATATAAAAAATCTTTCAATGGTGAATTTTATTATGGAAGTTTCACAAATGATGAAATAGGCCTTGCAAAAAAGATATATAATAAATATTCCTCTATGAAATGGACAAGGGATAGAAAAAACATGTTTGTTATTGATTGATATACTTAAAATTAATAAATTAAGAAGTTTTTTAGCATTGAAAAAATGTATGATCTAATATTATTGCATGCCCCCTCCATTTACGATTTCAGAAAGAGAAACAGGTTTTATGGCCCAGTAAGTGATGTAATACCATCTACACCAATTTTTGAAATGTACCCAATAGGTTTCTTGAGCATTCTTAATGAATTAATTCCAAAGGGATATAAGGTAAAGATAGAGAACATCGCCGTAGAAATGCTTATGGATGAAAACTTTGATGTTGAAAAGAGAATCAAGAAGTTAGAAAGTGAAATAGTTGCCATAGACTTGCACTGGCTACCACATGTTCACGGTGCTCTAAATTTGGCAAAAATTGTAAAAAAATACCACCCTGATACAGCAGTCCTGTTGGGAGGCATTTCATCATCATATTACCATAATGAAATTATAAAAAATTTAGATTTTATAGATTATGTTTTAATTGGTGATACTACAGAACCTTTTTTCCCTGAACTTATAGATGCGCATGAGAATAAAAATGATCTTTCAGCAGTGCACAACCTTGTTTGGCGTGATGGTTCTAAAATAAAAATAAACAAAATAGAACCTCCAGAAAATTATATTGATTCAGTTCATTTAAATTATAAGTACATGATTAAGCAGTGCATCAGGAACTTGGATGTTAAATCTGCTATACCATATTCTGATTGGATAGTCTCGCCCTCAGGGATGACATTCATACAGAAGGGATGCCATCACAACTGTGTAATATGCGGAGGGTCCAAATTTGCATATGAAAATTCTTATTTCAGAAAAGTTGTCTCTTACAGATCTATTGATAATGTAATTGATGATTTAATATCAATACAGGAAAATCTTGGAGCACCTGCATTCGTGATAGGGGATGTCCACGAAGCCGGACAAAAATATGAGGAAGAGCTCTTAAGAAAAATAAAGGAAAATGGTATAGATATACCAATAATGTTTGAAATTTTTAACCCTGCACCTGAATCATTCTATGAAAATATAGAGAAAAATGTTTCCGAATTCACATTTGAAATATCTCCTGAATCATCAAATGAAATGGTAAGGGCTGGTGGGGGAAGATATTACAATAATTTTGCACTTGAAAAAACTATAGAGTATGCAAAAAAGCACAGTGCCAGGAAAATGGATGTTTTCTTTTCAATCGGGCTTACGAAGCAAACTAGGGATGATGTTTATAACGATATAAAATACATGGATAGAATGTACGATTTATACAGAAACTGGATACATCTTTTCACTTCACCCATAGCGCCTTTCGTCGATCCCGGAAGCCTTGCATTCGAGCAGAACGAAAAGTACGGCTACAGGATTTTTGCTAGAACGCTTATGGACCATTACAACCTTCTGGATAAATCAAGATCTTGGACCGATTCATTAAATTATGAAACACAATGGCTTTCAAAGCAGGATATTGGATCACTTAGCCTTGAGGCAGGATATATGATAGCGAAAATGAAAAAAGAAAAGGGCCTTTCAAGCAGTGAAATTAATATTGAATTGATAGAACAGTTTTTAAATAATGTTTCACACGATGGTGCAAATCCTTTACCAAGGAATTATATTGGGCCCATAATCTATGATAAGGATGAATTAGTATGGTCTAAAAAAATAAAAATTAAAAATTTAAACTGTTTCATGGTGAATTTTTACAGAGAAATGCTAAAAATGAAGGAAAAGGCATTTAAATAATTATAATTTCAAATATTTGGAAAGTACCATGCGCATCGCTTCAGATGTGCCTAGGCTTAATGTTGTATTATGTGCATCCCTTGCAAGCCTTTCCATTACAGTTCCCCTTGTATAGCCATAGCCACCAAGAATTTCTACACCATTCTTGACATGCTTCATGAGGGCTTCACTCACAAACAGTTTTGTTGCTGCTGCGTTCAGACCTACTTGCTGCCCCTGGTCAATGAGCATAGCTGTATTGTAGACCATTAACCTTGATGCCTCAAGGTCAGAAAGCATGTCAGTGAGGTACTGTTGAATAAATTGGAAATTTACCAGTGTATTCTCCATAGATTTTCTATAATTTGCAAATTTTACTGATTCTTCATAAACACGCTGCAACATGCCAAGAGCAAGTGATGATATATTTACCCTACCTCTTTCGAGTACTGCCATTGCCACTTTTATACCTTCATTCTCTTTTCCTATTATAGCATCTTCATTTACAGGCGCACCGTTGTACTGGAGGCCTGCTATAGCGGATCCCCTAAAACCTGTTAAGTGAATTTTAGGCCCTACATTGAAATTCTCAGTTCCCTTCTCAACAAGGAATGCTGTAATGCCCTTGCTCTTAAGTTCAGGTGCAGTTTTTGCAAAAACTATGAAATAGCTTGCTACAAGAGCATTTGTTATAAAATATTTAGAACCGTAAAGATAATATTTTCCATTCTCCTTTTTAGCTGTGCTTTTTATTCCTGCTACATCCGTACCCCCTGTTGGTTCAGTTAAAGCGAATGTCCCTATTTTCTTTCCTGCTGCCACATCCCTTAATATTGATTTCTGCTTTTCATTTCCAAAAAGTAAAAGTGTTTGATCAAAAAGGCTTTCAACCTCCATAATGAATGCACTATTGGGATCAACTCTTGCTACTTCCTCAATTGCAATAACAAGCTTTATTCTACTCGTGCCGGCTCCACCATATTCCTCTGGTATTCCTAAACCAAGAATGCCTTCTTCTCCTAATGCCCTTAAAGAATCATATGGAAATTCTTCATTTTCGTCCCATCTCTGTGCATTTTTTTCAATGCTTGTTTCACAAAATTTTCTTACCTTTAACCTGAATTCCTCAAGCTCCTTTGGCAAAAATGCTATCATGTTTTAACACCTAATTCATAATTGCAAAACTAGCATAAATTTATTTTCAAAGTGAATGGGTAATGTAATCGATCCTTCCACCATCTGCAACTATAATCTGGCCGGTAATGAAATCTGAATCATCGGATGCTAGGAACAATGCAACATTAGCTATGTCTTCAGGCCTTCCTATACGGCCAAGTATTGTTTTCTTTGAAATGCTTTCAACAATTTTTTTCCATTCATCCTCACTCTTTCCCTTCTTTGTTAAATCTGTTTCTATGTATCCAGGAGCTATTGCATTCACATTCACTTTATATTTTCCAAGCTCATAAGCATATCTTCTTGTAAGCGTAATAACGGCACCCTTCGTTATTGAATAATATGTAGTACCTTCAAGTGCAGTTGTAATACCCGCTACGCTTGATACATTTATTATTTTTCCTCCTCTCTTCATGAAATTTTCTTTTAATCCTTCTATCAGGTAAACCATTGAATAAAGATTTGTATTGATCATTTTTTCAAAATCTTTTATGTCATATGTGTTTGTGAGCATTATTCCAGCATTGTTGAATAGAATGTCCACACCACCAAATTGTTTAATTGATTCCACTACCAGCTCTTTTGCTTCATCCTGCCTTGAAATATCATATTTTGCCTTCATGCAGTTTACTTTGAATTTTTTAATATCATTGCATGTTGTGTTTGCTTCCTCATCATTTGACCTATAGTTAAGAATTATATGGGAACCTTCGCTTGCAAATTTTATTGCAGTTGCTCTCCCTATGCCTCTTGAACCACCCGTAACAAGGGATATCTTATTTTCAAGCTTCATATTTTCATATTATGCAATAGCTACTTAAAAATGTTTTCGGATATTCTTTCCCCTGAAATATATACCTCATCAACATTTATTTTTTCAAGATCCTTTTCATCAATGCTCAATGGATCTTTATCTAGAATTATAAAATCTGCATAATTACCATCTACCAATTCTCCATAACTGCTTTCATTCAAGGCTATTGCTGAGCATTTAGTATAATGGTATATTGCTTCTTGAACATCCATTGCTTGATCTTGGTATTTCGATATAGGTATGTTCTCGAACTTACCACGAGTTACAGCTGCATATAATGTAAGAAATGGGTTTATAGGTTCAACAGGCGCATCCGTTGAAAATGCCAAATTTGATATTCTTGAAAGATCCTTGAACCTATAAACAAACCTTGCCCTTTCTTCACCAAGGCGATCAAGAACCCAGAAATCCGTCAAAACGAAATGCGGCTGTACAACAAGATTTATTTTTTTAAGCTTTTCAAGCTGATCGTCACGCACTACCGAGCAGTGCTCTATCCTGCCCCCAGGATGATTCTTTAATAGAGAAATTGCAATGTCCATTGCCCTGTCTCCTATGGCATGAATTGCCACTTGAAAATTCTCTTTTGTAGCATTTTCAATATATATTTTAAGATAATTCTCATCGAATACCTTTTCACCAAATGTATCAGCATCATTGTATTTTTCGCTCAATAATGCTGTCCTTGCTCCCAATGATCCATCTACAAAAAGCTTTATGCCTTTGAGTTTCAGGTGCTCAGAATTTTTGAAATTTATATCTGGCGAGAAATCTTCAGCATTCAAATAAACATTTATCCTTATTGGAATCTTTTTCTCTTTATCCAGATCCTTCAATATTTGAAAAATCTCTTTACTGCAGGAAACAAAACCTATTGACGTTATTCCATTTTTAATTAATTCATTTATTCCATCCAATATGAACTTCTTCTTATTTTCTCTATTGATTAGGGAATTGAACTTTTTCCTGAAAGTTTCAAAATCATTCTCTTTTATTATTCCATCTTCACTTTCATAATTCATTATCTTTAGAAAATATGAATTGACTAGGGCAGCATGTAGACATACCCTTGTTAATATTACAGGCCTGTCATTTACTATGTCATCTATATCATGTTTATTTGGCCACCTCTTATCTAGGAATAATTCCTGATCCCATCCATGGCCCATTATTGGCCCAGGATGGTTTTCTGCAAATTTTTTTAATTTGTTTCTCAATTCTTCTATTGAACGAATGTTTCTTAAATCAAGTATGTTCAGATACATTCCAAGCTCATCAAGATGCATATGCGCATCAATAAAACCAGGCATTAAGGTTCTGCCTTTTAAATCAACAATTTTTTCAGCTTTTTTTAAAGATAATTCAGTTGGGCCAGAAAATATTATTTTGCCAGATTCAACAACAATAGATTCACTTTTCTCTAAAGGCTTGAATTTTATGTAAATTTTCCCATTAATAAATGCTATTCTCATTCAATTCAATAATAAAAGTAAAGTTTAATAAACCTTGCCTCTATGATAATTCATATGGGAGAAACAAAAATAATCGCTACTGTTGGACCCTCATCAATGAATGAGAAAGTTTTGAAAAAAATGTCAAAAAATGGACTTTCTGTTGTGAGAGTGAATACAGCTCATGCTAATCTAGATGATGTTCAAAAAATAAAAAAATTTGTTTATTCTATTAACATGGAATTTAATTCCCATGTGGGTATAATGCTAGATCTTAAAGGTCCAGAGCTAAGAACAATAGATACTGAAAATTTTCAAGTTAAGTCAAATGTAATTTATTATTTAACAAATAAAAAAATTAATGATTCATCCATAGTAATAAATAAGCCAGAGGTTTTAAAATTCATAAAAAAGAATGACATAGTCCTTATGAGCGACGGTAAAGTTTCTTTTAAAGTCCTAGAAAATAACGACCATTTAAAAATGGTAGCGTTGAATGATGCCATGCTAAGAAACCATGCTAGAATAAATATACCGGGAAGATACGTTGATCTGGGAATTCTTACAGAAAAGGACATTGAATTTCTTAAAGAGGGAATAAGAAATGATGTGGATTTTTTTGCACTTTCCTTTGTTCAAAGTAGTGAGAATGTTAAAAACCTGAGAAAAGAGATAATGGAACACGGTGGTAACCAGAGTATAATTTCTAAGATTGAGACAAAAACAGGTCTAGAAAATCTTGAAAGCATTGTAAAAGTATCCGATGCCATTATGGTAGCAAGAGGAGACCTTGGAGTGGAACTTCCGCTTGAAGAAATAGGAATTGTACAAAAAAATATTATTAAGGTTTCACATAAATATGGTGTCCCTACAATTGTTGCAACACAGATGCTTGAGTCTATGGTAAATGAAAGTAGTCCCACAAGGGCAGAGATATCTGATGTTACAAATGCAATACTTGATAATGCTGATGCGGTTATGCTTTCAGAAGAAACTGCAATAGGAAAATATCCAGATCTTGCTGTGATAAACATGAAAAAAATTATTGATTATGTTGAATCTAAGATAATGGATTTTCCTGAACCTGACGAATTTTTGGGCAATAGAATTGCATTTTCAATTGCTAAGGCATCTAAAGCAATTGCTAAGGAAATAGATGCTGATGGTATTTTGGGCTTTACCAACCATGGAAATACTGCAAAAATGCTTTCAGCTGTAAGGCCGGGAATACCCATATACATAGGCGTAAAGAATGAAAGCCTTTCAAGAAAATTAAGCATATACCGCGGAATAAATGCTTTCATTTTAAATGATAACAATTTTGAAAATGCATTGGAATCATTAAAAAAATCTTACAGTATTAAAAAAGGATCAAGGCTTGTTGTTGCATCTGGATCACCTTACTTCTTCTTGGGTGGTACTAACAGTGTTTCAGCAATTACAATAGGCGAATTCCTTGGTAGGGGTTATCCTGTGGGAAAATCATTCAGCGGAAAAATAACCAAATCTGGAAAAAATGGAAACATACTGTTAGTAAATAAAAGAATTATAGATGTTGATAAAAAATTCTTGAAATATAAGGGGATAATATTTATTGAGGATGTTTCTCCTCAAATAATGGATTTTCTTGAAACTAATAAAATAAGTGCCCTGTACAATACAAAGCTTTATAAAGTACCTGAAGAGGGTGAAATTGTATACATAGATGGTTATACCGGAACCATGATCAGATAAATTTATTTGGTAATTTTTCCATATTGTTTAATGTGATCTTTTATGGAAGATATGCTTTTAAATGATAAGGAAAGGGAAATCAAATATGAGGTAAGGAAAATTGTTAAAGAAATCCCCCATGACCTTATAAGAAAAATTGAAAATGAGGAAATAAAATTTCCAAGGGATTTTATTAAAATAATAACTGAAAACCACATAGCAGGATTGAGATTCCCTGAATTATATGGTGGCAGAAATGCTTCCTGGATAGCAGAAATGTCTGCTGTTGAGGAGATGGGGTATCTTGGCTTTACCCTCAGTTGTATGTATTCTTTAGGTTCAATTGTAGGAGAGCCAATTAACAAATTTGGAAATAGAGAGCAAAAAGAAAAATATTTGAAAGGGATCACATCGGGAGAGAAATACGGTGCGGAAGCGATTACAGAACCAACAGGTGGATCGGATCTATTCGGGATGATGAGGACAAGGGCGATTAAAAAAGGATCTAAATTTATTCTGAACGGCCAGAAAAGGTTTGTAGTCGGTGGCAATGGTGCAGATTTTTTTGTTACATATGCAATAACAGATCCAGATGCAAAACCAATTACCAGAGGCATTACAGCCTTTGTTGTTGATAGGGATCTTCCAAATTTAAAGGTTGAAACTGTTTATGGCCTTATGGGCACAAGAGGAGGTGGAACTGCAAGAATAGTGTATAAAGATGTGGAGATCACTGAGGAAAACATCATAGGTGAATTGAACAAGGGATATGATGTTTTCAACATAATGATGGTACCGGAAAGACTCACAACAGCGGCTGGTGCACTTGGAGTTGCCATGGCGGCTGTAGAGATAGCGACGGATTATGCCATGAAAAGGGAGGCATTTGGGAATAGGCTAATAGAACATGAGGGAATAAATTTCAAAATTGCTGAATCTGTTACGGCAATAGAGCAGGCCATGGGACTTGTATATATGGCAAGCAAATCGGCAGATCTTCTAGAACAAAAAAAGGTAAGTCTTTCCTATGTTAGAAAACTTGTATCCATGTCAAAATTAAATTCCACAGAGGTCATGTGGAAAGTTGTAAATGATGCAATGCAGATCATGGGTGGCATCGGATATACTACCATATACCCAATAGAAAGATTGCTCAGGGATTCAAGGCTAGGCATGATCTGGACAGGTACAAATGAAGTCATGAAGATGATCATACAGCATGAATTCATAAAAGAAATGAAGGATCCGAACTATTTTTCAACAAAAAGGGATGTGCAACTGGACGCACTCGATTTTAACCTTGTAGAGGAAAAAGTTTACAAGTAATTAACAAAAATGCTTAATAAGAGATCAATTTAAAAATTAATATGACAAAAATACTTGTAATAATAACATCGGGAAAAAATGACATTGATAAGGCAATGTCGGGAATGGCTTTCGCATATAATGCTAAAATAAACAAATACCTTGATGACATTAGAATAATATTTTTTGGGCCCAGTGAAGAACTCATTGCTTCAGATATTCCAGAAGTTAAAGAAATGCTCAAAAAACTCAATAGCACTGGAATGCTTATGCTTGCATGCAAAAGTGTCTCCGATAGATTTAATGTTACTACCAAGCTAACTGAAATGGGTATTAAAATAGAATACATAGGTAAAATAATCGTTGACCATGTGAAGGAAGGATTTGTACCCATGACCTTTTAAATGAAAAAAATTATAAACATTGACCAATTTCCCTTTTACACCAGGTGTTAGAATGAAGAGAAGCTCAAGAGTGTGGAAAAAGAGAGGACAGATGCGCTGGAAATGGAGAAAAAAGAGAATGAGAAGATTGATGAGGCAGAGAAGAGCTAATAAGAAGTAGTGGGGGCATGGGGTAATCAGGTATCCTAGCG